>NZ_JBHVCP010000038.1:0-81132 GCF_042803315.1 Streptomyces sp. NPDC057424
GCCACCGGGAAACCGGTGGCCCGCCACAGGCGGGTGGACGCCGAGGGGGCGGACCGGAGTTCCGGCCGCCCCCCCGTGCGGTGTGTCGTGCGGCTCAGTACCAGGCGGTGTTCACCAGGTCGTGGCCGTCGCACGAGAGCAGGGCGCGCGAGACGCGGCCGTTGAGGTTGTTGCCCATCTTCGTGTAGGCGTAGTTGATGTTGGCGTCGACGGTCTCGGAGACCCAGCCGTCATTGCGGCCCACGCTGCTGTCGGAACGCTGCAGAACGGCCACGCAGCCGGGCCGGGAGTTCTCGATCCGGGCGAACGAGCCGCACTTGTCGGAGTAGAAGTACTTCAGGGCCATGCCCTCGGCGTGCAAGGTGGGCCCGATCTGCCGGAACGAGCCCGTGCAGAACGAGGTGGTGGGGTACTGCCCCTCCATGCCGTAGAGCCCGTAGTTGCCGCCCGAGTACGGCTGGGCCTGGGCGGAGGCCGGAAGGAGCGCCATCACCGCGGCGGTAGCCCCCGCGGCCAGCAGTGTCCTGAGTGATCGGCGGCTCATGAGCCCTCTTTCGTGGGTCGACGGTGATTCCGGTCGTGAGCGGCGACCGGGCCCCCGGCCGGCCGTCGTCCGCTCGCTGGTCGTGACCGTACGGGGCGTCACCGCACCGCCGACACCTGACACTTATCAGGGTCGGGGCCGCAGGTCGCCCCGCTCTGCCGGAACCCTGACATTCGTCAGGACCACCCGCCCCGCCCGGGCTCCTATCGTGGCGACGCGGGCCACCACCCCGTGGGACAACCGGGTGATCCAGGAAGGGCAACCATGCGCATGCTCCTGCGTGGCGCCGCCGCGCTCACGGCCGTCGTCACGGTCGCGTCACTCACGAGCGGTGCGGCAGCACACCCCCGGGCGGAAAAGGCCGCCACAGCCGACGGGACCGTCCGCACGTCCGAAGCCGCCCGGATCCCGCCCGGCGTCACCGCCGGGGTGGCCGTCTTCGACCGCCGGGCCGGTGCGTTCACCGAACAGGTCAACGAGAGCGCGCAGTTCCGGTCCGCCTCGGTCGTCAAACTCCTGCTGACGCTGGACTTCCTGTGGGACCGCGGGCCCGACTACACCGTTCCCCCGGCCGACCGCGCCCGGCTGGAGGCGATGCTGCGCGGCAGCGACGACGACGCCGCGAACCACTACTGGTCGACGTACGGCGGCTCGGCGATCATCAACCGGATGACCGCCCGGCCCTCGCTCGGTCTGCGCGACACGGCGCCACCGCCCGCCGAGTACGCGGGCTTCTGGGGCTACACCGCCCTTTCCGCCCGGGACACGGTGGCGATCTACCGGTACATCCTGGAGAAGGCGCCCGCGCCCGTCCGGGACTTCATCATGGACAACCTGCGCCGCTCCACCCGCTGCTCCTCCACCGACGGCTTCGACCAGCACTTCGGTATCGCGGGGTCGTTCGAGAGGCCCTGGGCGGTGAAGCAGGGCTGGGCCGGGAAGTACGGGAAGGGCACATGCGGCTCTGCGGCGGCGCCCTCGGGAACGCGGGCGGAGTCGGCCGCCCCCGCTCCCCGCGCCGCGGACGTGGACCTCACCAGCCCCGCACTGCACACCACCGGCACGGTGGGCGCGGACGACCGCACGATCGTGGCCGTGCTGACACTGCACCCGGTCGGCACGTCGTACGGCACGGCGTACACCGATATCGGCCGGCTGACCCGCTCGCTGAACGTGCCGGGCGGAGTACGGCCCGCCGGAACCTGGTTCGGCACCTGGGGTGAGCTCGTGAGCGTCCGCAAGGGCCCGACCACGGACGGCGAGCGGATCACCCGGCTCCCCGCCGGGGTCGAGGTGCTGGTGGGCTGCCAGACCCGGGGCCAGGTGGTCGACGTGCCGCCCTACACCAACGAGTGGCGGGCCTATCTGCCCCAGTACGGGGGCTACATGTCCAACATCTACATCAGCTCGCCGGACAACCGGCTGCCGAACGTCCCGGAGTGCGGCTCGCCGCGGCCGTGACGGGAACGGGGGACGAGCGGTGGGCGGGGCTGCGGCTCCGCCCACCGCTCGCGTTGGTGCGGTTCAGCCCTCGTACTCGGCGAGGTAGCGGAGCACCTTGTCGACGTGCGGCCGTACCCGCTCCGGTACGCCGCGCTCCTCGATGACGGTGCGGTCACTGGTGCGGTAGCCGGCCGCGACGAGCGCGGGAAGGTCCTTCTTCGGCAGCCCGGCCTGCTTGAAGCGCTGGTCGAGCCAGCACACGTACAGACTCATGGTGGCGATCGCGTCCGGCGGCGACATGTGGTCCTTGTCGCCGTCACCGTCCCCGTCGACGGCCCAGGCCCGGAACACCGACGGCGTCCACATGGCGATGCCGTACTCCTCGCTCTGCGGGCGGGAGGCCTCCGCGTCGAAGTTGCTCTCTGCCTTGAGCAGCGCGGCGAGCAGGGCGGGCGTGATCTCCTCGTCGGTGCAGCGGTGGGCCGCGCGGGCGATGACGGGGCGCAGTTCCCGGGGTACGTCGGAGTTCTCGGGAATCTCACCGGCCGGCGGTCCGGCCGTACCGGTGGCGGTGGGGGCGTCGCGGGCGGACTCGTCGTCCTGGGTGCCGCCGCCTCCGCCGAGCAGGGCCGCCCCGGCGATGGCGGCGGTGGTCAGGACGACCAGTCCGGCCGCGACAGCGGGTACCAGGCGTCTTCGGCGGCGGGGCGGGCCGCCGGTGACGGCCTCGACCCGGGCCGCGACACCCTGCGCCGTGTGCGGGAGGCGGGCGGCGTGGTCGGGGGCGAGGCAGTCTGCGATCAGCCGGCGCATGTCCTCGTCGAGGCCGGCGTCGAGCCGCAGGGGCGCGGTGCCGCGCGCGTAGGTCTGGGCGGCGAGCGAGCGGGCCCGGGCCGTCGCGCCCGGGAAGGGGTGGAGGCCGCCGGTGAGGACCTGGTGGGCGAGAACGCCGAAGGCCCAGATGTCGGCGGTGGGCCGGACGACGGCGCCCTCGGTGCCGGTGCGCTGGGACCACCACTCCGGCGGCAGGTGGTCGAGGGTGCCGAGCGGCGGCAAGTGGGCGTGTGTGCCATCGAGTTCGGCGGCCAGGCCGAAGTCCGCCAGCCACACCTGCCCGGCCGGCCCCAGCAGCACGTTGGCGGGTTTGAGGTCGCCGTGCACCCAGCCCGCGTCGTGCATGTGGGCGAGTCCGGCGGCGACTCCGCGCAGGACGCGGTCGGCGTCCGCGATCGGTCCGCCCGTCCCGGCCGCGTCCAGCACGTCCTTCAGGCTGGCCTGGGCCCGGTCCATGACCAGCGCGATCGCGCCGTCCAGGGCGGGCAGTCCGGGTGCCTCGACGGGGCACACAGCGTGGGTGCGGACGAGGTGGGGATGGTCGGCCTTAGCGCTGAACCGGACCTCGCGTGCCACGAGTTCACCGAGCGCCGCACGCTGCCCCGGCCCCAGGGCGCCGGTCGGAAGCACCTTGATGGCGACGGGCGTGCCGTCGGCGACCGTACGGGCCTCGTACACGGTCCCCCAGCCCCCGGAACCGATGACCGCGCCCACCTCCCAGCCGTCGATGCGGAAGCCCTCCGGGAGCCCGGGCGGGCGAGGGGCCTCCAGGTCGTCGTCCCGTTCCCCGGGCGTCGTCATGCGCCGGCCTCCTGCGGGTGGGCGAGGCGGCCCGCGCCGCGGGGCGGAAGCAGGCTGAGGTGCTCCTCGCGGACCAGGCCGAAGCGCAGGGCGACGGAGGCGAGCCGGGTGCGCTTGGCGCCGGTGCGGCCGCCGTCGGCCGCGGCCGGGGCCTCCTCACCGAGGTCCAGGCGCAGTTTGGCGAAGGAGAGGTAGTCGATGTGGTAGTTGACCGCGGAGCGCGTCAGGTCCCGGCAGGACTCCAGCGGCCGCAGTCGCTCCACGATCTGCCCGACGCCCGGCAGCGCCGAGTCGGAGGGGTCGCGCAGGCGGGGCTCGCAGAGGGCCACCAGGACGAGGAAGTACTTCGACGTCGGGTCCAGGGCGAAGGGGTGCACGGTCTGTTCACCGCCGCCCGGCACGGACTGCTCGCCGAGATAGGCGTGCTGCGGTGCGAACACCTTGAACGCGGCGGTGCCGGACAGGGCGGGCAGCACCACACGGGAGAACTCGAAGGGCACGGGCGCCCCGAGCCGCCCGGGCGCGACGGTGAGGTACTCGCCGGCTCCCTCCAGGTTCTCCACCACGTACGACACGCTGCGGCTGAAGTTGGACAGCCGCCAGTAGTCCCCCGCGGCTTCCAGCTGCCCGGCCCGCCGGGAGATCCCGGGGTCGGTGAGGACGATGCGGACCCCCGCCCCGCCGCGTCCGAAGTCCGCGATGTCCCCCGGCCCCAGGTGGATCAGTTCGGGACTGCCCGTCTCGTCCGCACCCCACCGGGCGGTACCGGGCAACTGCACGATGATTGTTTCCACGCGGACTCCCCCGCTGATGTCGCCCCCGATTTGGTCGCGAGGATTGTACGGTCGGCTGCCGCTTGCCGCGGAGTGGGCGCGGCCGCCCTCGGGCGGTGGTTTCCGGGCGCTGTGCGACGAACACGAACTCCCGGCCCGGCGCGTCACGCACGTCCTCCACCACATGACCCTGCGCGGCGAGTTCCTCCTCCACCTCGCGCCGCTCGCGAAAGCGCAGCGTCGATTCCGACGTCGACGGCCGCCCGTCCGCGGCGAACCCATGGGTCCGCGGGAACGTCAGCGGCGGTCCGCTCACGTCGAGCAGACGGCCCGGGACCCGAGGGCGCCGACGCCGGGCACGTCCGTCCCGCCGTACGTGGCGGCGCGGTTCCACTCCTCCCAGGCGCGGCGGGCGGGTCTCCGCGTCGCAGACACCAGGCGCCCGCCGGGCCGCAGCGCCGCCCGGACTCCTCGCAGGGTCCTTCGCCAGTCCTCCGGGCCGGTGATCGCCTGGGTGGCGTTGCCCTTCATCGTCGCGTGGTCCGCGGTGAGCGGCGGCAGGGCCGTCGCACCAGCTCGGCGCCCGGACGAGGCGCGGAAGGCGCTCGACACCGGCTGCGGGACAGGGGTGTTCGCACGACCGGCGGCCCCAAGCGGCATCGAGGTCGTCGGTGTCGATCCCGCCGGGGCGTCCCTGGACGTGGCGCGCGGCAAGCCGCCATGCGCCCACGGTACGGAGGGCGGCTGCGGGACGGTCACCACCGGTGGCCGCGCGCCCTCAGCCGAGGCAGATGACGAGCAGGCAGAGCTCCTCGGACTTCGAGTCGGCGGGAGCCGTCTGGGGCGGGGTGGTCGCCGCGGGCGGAGGTGTCGAGGTCGGCTGCTGTGCGTCCGATCCGGACCCGGCGGCCGGCGGTGACGTGGGTTCGGTGGTCTTCGACTCGGCCGAACCGCCGGTGACCGTGTCGACGGTGTTCGTGACGGTCTTCCGCTGAGGCGCGGTCGTCAGGGGCAGCTCGCGGGGTGTTGCGCCCTCGTCCGTCCGCGTGTCGGCCGGCGTGGTGCGGGGGTCGGCGGCCCGGGACTGCTGGTGGCGCGAGGCGCGGTCGGCGTGCGGCGGAGTCGTGGGGGTGGGGGCGGAGCGCGGGGTGTCGGCCCGGCTGGGCGTCGGTTCGGTGTACGTCGGCACCTCCCCCGAGGCGCCGCCCATGGTGGTGTCCTCCGGCGTCGCGGCGGCCTGCACCCCTGGCTTCGCGTTCCCGTTCATCGCGGCGACGGTCAGACCGCCTCCGACGAGCGCGACCGCCGTCGCCACCACGGCCCGGCGCTGGTTCTTCTTCCAGCGGGCCATCTGACGGCGCCGGGCCGCCCGCCCCTGAGGCCGGGCTTCGATGCCCTCGGCCGTGCCGGTGTCCGGGGAGTCGAACCCGTCGGACGAGCCGGGGCCGGGGTCCTCCTGCGTACGCGCGGGGGTCTCGTCCCACACGGTGCCGTCGTGCCAGGTGCCTGTGTCCGCCGGGTACTCCCAGGTGGCCGGTCGCCCCGGGGCCTCGACGGGCGCTGGGGCCGGGCCGGAGCGGCCGTCGACGGCACAGGGGGCGATGTCCGGGGCATAGGCGCCGCACCCCGGGCAGACCAAGGCGCCGTTGAGGTGCCGACGGCACGAGGAGCAGTAGTCCATGTGTGGTTTCCCGATCTGGCTGTTCCGGCGGCACGCCGGCCGCGCCTGGTCACGTTCGCACGTGGGATCGAGCCGTAACGCTAACGAGACTTTGAAAGGGCGGTGTGCAGCCTGTGTGACACCCCTGCACAGATCCTCTGGATCTCGCGTGTGCCACAAGTGACCCGTGAGTAAAACGGTCGAAGTCCGGGAACGCTCGGGCAGCCCGGCCCCGGGCAGGCGGCCCCCGCGCACAGTCACCCCCAACTCCCCCAATTTTCCTGCGAACTGACGCACAACCCTTTGGACGCTCCGAGGGTCACACCATGCAGGAGCAACCACCTCGAAGAGTTGCAAGGGGGAAATATGCGATTCACCCGTTCCATCGTGGCCGCGTCCGCCGTGGCGGCACTGTCCGTGGGGACCATGACCGCCCTGGCGTCGCCGGCCTCGGCCGCACCCAACACCACCCCGCAGAAGGTCTGCGGAAGTGGGTACAAGACGGTCAACTCGGCGACCGTCGGCTCGCTGGGGACCGTCTACCTGACCTACAACGCCTCCAACGGCCAGAACTGTGTCGCGACCATCCGCAACAATCCGGGCAAGGCCGTGAACATGTCCGCCTGGATCTACGTCCCGGACACCGACGAGAGCCACTACGACGAGGGCCTCTTCACGTCGTACGCCGGTCCGACCTACGTCCAGGGCAAGGGCCACTGCGTCGACTGGGGCGGCAGCATCGCCAACACGTACGTGCAGGTGTACGGCTCCAACTGCGGCTCCCTGAAGGAGCACCGGGTCACCTTCACCCGCTGACCCCCTCCAGCCGGGCCGCCACTTCCCCCGCATCACGGGGGAAGTGGCGGCCCGGTCTCGTGCACGCCGTCCACACCGGGGCGGAACGGCCCCGGTGAGTGATGCGACATCAAGCCAAAGTGGCGCCGGCCGCCTTCCGGGATCGTCACCTCACCCCTATCGTCGTGCGCCGATGTTACCGACGGTAAGGGGTGGCGATGAGCGGCACCACGCGCAGAACGTTCCTGGGCACCGCCGCGGCCGCCGCCGGCGGCGGGGTCGCCCTCGGGACCCCACAGCGGGCTTCGGCCGAGAACGGCGCAGCGGCGCAGACCGTGGCCGTACTGGGCGGGGGCGTCGCCGGACTCACGGCCGCGCACGAACTCGCCGAGCGCGGCTTCCGGGTCACGGTCTACGAACGCAAGGCGCTGGGCGGCAAGGCGCGCAGCATGGACGTACCGGGCAGCGGCACGGGCGGCCGCCGCCCCCTGCCGGGGGAGCACGGCTTCCGCTTCATCCCCGGCATCTACCACAACCTGCCCGACACCATGCGGCGCATCCCGGTCCCCGGCAACCCCAACGGTGTCCACGACAACCTCGTCGCCCCCAAGGAGATGCTGTTCGCCCGGTCGGGCGGCCGCGAGGACATCCGGGTCCCGCTGCCCTGGCCCGGCAACACCCCGGCCGAACTCACCCCCGACGAGATCCGCCGCGCCTTCACCTCGGTCCTGGACACGGCCTTCAACCTCCCCCTCCACGAGGCCCTCTACTTCGCCAACCGCTTCCTGGTCTTCCTCAGCAGCTGCGACGAGCGCCGCGACGACGTATGGGAGCGGACGCCGTGGTGGGACTTCGTACGGGCCGGACGGATGTCCTACGACTACCAGCGGATCCTCGCCGTCGGCATCACCCGCAACATCGTGGCCACCAAGGCGGAGGAGGCCAGCACCCGTACGGTCGCCACCCTGCTGGAGGCCTTCGCCTTCAACCTCCTCGGGCGGGGCGCGGACGGACCACTGGACCGGATCCTCAACGCGCCCACCAACGAGGCCTGGATCGACCCCTGGGTCACGTACCTGAGGTCACTCGGGGTCGAGTTCCGCGTCGGCTGGACCGTACGGGACCTGACCCTGGGCGGGGGTGTGATCGCCGGGGCCGTCGTGGAGGACCCCGCGGGAGCGCGCCGGACCGTCACCGCCGACCACTACATTTCGGCGATGCCGGTCGAACACGCCCGCCGCACATGGAACTCCGCCGTACGAGCCGCCGACCCCCAACTGGCCGAGTGCGACCGGCTGGAGACGGACTGGATGACCGGCATACAGTTCTATCTGACCGAACGCACACCGATCCTGCACGGCCACCTCGACCTCATCGACTCCCCGTGGTCGCTGACCGCGATCGCCCAAGCCCAGCACTGGCCGGGTCACGACTTCCCCGCGGACTTCGGCGACGGCACGGTCGCGGACTGTCTGTCCGTGGACGTCTCCGAGTGGGACCGCCCGGGCATCCTGTACGGCAAGACGGCCAAGCAATGCACCCGTACCGAAGTCGCCCGCGAGGTGTGGGCACAGTTGAAGGCGGCGCTCAACGACAGCGGCCGTACGGTCCTGAAGGACTCCGTGCTGCACTCGTGGTTCCTCGATCCGGCCGTGGACGGACTCGGCACGCCACAGCCTGTCAACGAGGAACAGCTGCTCATCCATCCGGTGGGGACCTTCCACCACCGCCCGAGGTCGGTCACGAGGATCCCCAACTTCTTCCTGGCCGGCGACTACGTGGCCGTACCCATCGATCTCGCCACCATGGAGGGCGCCAACTCCTCGGCCCGGCAGGCCGTCAACGCCCTGCTGGAACAGATCGGCTCGACCGCCGAGCGGTGCACGGTGACCCCCTTGTACCGGGCCCCCGAGCTGGAGGCGCTCAAGCGGCACGACCGCACCCGGTACCTCCTGCGGCTGCCGAACGTCTTCGACGTCGGGTGAAAGCAGGCACGACAGGTGCGGGTCAGGCCCACGATGTCACTGGCGTGAACGAACTGTCCTGGCGGAACTGACCGGTTCCGTCGGAACGGTCCACGCGGAGCTGGTAGGCGTAGTGGCGCAGGTAGTGGCCCGGGTAGTTGTACGACTCGAAGCGGACGGAACCCGAGGCCGTGCCGGTGCGGAGGATGAACGTGGCGTCCTCGGCAAAGGTGCTCGTGCCGTCGTTCGGGTCGAAGCGGGCGCGGAAGTCCCAGTGGCGCAGGTAGTTGCCGGCCGCGTCGCGGAAGGAGCAGCCGCTGCCGTCGGCGAGTCCGGCCACGACCGTGAAGGTGGCGGCCCGCTTCTCGGCGGTGCTGCTGGAGGCGCTGACGACGGGGAGGTTGAGCAGGGAGGACTGCTGCTGCCAGTAGCGGGTGGTGTAGTTGGCCGAGCGGAAGGAGCGCGTGACGTTCCGGGCCAGGGCCGGACCGCCCCCGACCGTCTCCTTGACGACCGTGAAGTGCCGTGCGGTGCCGGAGATCGCGGGCAGCGCGGCCGGTGCCGACCAGGTGGCGAAGGTGTCGTGGCTGTCGCTGTAGTAGTAGTTCCCGTCGCCGTAGCCGTCGAAGAACATCCGCCAGCCGCCGTTGTCGAGCTGCACCAGGGCCGGACCCTCGCGGTAGCTGCCCCAGCCGGCCCAGTCGCCCGTCCGGCGGATCGTGTACGGGCCGGTGAGGTTCGGGGCGGTGGCGTACTCGATGTACTTCGTCGTCTCGTTCTTCGGGAAGGCGTGGTAGGTCGAGCCGGTCTTCACGATGAACGTGTCGATGTGGTTGGCGCCGATCCCGGAGAGGGCGACCGGTGAACTCCACGCCGTGAGAGCCGGGTTGGCGGCTCTCAGCAGATACGGGGTGAAGATCCACTCGTCGTTCGTGGTGGAGCAGGACACGATGACGCTCACGCTGCCGTCGCTGTCGACGAACCACTCGGGCGCCCAGGCACGGGAGAGGCCGGCGATCGGCACGGTGTGGTCGTACAGGAACGTCCAGTTGACGCGGTCGGAGCTGCGGGCGAAGCCGATGGTCGTACTGCGGTCCTGCCAGGTGCGCGTGGTGTAGGTGACGTAGTAGTAGCCGTCGGTGTGTCTGATCACGCTGGCGTCGCGGATCCGGCCCGCGGGCGGTGTGTACGCGGAGGAGCGCAGCAGCCGGAAGTCGGTGGCGTCGTCCGACTGGTAGACGTTGACGGTGCCGTCGTTGCTGTTGAGGAACGGCACGATGGTGTAGCGGGTGGCCGAGCCGTTCGGGGGTGCGGCGGCCAGGGCGCTGCCGAGCAGTCCCGGGGTCTCGCCGAGCAGGACCGCCGAGGCGGGCAGGGCGGCCAGGGCGCGCAGCAGCGTGCGGCGGGACGGGGCGGCGGGGTGTGGGGTCACGGACGGCTCTCCCTAGGACACCAGGATTCGGTATACCGAACAGAGTTCGGCAACTCGATCAGAAGTGGGGGCTCAGAACGTAAGGGCGAGGCGGAGAGCCGTCAATGGTTTGAACAGGGGCCGATGTGCCCAGTGAGAAAGATGCGGCCGGTGGGTGAACGTCCACTGCTGTCGTCGGCATTCCGCCATCGGCCACCGGACGTTACCGTTCGGTAGACAAGCCGCTTCCGGAGGTGTCCGTATGACGCTCGACCGTAGCGAAGGCCTGGCGGAGACCGCCCGTGCGCTGGCCGCCGGGGAAGTGACGTCGCGGGCCCTGGTCGAGCGGACCCTGGCGCGGATCGAGGCGACGCAGGGGA
Source organism: Streptomyces sp. NPDC057424 (assembly GCF_042803315.1). NCBI lineage: Bacteria > Bacillati > Actinomycetota > Actinomycetes > Kitasatosporales > Streptomycetaceae > Streptomyces > Streptomyces sp. NPDC057424. The sequence continues at coordinate 10,606 of NZ_JBHVCP010000038.1, forward strand.
GCCTCAACGCCTTCCGGATCGTCCGGGCCGAGGCCGCGCTCGCGGAGGCCGACGCCGCGGACCGGGAACTGGCCTCCGAAGGCGCGCAGAGGCCGCTGCTCGGCGTCCCCGTCGCTGTGAAGGACGACATGGACGTGGCCGGTGAACCGACCGCGTTCGGCTGCTGCGGGGAGTTCCCGCCGGTCCCCGAGGACGGCGAGGCGGTGCGGCGGCTGCGCGCGGCCGGGGCCGTGATCATCGGCAAGACCAACACCTGCGAGTTCGGGCAGTGGCCCTTCACGGAGGGACCCGCCTTCGGCGCGACCCGCAACCCGTGGAGCACGGACCACACACCCGGCGGTTCCTCGGGCGGGTCGGCCGCCGCGGTCGCCGCCGGTCTGGTGCCCGCCGCGCTCGGCTCCGACGGTGCCGGTTCGGTGCGGATCCCGGCCGCGTGGACGCATCTGGTCGGCATCAAGCCGCAGCGCGGCCGTGTCTCGACCTGGCCGCGCGGCGAGTCGTTCCAGGGCATCACCGTCAACGGCACCCTGGCCCGCACGGTCGCCGACGCGGCCCTGCTGCTGGACGCGGCGAGCGGCAACCACCCGCAGGACCCGCACCAGCCCCCGGCCCTCGGCGTGTCCCGGGCGGTCGGCCGCGACCCCGGGCGGCTGCGCATCGCGCTCGCCCTCAAGCCGCCCTTCACGGCGGTGCCCGCCCGGCTCCTGCCCGAGGTGCGGATCCGGGTGACCGAACTGGCCGAGCGGCTCGCCGCGCTGGGGCACTTCGTCGAGGAGGCGGACCCGCCGTACGGGCAGATCGGGCTGACCTTCGTGCCCCGTGCCACGGCCGGGATAGCCGAGCGCGTGGGCGAGGCGCCCTTCCCGGCCCTGCTGGACCGGCGCACCCGGGACGCCGCCCGGCTGGGCCGGCTGCTCGGCGGGGCCCCGCTGCGGGCGGCACGGCGGGCGGAGACCGTGCTGCACCGGCGCATCGGCGGGTTCTTCACGTCCTACGACGTCGTCCTCGCGCCGACGACCGCCGCTCCCCCGCCACGGATCGGCGCCCTGCTCGAACTGAGCGGGTTCGCCACCGACCGGGCGATGATCGCCGCCTGCCCGTACGCCTGGCCGTGGAACGTGCTGGGCTGGCCCGGGGTCAACGTGCCCGCCGGCTTCACGCCGGACGGACTGCCGGTCGGCGCGCAGTTGCTGGGCCCGGCGAACAGCGAGCCGCTTCTCGTGCAGGTGGCCGCGCAGTTGGAGACGGAGCTGCGCTGGTCCGAGAAGTGGCCGTCGCCGCCGGTCACGGCACGTTCCGCTGCCGCCTGAGCCACGGCGACGGTGACCCGGGCGGCGTGCTCGGGTGGGCAGCCTCTAAGGTGCCCCCCGTGAGCACGTTTGCCGACGAGAACGTCCCCGGCCGTCACGGCCTTTCCGCCACCGTCCAGGCCGACCCGCGCGAGGTGGGCCGGGTCCGCACGGAGTACTCCCCCGCGCACGACGGCGACCCGGATCCCGGGGAGATCGTCTGGACGTGGGTGCCCTATGAGGAGAACGACGGCCGCGGCAAGGACCGCCCGGTGCTGGTGGTCGCCCGCGAGCCGGGCGGCACGTTCCTCGCGGTGCAGTTGTCCAGCAAGCGGCACGACGGCCACCGGGAGTGGGTGCCGATCGGCGGTGGGCCGTGGGACCGGACGGGCCGGGACTCGTGGGTCGACGTGGACCGGGTGCTGCGCCTGCACGAGGACGGCATGCGCCGGGAGGCCTGCGCCCTGGACCGCATGCGGTTCAACCTGGTCAGGCGCCGCCTGCAGGAGCGCTACGGCTGGAGCTGAACGTCTCCTCGAAGGCGCTCAGCACAGCACGCTCCCGCGTCCGGTCCAGGATCCCGAACACCACGTGCGCGAACGTCTCCGCGAACCGGCCGCCGTGCCCCAGCAGCGCACGGAACGCCTCCGCCACCTGGGCGGGGTCGTTGCGGAACACCCCGCAGCCCCAGGCGCCCAGGACGAGCGTGCGGTAGCCGTGGGCGGCGGCCGTCTCCAGGACGCGTTCGGCCCGGGCCGCGAGGGCCCGCGGCAGTTCGGCGGCCCGCTCGGGCGCCGTGCGGAGCACCACGCCCGCGTTGGGCGCCGGCGAGGTCAGGAAGCCCGCGGTGTACGGCTCGGCCAGCAGGCCGCCCCGGTCGTCACGGAAGACGGGCACGGCCGGCGAGTGGATGACACGGTCCGTGGAGAAAACGTGGTCGCGGTGGGCCCGGTGATGATCGCAGAAGGCGCGGGCCTCGAGGAGGCAGGTGTGGAGCGCGGAGGCCCGGCACAGTGCCTCCTCCTGGGCCTGGGCGCCGTTCAGATGGCCGCCGCCTGGATTCCGGGCCGAGGCGAAGTCAGCACGGCCACGGTCCCGCCGAGCCGACGGGCGGCCTCCGGGCTGCTCTCGCCCGTGACCTCGACCAGCGTCTCCCGCGTCCCCGTCACCCGAACGGCGGGCGCCGGCACAGGTTCCGGTCCGTACAGGCGCGTGCCCTCGCGCGCCGCCCGCAGTTCTTCCGCGATCGAGACCTCGCGCCAGTCCGGCGCGCGGTAGGCCCCGGCCGCGACGATCTGCTCGGTCTGCCGCGCGATACCGCGCAGGCGCGCGCTCACGACGCGACCCCCGTACGCGCCGTGAGCGCCTGCCGCGCGGCTCTCCTTGTCGTGCTCACGCAGGCATCGTGGGTGATTCCGGACCCCCGGTGCAACACAGTTTTCGCCAGGGGAGAACACCCGGGAAAGTTCCTGGAAACACCGGGGCAGGCCGCATGACCGCCCGGGCACGCCCCGCTTCGCCCCCTTGTGCCGAGCGACGTGAGCGTCTTGGGTGGGACGGGTGATCCCGGCCCGGGCCGCCGAAGAGCCCGGACCGGTGGCATGGTGGAATCTCAGGAGGATCCCGACATGTCCGATACGGCACGTGGCTGTACCCGGCCACGCACCTCACTGTCCGAAGCCGAGGTCGAGGCCCTGGTCCGCGGCATCTGCTTCAAGACCGGCCCACCGCGCCGCCTCGGTGTCGAAGTGGAATGGCTCGTCCACGAGCTGCGCGCACCGCAGCTCCCCGTCACACCCGAACGACTCGAAGCGGCCTACGCCGCACTGCGGACCGTGCCTCTGAGATCGGCGCTCACCGTGGAGCCCGGCGGCCAGCTGGAGCTGAGCTCGCCCCCCGCCGCCTCCCTGACGGAGTGCATCGGTACCGTCTCCGCCGACCTCGACGCCGTCCGCGCGGTTCTGCGCCTGGACGGCCTCGCCCTCGTCGGCCTCGGCCACGATCCCTGGCACGAACCCCGCCGGTTCCTGCGCGAACCGCGCTACGACGCCATGGAGGCGTGCCTGGACCGCACGGGTCCCGCCGGCCGCGCCATGATGTGCACCTCGGCCTCCGTGCAGGTGTGCCTGGACGCCGGCCACGAGGAGCCCGGGCCGCAGGGCCTGGTGCGGCGCTGGTGGCTGGCCCACCATCTGGGCGCGGTGCTGGTGGCCGCGTTCGCCAACTCCCCGCTCGCCGGGCACCGGCCGACCGGCTGGCTGTCCACCCGGCAGCTGACGTGGACCCGGATCGGCGCCGGCCGGGCGGGCGGACCGCGGCTGGACACCGACCCGCGCGGCGCCTGGGCCCGGCACGTGCTGGACTCCCCCGTGATGTGCGTACGGCGGGACGGCGGGCCCTGGGACGTCCCCGAGGGGCTCACCTTCCGGGACTGGATCCGTACGGGCGTGCCCCGGCCGCCGACCCGGGAGGATCTCGACTACCACGTCACGACGCTGTTCCCGCCGGTGAGGCCGCGCGGCCATCTCGAACTGCGCATGATCGACGCACAGCCGGGAGACGACGGCTGGATCGTGCCGCTCGCCGTGACGGCGGCGCTGTTCGACGACCCGGAGGCCACCGAGACCGCCTACCGGGCCGTGAAGCCGCTGGCCGAGCGGACGCTGGGGCTGCCCGCGCCGCACAATCCGCTGTGGCTCGACGCGGCCCGCAGCGGCCTGGCGGACGCGGAACTGCGCGAGGTGGCCGTCACGTGCTTCACGACCGCGCTGGACGCCCTGCCCCGGCTCGGCGCCTCCCCCGAGGTCATCGAGGCCGTCACGGCCCATCTGGACCGCTATGTCGTCCTGGGCCGCTGCCCCGCCGACGACCTGCTCGACCGACAGCGCGGCACGGACGGTCGCGCCCACGGGAAGGACTTCCGCCCATGACCGACACCGACCCCGCTGTCGACGCCGGGACCGTCGACCCCGAGGTGCTCCGTGAGCGGGCGGTCGCCTCACTCGTCGTCGCACGCGACCGCACCACCCTGCTGACCAGCTGCGTGGAGGAGCCCGACCTGACCGCGCAGCACTCGCCGCTGATGTCGCCGCTGGTGTGGGACCTCGCGCACATCGGCAACCAGGAGGAGCAGTGGCTGCTGCGGGCCGTCGCCGGGCACGAGGCGATACGCCCGGAGATCGACGGCCTCTACGACGCCTTCGAGCACCCGCGCGCCGAGCGGCCGAAGCTGCCCCTGCTGTCGCCGGCCGAGGCCCGCACCTACGCGGCCGATGTGCGGGGCCGGGCTCTGGACGTGCTGGAGCGGGCCGCGTTCCACGGGACCCGGCTGACGGAGGCCGGCTTCGCCTTCGGGATGATCGCGCAGCACGAACAGCAGCACGACGAGACCATGCTGATCACCCATCAGCTGCGCACGGGCCCGCCGGCCCTTGCGGCGCCCGACCCGGAGCCGGCGCCGCTGTTCACCGGTCCGTCCGAAGTCCTCGTCCCGGGCGGCCCGTTCACGATGGGCACCTCCGGCGAGCCGTGGGCCCTGGACAACGAACGCCCCGCGCACCGGCGCGAGGTGGCGCCCTTCCACATCGACACCACCCCGGTGACCAACGGCGCCTACCAGGCGTTCATCGAGGACGGCGGCTACGACAACCCGCGGTGGTGGACGGCTGACGGCTGGGCTCACATCCTCAAGCACGGCATCACCGCCCCGTTGTTCTGGCGGCGCGAGGGAAAGCAGTTCCTCAGGCGCCGGTTCGGCGTCACCGAGGCCGTCCCGCCGGACGAGCCGGTGCTGCACGTGTGCTGGTACGAGGCCGACGCCTACGCCCGCTGGGCGGGTCGCCGGCTCCCGACCGAGGCCGAGTGGGAGAAGGCGGCCCGGTACGACCCGGCCGGTGACCGCTCGATGCGCTACCCCTGGGGTGACGCCGACCCGGGGCCCGAGCACGCCAACCTCGGCCAGCGGCACCTGCGTCCTGCCCCCGCCGGGAGCTACCCGGCCGGTGAGTCGCCGCTCGGCGTACGGCAGTTGATCGGCGACGTGTGGGAGTGGACGGCGAGCGACTTCCTGCCCTACCCGGGGTTCAAGGCGTTCCCGTACAAGGAGTACTCGGAAGTCTTCTTCGGGCCCGACCACAAGGTGCTGCGCGGCGGTTCGTTCGCGGTGGACGCGGTGGCCTGCCGGGGCACCTTCCGCAACTGGGACTACCCGATCCGGCGGCAGATCTTCTCCGGGTTCCGCACGGCCCGGTCGGAGGACGTCTGATGTGCCGTCATGTGGCGTACGTGGGGCCGCAGGAGACACTGGGCCGGCTCCTCGTGGAGCCCCCGCACGGACTGCACCGGCAGTCGTGGGCGCCCCGGCACCAGCGGTACGGGACGGTCAACGCCGACGGATTCGGCGTGGGCTGGTACGCCGACGGCGACCCGGTGCCGGCCCGCTACCGCCGGGCCGGGCCGATCTGGGCGGACCTGTCGTTCGCCGATCTCGCCCGCGTCGTACGGTCCACCGCGCTGCTCGCCGCGGTGCGCGACGCCACCCTGTCGGGCGCGGACGCGGAGGCGGCCGCGGCCCCGTTCGCCGCCGGGACCTGGCTGTTCAGCCACAACGGTGCGGTCCGGGGCTGGCCCGGCTCGCTGGCCTCGGTGTCCCGGACGCTGCCGCACCAGGACCTGCTGTCCCTGGAGGCCCGCAACGACTCGGCGCTCGTGTGGGCGCTGGTGCTGGCGCGGCTGCGGAGCGGCGACGAGGAAGGCCAGGCGATGGCCGACACGGTCCTGGAGGTCGCCGCCGCGGCCCCGGACTCCCGGCTCAACCTCCTCCTCACCAACGGCGACACCATCACCGCGACCGCCTGGGGCGACGCCCTCTGGTACCTCACCCGGCCCGGCGGCGGCACCGTCGTGGCCTCCGAGCCCTACGACGACGATCCGCACTGGCAGGAGGTCCCCGACCGCACCCTGCTCGCGGCGAGCCGCACCGACGTGCTGCTCACGCCGCTGAAGGAGCCGACCGACGCCTCCGTGCCCTCCCCCACCCCCGGCTCCGCCCGAGCGGCGGGACCCCCATCGCTGAAGGAGCCCCGTACGTGAGCCCGTTCCACCTCACCCGCACCCTGCCGGAGGACGCCACGGACGCCGCGCTGCGCGCCGATGTCCACCGGGGCCTGACCGGCCGCCCCAAGACCCTGCCGCCGAAGTGGTTCTACGACGCGCACGGCAGCGACCTGTTCGAGAAGATCACGGAACTGCCGGAGTACTACCCCACGCGCGCGGAGCGGGAGATCCTCCTCGCGCGCTCCGGCGACATCGCCGCGGCGACCCGGGCGCGGACCCTGGTCGAGCTCGGCTCCGGCTCCTCCGAGAAGACCCGGCATCTGATCGACGCCCTCACACACCTGCACACCTACGTCCCGGTCGACGTCAGCGAGAGTGCCCTCAGCCAGGCCGGGCAGGCGCTGGCCGCCGAGCGGCCGGGGCTGGACGTGCACGCGCTGATCGCCGACTTCACCGCGGAACTGACCCTCCCGGACACGCCGAGGCCCCGGCTGGTGGCGTTCCTGGGCGGCACGATCGGCAACCTGCTGCCCGCAGAGCGCGCCGCGTTCCTGGCGTCCGTACGCGCCCTGCTCGCCCCGGGCGACGCCCTGCTGCTGGGCACGGACCTGGTCAAGGACGAGGAGGTGCTGGTCCGGGCGTACGACGACGAGGCCGGGGTGACGGCCGCGTTCAACAAGAACGTCCTGAGCGTGATCAACCGGGAGCTCGGCGCCGACTTCGAGCCGGACGAGTTCGGCCATGTGGCGCGGTGGGACGCCGAGCACGAGTGGATCGAGATGCGGCTGCGTTCCCGTACGGCACAGACGGTCAAGGTGCCGGCCCTCGATCTCGCCGTCGGTTTCGCGGCGGGTGAGGAGATGCGGACCGAGGTGTCGGCGAAGTTCCGGCAGGAGGGTGTGCGCGCCGAACTGTCCACGGCGGGACTGGAGCTGACCCACTGGTGGACGGACGGCCCGGGCCGGTTCGCACTGTCACTGAGCGTGGCGAGCTGACACCGGTGATCCTGGGGCGGTGGCAGCGGGAGACGACATCTCGCGATTCGCCGCCGCTTGGGGCACGGTGGAGGGACACGTGGCACTCCCGTCACTGGAAGAGGAGCAGCGGCATGTCAGACCACACCTACCGGGTCACGGAGATCGTCGGCACCTCCCCCGACGGCGTCGACCAGGCCATCCGCAACGGCATCGGCCGGGCCGCGCAGACGCTGCGCAACCTGGACTGGTTCGAGGTGACGCAGGTGCGCGGCCAGCTGGAGGACGGGCAGATCGCGCACTGGCAGGTGGGCCTGAAGGTGGGCTTCCGGCTGGACGAGTCCGAGTAGGCGGACACGGTCCGCCGGCGGTGCGGTCCGGGCTCAGGTCCGCCCTTCCCGCTCCTGCGCCGCCTTCATTTCCGCGGACCGGGTCACCCAGTCGGCCCGTACGACGATGAAGCCCGCGCGCCGGGCGTCCTCGCAGACCAGTTCGTCGTCGTCCACGAGGACGCGGATCTCGCGCGTGCGGGCGAGCCGCCGCAGGATCTCCAGCTTGGTGAACCGGGCGGGCCGCCGGTCACCTCTTCCCCCGCCCGGCCCCCCTGCGTCTCGCCGCATGTACACGCGCCCTTCGGGCAGCCCCTGGGCGGCGAGCCAGTCCAGCGTGTCGCGCCGGCAGCGCTCGGGCCGCCCGGTGAGGTAGACGATCTCGCACTCCCGCGCGCTCTCCCGGAGCAGCGCGATGCCCTCCGGGGCCGGCGGGTCCTGCGGCGCCGCCGAGAAGAACCCGTCCCAGTCCTTCGGCCTGCGCTCCAGGAACCCCTGCCGGTGCGTGGTGTCGGCGAGCGTGTTGTCCAGGTCGAACACGGCCAGCGGGGCCTTGCTGCGGTGGTCACTCACGCTGCCCAGCCTAAGCGCATTTGAGACAGCCTGAACCGGAAAATGGTCCGTACTGTTCTCCCGCCGTCCCTTTCGCGCAGGCCACCGCAGTACGGGTGCCCCTTCGGCGGGGCGTGAACGCGCCATGGGAACAGGTCGATCGACCCTCACAGTTGATGGCTCAAGGACAGCACTGACATACTCCGCTCTCAGCCTCGCCACCACCCGTGGCCGGGGCTTGTCGGGGATCTCCACACAGAACCCCGAGGCCGTCCGCGTGAATCCGAACAGCGAGCTTTCCGGATTCACGAGCCCCCCACAGAGCCCGCACCCCCACCGCGCGTCCGGCATCCCTTCCCCCTGCCCGAAAACCGGACGCGCCCACTGACCCGACGGGGTCGAGTGCGGGGCACGATGCAGCGAAGAAGGTGCGCCTGTGCCCGAATATTCACCACAGCGGGAAGACACTCCCACATTCCCGCTTCCGCACATCGAACATACTCCGCCGTCTCGTATATCCGACCTTCCCGAATTTCACTCTCTGCGCCACGCACAGCGCCGGTTCGGCATCAGGGCGACCCTCCTGTCCGTCGGCGGATTCCTGCTGTATGTACTGCTGTCGAGTTTTGCCCCCGCGATGATGAACCAGCCGCTGTTCGGCCGCCTCACGCTCGGACTCACCCTCGGTCTCGGGCAGTTCGTCGTCATGGGCGTGACCGCTTGGTGCTACGTCCGGCACATGCGCACCCGGGTCGATCCGCTCGCCCGCGGCCTGCGGTCCCGGCTGCACGAGACCGGGAGCCGCCGCGCCCGCTCGGCCGCGTCCCCCCAGGGGGCCGGGCAGCCGCTCCGGCACGGAACGAGAGGGTTCCGCACATGGTGACCGCCGCCGCCATCGACGACAGCAGCCTGCAGCTGACGTTCGTCCTGTTCCTGACCGTGGTCGTGATCACCCTGTTCATGGCGCTGCTGACGGCTCCTCAGCGCGACGAGATCAGCGAGTTCTACCTCGGCAACCGCGCCATGTCGCCGCTGCGCAACGGCCTCGCGATGTGCGGCGACTACCTGTCCGCCGCCACCCTGCTGGGGAGCACCGGGCTGGTCGCCCTGACCGGGTACGACGGACTGATGTACCTCGGCGGCACCACCGTCGCCTGGATGATGGTGCTGCTGCTGATCGCCGAACCCCTGCACCGTACGGGCAAGTTCACCCTCGGCGACACGGTGGCACTGCGCCTGCCCCGGCAGCAGCGCCCGGTACGGGTGGCGCTGGCGGTCTGCATCCTGGCCATCGCCACCCTCTACCTGGTGGCCCAGCTCGTCGGCAGTGTGGCCCTGCTGACCCAGTTCACCGGTGTACCGAGCGACACCACCCGCACCCTGTGCGTGGTCGTGATCGGCGCCTTCGTGATCCTGTACGCCTCCCTCGGCGGCATGCCCGGCGCGACGGTCATCCAGATCATCAAGGCCGTGATGCTGCTGGTGGGCGTGCTGTTCACCGCGGGCTGGGTGCTGCACCACTTCGACTGGAACCCCAACGCGCTGCTGGAGAGGGCGTCCGAACGCAGCGGTTCGGGCCTGAGCTTCCTCGAACCGGGGCTGCGCTACGGCGGCACCGTCAGCAACAAGCTGGACTTCCTCAGCCTCGAACTGGCCATCGTGCTCGGCCTCGCCGCCCTCCCGCACGTGCTGATGCGGCTGCTCACCCCGCGCAACAGCGGCGTACTGCGCTCCTCCGTGCTGTGGGCCGTCGGCCTGGTCGGCGCGGTCTGCCTCGGGGCCGGCATCATGGGGCTCGGTGCCACCGCGCTGCTCGGCCGGGACACCATCGAGAGCACGGACCGCACCGGCAACGCCTCCGTCCTGCTGCTCGCCCACGAGCTGGGCGGCAGCGTCCTCACCGCACTGCTGACCTGTCTGGCGTATCTGACGCTGCTCGCCGTGGCGGTCGGCCTCACCCTGGCCGCGGCCTCCTCCCTCGCGCACGACCTGTACAGCGAGGTGATCCGCAAGGGCCGGGCGAGCGAGACGGAGGAGCTGACCGTCGCCCGGCTGTCCGGGGCGGTCATCGGCGTCCTCGGCGTCCTGCTGGCCCTCGTCGCCTGGGGGGCGAACACCGCGACGCTCGCCTTCCTGGCCTTCGCCATCGCGGCGTCCGCGATCCTGCCCACGATCATCTACACCCTCTTCTGGCGGCGCTTCAGCGCGAAGGGCGCCCTGCTCAGCCTGTACGGCGGCCTGCTCTGCTCCGTCCTGCTGGCCACCTTCTCCCCCGTCGTCTCCTCGACCCCGGGCTCGTTCTACCCGGACGCCGACTTCGCCTGGTTCCCGCTCCAGAACCCCGGCATCGTCTCGATCCCGGCGGGCTTCCTGCTGGGCTGGCTCGGCACGGTACTGGACAGGGGCCCGGCCGAAGAGGCCTCCGCGCACGAGGAGTTCGAGGTGCGGATGCTCGTGGGCGCCGACACCTGACACGCCTGTCCGGGACGGCGGTGGCCGGGCGCCGGGACGCACATTGTTAATGGGATCCATTTTCATGTAGCGTCCTCGGTGCCCGACCACCGAGGAGGAGTCCCATGGCTGTCCCGAAGCGGAAGATGTCCCGCAGCAACACCCGTCACCGCCGCGCCCAGTGGAAGGCCGCCACGCCGGCACTGGTCCCGGTCACCGTCGACGGCGTCCGTCACCTGGTCCCGCAGAACCTGGTCAGGGCCTACGAGCGCGGGCTGCTACGCCCCGGCGGCTGAGCTCGCGGCCGCCGTGGCGCACTGCGCCCGGACCCGGCGCAGCCAGGCCTCGACCGGCGCCTCGTCGGGCTCGTCCGGCAGCGCCGTGGGGCCTTCGTCGAAGGCGGCCTCGTAGTGCCTGAGCAGCGGCAGGGCGACGGACGGGTCGGCGGCCACGCGCTCGCCGAAGGCGTGGTACTCGTCCGGGTTCTCGACGCGGATCGTCAACCGCCCGGTGATGTACAGCTCCAGGCCCTGCCCGCACAGCCGTTTGAGATGCCGGGCGTGCTTCGCGGTGCGCCCCCGGGTGTCGGCGGAGAACGAACCGTCGCCGCGCGCCTCCAGCCGCCGGAACTGCTGGGTGGCGTACCCGAGATAGGCGTCCCTGACACGCCGGGCACACAGGAACGACTCACGGATGCCGATGAGCTCGTCGCCGAGGGGGGTGCGCACCTCGTACAGCTCGTCGGGGAGCCACACCAGCTCCATCGCGGTCGGGTTGCCGCCGAGGGCCAGCCGGCACCACTTGGCGGCCTCGTGCAGGGTGCGGTCCGGCGCCGTACTGACGTGCGATTCCTTCGGCCGGCGCAACCCGTGCAGCTCCTCGGTCGGCACGGCGAACAGGCCGAGGCGGTCGATGTCCGAGCCCGGGCGGGCGAGGCCGTAGGCGGTCGATCCGACGATGCCGGAGAGCAGGACGTTGGGGACGGTCACGGTCGGCCGCCTTTCGCTACAGGGTTCCGGAACATTGTCCTGACGTGCCTCGACGCGGTCACCCGGTTTTCCCGGCGGTGGGGTCCCTGCACGGCGGTGGAATACCCGCGGCCCCGCCCGGCGTAGAACCCGGTATGGATCCCGTGCGCCTGTCCGTCCTCGACCGCTCCCGCACCCGCGAGGGGCACACCCATCCCGAGGCGCTGCGCGACACCGTGCGGCTGGCGCAGGAGCTGGAGGGCCTCGGCTACCACCGGTTCTGGGTCTCGGAGCACCACGGTGTGCCCGGGGTCGCCGGCTCCGCGCCGGCCGTACTGGCCGCCGCCGTCGCGGGCGCGACCCGGACGATCCGGGTCGGCACCGGCGGGGTGATGCTGCCCAACCACCGGCCGCTGGTCGTCGCCGAGCAGTTCGGGGTGCTGGAGTCGCTGTTCCCCGGGCGGATCGACATGGGCCTCGGCCGGTCCGTCGGTTTCACGGACGGGGTGCGCCGGGCCCTGGGCCGCGACAAGGGCGATGCCGAGGACTTCGAGGCCCAGCTCGGGGAGCTGCTCGGCTGGTTCTGGGGCACCTCACCCACCGGGGTGCACGCCCGTCCCGCCGAGGGCCTGAGCGTGCCGCCGTTCGTGCTGGCCATGGGCGAGGGCGCCGGCATCGCCGCCCGTGCGGGCCTGCCCATGGTCATCGGCGACCTCGGGAACCGGGACAGGATGCGGCGCGGCATCGACCACTACCGCGACCACTTCCGCCCCTCCTCCTGGGCTGCGGAACCCTACGTCGTCGTCTCGGGCACCATCGCCGTGGCCGGCACCCCCGAAGCGGCCCGGCGGCTGCTGATCCCCGAGGCCTGGTCCATGGCGCATTCCCGCACCCGCGGCACCTTCCCGCCGCTGCCGCCCGCCGAGCGCGTGGAGGCACTCACGATGACCGGCAAGGAGCGCGGCTTCTACGAGTCCGGCCTGTCCGGCCACATCGCCGGGACCGAGGAGCAGGTGGCGCACGAGCTGGGGACGGTACTGAAGGAGACGGGCGCCCAGGAGGTACTGGTCACGACCAGTTCGTACGACCGTGAGGCCCTGCTGGACTCCTACCGGCGGCTGGCCGCGATCACCTCCGGTTAGAGTCGTTCCCCATGCACGACCGCGACCCCCATGACCCGTTCGTCCGTGTCCGCGGCGCCCGCGAGCACAACCTCCAGGGCATCGACGTCGACATCCCCCGGGACGTGCTGGCCGTGTTCACCGGCGTGTCCGGCTCGGGGAAGTCGTCGCTGGCGTTCGGCACGATCTACGCGGAGGCGCAACGGCGCTACTTCGAGTCGGTCGCGCCGTACGCACGCCGGCTGATCCACCAGGTCGGCGCGCCGAAGATCGGGGAGATCACCGGCCTGCCCCCGGCCGTCTCGCTCCAGCAGCGGCGGGCGGCGCCCACCTCTCGTTCCTCCGTCGGCACCGTCACCAACCTCTCCAACTCCCTGCGGATGCTGTTCTCCCGGGCCGGCACCTACCCGCCCGGCGCCGAGCGGCTCGACTCCGACGCCTTCTCGCCCAACACGGCGGTGGGGGCGTGCCCGGAGTGCCACGGACTCGGGCAGGTGCACCGTACGAGCGAGGAACTGCTGGTCCCCGACCCGTCGCTGTCGATCCGCGACGGGGCGATCGCCGCGTGGCCGGGTGCCTGGCAGGGCAAGAACCTGCGGGACATCCTCGACGCGCTCGGCCACGACGTGGACCGGCCGTGGCGGGAGCTGCCCGCCGGCGAGCGGGAGTGGATCCTGTTCACGCACGAGCAGCCGGTGGTCACCGTGCACCCGGTCAGGGACGCGAACCGTATCCAACGGCCTTACCAGGGCACGTACATGAGCGCCCACCGGTACGTGATGAAGACGTTCTCGGACTCCAAGAGCCCGGCCCTGCGGGCGAAGGCCGAGCGGTTCCTCACCAGCGCGCCCTGCCCGGCGTGCGGCGGCAGCCGGCTGCGCCCCGAGGCCCTGGCGGTGACCTTCGGCGGCCGGACCATCGCCGAACTGGCGGCACTGCCGCTGGTGGAGCTGGCCGCGGGCCTCGACGCGACGTCGGAGGCGGCCCGGGTCCTCACCGACGATCTGAGGTCCCGTATCGCACCGGTCGTCGAGCTGGGTCTCGGCTACCTCAGTCTCAACCGGACCGCTCCCACCCTCTCCGCGGGCGAACTGCAGCGTCTGCGCCTCGCCACCCAGCTGCGCTCCGGCCTGTTCGGGGTGGTCTACGTCCTCGACGAGCCGTCCGCCGGACTGCACCCGGCGGACACCGAGGCGCTGCTCACGGTACTGGAGCGGCTGAAGACGTCCGGGAACTCGGTGTTCGTGGTGGAGCACCACCTCGACGTCATGCGGGGCGCCGACTGGCTGGTGGACGTGGGTCCGGACGCGGGCGAGCACGGCGGGCGGGTGCTGCACAGCGGCCCGGTGGCCGAGCTGGCCGGTGTCGAGGAGTCGGCGACGGCCCGCTATCTGTTCGACCACTCCGCGGTCCCGGCCCGGGACGTGCGCAAGGCCAGGGGGTGGCTCAGGACCGGCCCGATCTCACGGCACAACCTGCGCGGTGTGACAGCGCAGTTCCCGCTCCGCGTGTTCACCGCGGTGACGGGGGTGTCCGGCTCCGGCAAGTCCACCCTCATCGGCGAGATCACCGAGGACTCGGCGGGCGTGGGCCGCCTGGTCTCGGTCGACCAGAAGCCGATCGGCCGCACCCCGCGCTCGAACCTCGCCACCTACACGGGCCTCTTCGACGTCGTACGCAAGGTGTTCGCGGCCACCGACGAGGCCCGCGAACGCGGTTTCGGCGTCGGGCGGTTCTCCTTCAACGTGGCGGGCGGGCGCTGCGAGACCTGCCAGGGCGAGGGGTTCGTCAGCGTGGAGCTGCTGTTCCTGCCGAGCACCTACGCGCCGTGCCCGGACTGCGGCGGGGCCCGCTACAACCCGGAGACGCTGGAGGTGACGTACCGGGGGCGGACCATCGCGCAGGTGCTGGATCTGACGGTGGAGAGCGCGGCGGACTTCTTCGCGGACACCCCGGCCGTGGCGCGCAGCCTCGGCACCCTGCTCGACGTGGGTCTGGGCTACCTCCGCCTCGGCCAGCCCGCGACCGAGCTGTCCGGCGGCGAGGCCCAGCGCATCAAGCTGGCGAGCGAGCTGCAGCGCGGCCGGCGCGGCCACACCCTCTACCTCCTCGACGAGCCCACGACCGGCCTCCACCCGGCCGACGTGGACGTCCTGCTGCGCGTCTTGCACGGCCTCGTCGACGCCGGGCACACCGTGGTCGTCGTCGAGCACGACATGTCCGTCGTCGCGCGCGCGGACTGGGTGATCGACCTCGGCCCGGGCGGCGGCGACGCGGGCGGCCGGATCGTTGCGTCGGGCCCGCCGCGAGAGGTGGCCCACGCAGCGGAGAGCCGCACGGCCCCCTACCTGGCGCGCACACTGTCCGGGAGCCGCTGAGGCACGTCTGGTGCGGGCAGGCGCGGGACGCCGGGCCGGCGCCCGCTCACGCCACGAGCGCCGTGTGTGTCCGAGCCGGCGCGAACGCCTCCCGCGGTTGTGCCGAACGGGCGAGGGCGCGGCGGTCGGGGCTGCTGCCCGGTGGGACGGGGGCCCGTACCTCGACCTCCGCGATCAGGCCGCGGGCCGTAGCCACCCGCCACAGGGAGGCGAGCAGCGTGTCCTCGCCGACGTACGCCGGCGCCGTCGTGGCCGTGCCGTCACGGAGCCGGTAGCCGATGCGCACCGGCTGGACCGGTACGCCGGCGTCCAGGGCGGCCTGGAAGACGGCCGGGCGGAAGGCGCCCTGGGCCCGGCCGCACCAGGTGCTGCCCTCGGGGAAGGCCGCGACCGCGGCGCCCTCGCGCAGCGCCCCGGCGATCCGGGCGACCGTGTCGGGGAGGGCGCGCAGCCGGTCCCGGTCGATGAACAGGGTGCCGCCGCGCGCGGCCAGCGCCCCGGCGAGGGGCCAGCGCCTCACCTCGGTCTTCGCCAGCATCCGGGCGGGCCGTACGGCGGCGAGCAGCGGGATGTCGAGCCAGGAGATGTGGTTGGCGACCAGCAGCAGTCCGCCGGTGGGGGCGGCGGCACCGGTGATCCGGACCCGGACCCCCGCGGCCCGCGCGATCCACCGGCACCACCGCCGGACCAGGGACGCCGGAATCCGGCCGCCGAAGGGCGTCAGCGCGATCCCCGCGAGGAGGAGCAGGAGGACCCCGGTGAGCCGCAGCACGGCCCGCGGCACGGCCCGCGCCCGCACGGCCGCCGACGCCTCGACACAGGCCCGCGGCGTGCAGGGCGCGGTGGGCAGCCAGGCGCTCATCAGGCCGGGACGAGGGAGAGGAAGTGGCGCAGATAGCGCGCGTTGACACGGCTCATGGGCAGCAGGACGTACAGGTCGGCCACGCCGAAGTCCGGGTCGTGGGCCGGTTCGCCGCACACCCAGGCACCGAGGCGCAGGTAGCCGCGCAGCAGGGCGGGCAGTTCGACCCGGGCGGCGGGCGCGGGGCCCGGCGTCCACGGCAGCAGCGGCCGCACCCGGAACTCCTCGGGCGAGAGGTGCTTGTCGCTCACCCGGTCCCAGGTGGCGGACGCGAGGGTGCCGCCGTCGGCGAGCGGGACGGAGCAGCAGCCGGCGAGCCACTCGTGGCCGCGGTCGACCATGTAGCGGGCGATGCCCGCCCAGATGAGGCCGATGACCGCGCCGTCACGGTGGCCGGGGTGCACACAGGAGCGGCCGACCTCGACGAGCCGCGGCCGGATCCCGTCGAGCGCGGTCAGCTCGAACTCGCCCTCGGAGTACAGCCGCCCGGCGACCGCCGCGCGCTCCGGCGGCAGCAGCCGGTAGGTGCCGACGACCTGGCCGGTCGTCTCCTCCCGGACGAGCAGGTGGTCGCAGTACGCGTCGAACAAGTCGCCGTCGAGGCCCGGCCGCGGGCCGGTCAGCAGGGCGCCCATCTCCCCGGCGAAGACGTCGTGACGCAGCCGCTGGGCGGCACGCACGTCCTCCTCGTTCCGGGCGAGGGCGACGGTGTAGCGGGTGGGGGCCGTGGGCTGCGCGGGGCGGTCGACGGTCAGTACGCCGGTCATGGCTCTCTCCTGGTCACGGGCTGGTCGGTGAGGCGGGGCGCTGAGGGTGTCGTGGGTCCTGCGCCTCTGTTCTCCCGATGCCGGCTGACCTTCGCGTGTCATGTGCAGAGAGAACGGGTGTGAGGTTGCTGAACGGCTCGCGCCCGCGAGCGCGGCCCGGATGGCCTAGCCGGACACGCGCGCACCGGCTCCGGCGGCAAGAGTGAACTGCATGACAGGACCCGGAGCCGGTGAGCGACGAAGTGGCTCGGCCACGTCCACCAAGCGCCGACGCACCGTGCGCGGTGCCGGGGAGGCCGCCCGGCGTGCCGCCGAGGCGCTGACGGAGTTGATCAGTCATCGCCTCGAAGGGGTCTCCGCGGTGTGCCGGGGCGAGGACGACGGCTGGGTCGTCGACGTCGACGTGCTCGAACTGGCACGCATCCCCGACACCACCAGCCTGCTCGCGACGTACCGCGTGGAACTGGACTCGGCGGGCGAGCTGGTGCAGTACCGCCGGATCGCGCGCTTCCGGCGCGGCGCCCAGGACCAGTGACCGGCCCGTCGCAACCGCTGACCGGAAGGACCGCCGCATGACCGTCTACAGCGACGAGATCGTCTGTGCGCCCCGCGCCGGAACCCTCTACGACGTGCTGGAGCTGATTCTCGACCGCGGCATGGTGATCGACGTCTTCGTGCGCGTCTCGCTCGTCGGGATCGAGATCATCAAGATCGACGCGCGCATCGTGGTCGCCAGCGTCGACACCTACCTGCGCTTCGCGGAGGCGTGCAACCGCCTGGATCTCGAGAACGACCCGCGCTCCAAGACCGTGCCGGAGCTGTTCGGCGGGCCGGTCTCCAAGGCCGTCGGCAAGGCGGGCGCCAAGCGCGCCGCCGGTTCCCTGACCGACAAGGTGCGCGACGTCCTCACCCCGGACGACGACACCGAGGACGACGTGGAGGCCGAGGAAGCCGAGGCCCGCACCGAGCGCGCCCCGCGGCCGGCACGCAAGCGCCGCAGTGACGACGACCGCCCGCGGCCCCGGCGCCGCAAGGCCGAGGAGGAATGACCGTGACGGCGACAGCCGACCTCACCACCGCCGGCACGCTCGGCACCCTGTACGTCTACGGCATCGCCCCCGCGGGCGTCCGGCCTCCTGAGGCGCCGGGGGTGGACGGGGCGGCGGTGCGGCTGCTGACCGAAGCCGGGCTGTGCGCGGCCGTCTCGGACACCCCGGCGTCCGTCCGGGCGCGGCGCCGGGACCTGATGGCCCATCAGGCGGTGCTCGGGGAACTCGCCGCGCAGGGCCCCGTCCTGCCCATGCGGTTCGCCGTCGTCACGCCCGACGCGGAGGCACTGCGCGGCCAACTGCGTACCGGCCGCGCCCACTTGGCGGCACAGCTCGACGTGGTACGGGGCTGCGTCGAGATGAACGTGAAGGGCGCCGTCGTGCACGAGTACTTCGCCGACCTCGTACGCCGGGACGACGCCCTGCGCGCGCTCGCCCGCCAGACCCGGCACCGCCCCGGCTACGAGGCGAACGTGCGGCTGGGCGAGGCGCTGGCCCGGGGCGTGGCGCGCGAGGCCCGGGGCGCGGCACGGGAGGTGCTGGCCCGCCTGACCCCGCTCGCCGTGCGCACGGCGCAGGGACCGGTCGACGACGAGCAGGTGCTGAGCACGTCGTTCCTGGTGCGTTCCGCCGACGAACAGCGCTTCCGGCAGGCCGTGGCCGCGCAGGCACGCGATGCCGGCGACAGGCTGGCCCTGAGTGTGACCGGTCCGCTGCCGTGCTACAGCTTCGTCGACGCGCAGTCCGCCACGGCAGGCCGGTGACACGGTGGGACTCGTGAGCGGGCTCCTGCTGCTGCCGCTGGCCCCGTTGCGCGGCACGCTCTGGGTCGCCGACCACCTGCTCCAGGAGGCCGAACGCCAGAGCGGCGACCCGCGTGCGGTGCAGGCACGCCTGGCGGCACTCAACCGGGCCCTGGAGGAGGGCGCCATCGACGAGGCGGCCTTCGAGGAAGAGGAGGAGCGGTTGCTCGCCCGGCTCGACAGTCCCGTCCGGTACGCCGGCCGTCCGCACCGCGGGGGTGATTCGTGACCGACGTCGGCACCTGGCCCGCGGGCCCGGGAGCGGAGCCGGTCGGGCCGCCCACCGGCAGCCTCGCGGACCTCCTCGAACGCGTCCTGGACAAGGGCATCGTCATCGCGGGCGACATCAAGATCGACCTGCTCGACATCGAACTGCTCACCATCCGGCTGCGCCTGTTCATCGCCTCGGTCGAGACCGCGAAGAAGGCGGGTATCGACTGGTGGGAGACGGACCCGGCGCTGTCCTCGCGCGCCGCGCGTGACGCCCTCGCCGAGGAGAACGCGCGTCTGCGGGCCCGTCTGGAGGCCCTGGAGGAAGCCGATCCCGACACCGCGGAGGTGGTCCGATGAGCACGGCCCGGGCCGGCCGGGCGACCGCGACGGAACCGGACGTGCCGCGCCCCACCGTCACCTGTGTGTTCGCCGTGACGGACACGCCTCCGCCGGACGAGGTGCTCACGGTGACGCCGGGCCATGACGGCGGCGGTCCGCTGCGCGTCCTGGCCGCGGGCGCGCTGCATCTGATCGTGCAGGACGTTCCCGCCGCGGCCTTCGGCGAGGAGGCGCTCGCGGAGCGGTTCAACCGGCCCGAGGAGCTGGAGCGCTGCGCCCGCGCCCACCACCGGGGGGTGCAGACGGCCGCGAGCGCGGGGCCCGTCGTGCCCCTGCCGATGGCGACGCTGTATCTGGACGACCGCAACGCGGTACGGGCCGTGACCGCCCGGGAGGCGTCCCTGCGCGTCCTGCTGGACCGGCTGCGCGACCGTACCGAGTGGGCGGTGAAGGTACACGGCCCCACAGCCGAGCGCGTGCCCGGTGCCGCAGGGGACGGACCGGCCGACGGGCGGGCGTACCTGCGCCGGGCGAGCGCTCGGCGGCGCACCGAGCGCGAGATGCGCGAGTGGGCCCTGGCGCGGGCCGACGCCGTCGACCGGGAGTTGCGGCGGTACGCGGTCGCAGCCACCCGGCACCGGCCGCAGAGCGAGCAGCTGACCGGCAGGAGCGTCCCGCAACTGCTCAACGCGGCCTACCTGGTCGACGACGGCCAGCGCGCCGGGTTCCTCCGGGCGGTCGGCGAACTGGCCCGCGACGCCCACCGTACGGCCGTGGAGGTAACCATGTCAGGGCCATGGATCCCGTACTCCTTCACCCAGTCGGACGAGGTGGAGTGCGGCGCGCACCAGGAGGTCGGCGCATGACCGTGCCCGTCGCGGGCGGGACCGGCCGCACCGCGGTGCCGTGGGACGGCCCGGAGCCGTACGCGCCCGTGGGCGTGCCGCTCGTCGACCTGCTCGACCGGGTGCTGGCGACCGGTGTCGTGGTCAGCGGCGATCTGGTGCTGGCCATCGCCGATGTGCCGTTGGTGCGGATCTCCCTGCACGCCCTCCTGGCGTCGGTCAGCGACCGGGTGCCCGCGCCCTGGCCGGACAGCGGGCCGCTGTGACCGCGCCGCGCACCCACGCGCTGGACCTCGATCCCGAGCGGGTCACGAACGACCTGGCGGCCCTGGTCCTGACCGTGGTGGAACTCCTGCGACAGCTCATGGAACGCCAGGCGGTGCGCCGTTTCGACGAGGGGACGCTCAGCGCCGAGCAGGAGGACCGGCTCGGTACCGCGCTGATGCTGCTGGACGAGCGCATGGACGAGCTGTGCGCACAGCACGGGCTGCGGCGCAGTGACCTCAACCTGGACCTCGGCCCGCTGGGCCCGCTCCTCGCCGATCCCGGCCCATGACAACGCTGAGGGGCGCCGGGAACTGCGCGATCAACCACGACGCGCCCGCAGCCGCCGGCGCTCCGTGCCCGCGACGGCGCTACCGCTTGACCTTCCGCGCCGCCCGCAGCCACTCCTTGTTCATGCGCGTGATGGACATCAACGGGATGCCCTTCGGGCAAGCGGTGGCGCACTCACCGGCGAGCGTGCACCCTCCGAACCCCTCCTCGTCCATCTGCTCCACCATGTCCAGCACCCGCGTCTCCCGCTCGGGCGCCCCCTGCGGCAGCACGTTCAGATGGTTGATCTTCGCCGACGTGAACAGCATCGCCGCCCCGTTCGGGCAGGCCGCCACACACGCCCCGCATCCGATGCACTCGGCGTGCTCGAAGGCGAAGTCGGCATCCGGCTTCGGCACCGGCGTGGCGTGCGCCTCGGGAGCCGCCCCCGTCGGCGCGGTGATGTACCCGCCTGCCTGGATGATCCGGTCGAACGCGGACCGGTCCACGACAAGGTCCTTGATCACCGGGAACGCCGACGCCCGCCACGGCTCCACGTCGATCGTGTCGCCGTCCTCGAACGAACGCATGTGCAACTGGCAGGTCGTCGTGCGCTCGGGCCCGTGCGCGTCGCCGTTGATGACGAGCGAACACGCCCCGCAGATGCCCTCGCGGCAGTCGTGGTCGAAGGCGACGGGGTCCTCGCCCTTGACGATGAGTTCCTCGTTGAGCGTGTCGAGCATCTCCAGGAAGGACATGTCGGGCGAGATCCCGTCCACCTCGTACGTGGACATCGTGCCGTCGGCGTCGGCGTTCTGCTGCCGCCAGACGCGCAGGGTGAGCCTCATGCGTAGCTCCGCTGGGTGGGGTGGACGTACTCGAAGACCAGGTCTTCCTTGTGCAGCACCGGAGCCTCGCCCGTGCCGGTGAACTCCCAGGCGGCGGCGTACCCGAACTCCTCGTCCCTGCGGGCGGCCTCGCCGTCCGGAGTCTGGGACTCCTCGCGGAAGTGGCCGCCGCAGGACTCCTCGCGGTGCAGCGCGTCGAGACACATCAGCTCGGCGAGTTCCAGGTAGTCGACGACGCGATTGGCCTTTTCCAGGGACTGGTTGAACTCCTCTCCGGTGCCGGGCACCTTGATGCGCCGCCAGAACTCCTCGCGGATCTGCGGGATGCGTTCCAGCGCCTTGCGCAGCCCCGCGTCGGTGCGGGCCATGCCGCAGAACTCCCACATGAGTTCGCCGACCTCGCGGTGGAAGGAGTCGGGGGTGCGGTCGCCGTCGACGGACAGCAGCAGGTCGAGCCGGTCCCGGGTCTCGGCCAAGACTTCCTGGACGACGGGGTGTTCGCCGGTCACCGCGTCGTGGTGCGGGTTGCGGGCCAGGTAGTCGCTGATGGTCGAGGGGAGGACGAAGTAGCCGTCCGCGAGTCCCTGCATCAGCGCGGAGGCGCCCAGCCGGTTGGCGCCGTGGTCGGAGAAGTTGGCCTCCCCGATCGCGAACAGCCCGGGGATGGTGGTCTGGAGGTCGTAGTCGACCCACAGGCCGCCCATCGTGTAGTGGACGGCGGGGTAGATCCGCATCGGCACCTCGTACGGATCCTCGTCGGTGATCCGCTGGTACATGTCGAAGAGGTTGCCGTACCTGGCCTCGACGGCCTTGCGTCCCATGCGCTGGATGGCGTCGGCGAAGTCCAGGTAGACGCCCTGGCCGCCGGGGCCCACTCCCCTGCCCTCGTCGCAGGCGTTCTTCGCGGCGCGCGAGGCGATGTCGCGCGGGACGAGGTTGCCGAAGGACGGGTAGATGCGCTCCAGGTAGTAGTCGCGTTCGTCCTCGGGGATCTCGTTCGGGGGCCGGCGGTCGCCCTTGGCCCTCGGCACCCAGATCCGCCCGTCGTTGCGCAGCGACTCGCTCATCAGCGTCAGCTTGGACTGGTGGTCGCCGGTGCGCGGGATGCAGGTGGGGTGGATCTGGGTGAAGCAGGGGTTGGCGAAGTGGGCGCCGCGCCGGTGGGCCCGCCAGACGGCGGTGGCGTTGGAGTTCATGGCGTTCGTCGACAGGTAGAAGACGTTGCCGTAGCCGCCGGAGGCGAGCACGACGGCGTCCGCGAAGTACGTGGCGATCTTCCCCGTGATCAGGTCCCGGGCCACGATCCCGCGTGCCCGCCCGTCGACGACGATCAGGTCGAGCATCTCGGTCCGCGGGTGCATCTCGATGTTCCCGGCCGCGATCTGCCGGCTGAGCGCCTGGTAGGCACCGAGGAGGAGCTGCTGGCCCGTCTGGCCCCGGGCGTAGAAGGTGCGCGACACCTGCACGCCGCCGAAGGACCGGGTGTCGAGCAGCCCGCCGTACTCACGGGCGAAGGGCACGCCCTGGGCCACGCACTGGTCGATGATCTCGACGGAGATCTGCGCGAGGCGGTGGACGTTGGACTCGCGGGCGCGGAAGTCGCCGCCCTTGACGGTGTCGTAGAACAGGCGGTGGACGGAGTCGCCGTCGTTGCGGTAGTTCTTCGCCGCGTTGATGCCTCCTTGCGCGGCGATGGAGTGGGCGCGGCGGGGCGAGTCCTGGTAGCAGAACTGGACGACCCGGTAGCCCTGTTCGGCGAGGGTGGCCCCGGCGGAACCGCCGGCGAGGCCGGTGCCGACGACGATCACGGTGTGCTTGCGCCGGTTGGCGGGGTTGACCAGCTTGGCCTCGAAGCGGCGTTTGTCCCAGCGCTCGTCGACCGGCCCGGACGGGGCCTTGGTGTCGACGACCGGCTCACCGGTCGCGTAGGCCGTGTACTCGCGGTAGGAAGTCATCTTCAGCTCACCACTCCGGTCATGACGCCCACGGGTACGGCGATGAAACCGGCCGTGAGCAGCAGCGCGAGGACGTCTGCGACGGTCTTCAGGGCGCGGTCGCGGGTGCGGCTGCCGACGCCGAGGGTCTGGGCCGCGCTCCAGAAGCCGTGCCGGATGTGCAGGCCGAGCGCGAGCATCGCGACGATGTAGACGACGTTGCCGTACCAGGTGGAGAAGGTGTCCACGACGTTCTGGTACGGGTGGCCCTCCTGGAAGCCGCCGGAGTGCACGGTGCCGGTCGTCAGGTCGAGGATGTGCCAGACGATGAACAGCCCGAGGATGATGCCGCCCCAGCGCATGGTCCGCGTCGCGTAACTGGCCCGTGCCTTCTTGTGCACGTACTTGTCCGGCCGGGCCCTGATGTCGCGGCGGCTGAGCTGGTACGCCGAGGTGGCGTGCGCGACGACGGCGACGACCAGCACGATCCGGACGAGCCAGAGCGTCCACTCGTAGTGCATGAACGGCTCGCCGACGGTGCGCAGCCAGTGCGCGTAGTGATTGAACTCGCCCGCCCCGAAGAAGATCTTCAGGTTTCCGATCATGTGGACGACCAGGTACAGCAGCATGATCAGACCACTGATCGCCATCACGGTCTTCTTGCCGACGGTGGAGTCCCACACGGTGCGTGCGAGGGACGGCCGTCGGTCCGTCCGCGTTGCCAGAGCCATGCCCAGCACGCTACGGACGTACAGCCGATCGGTCCAAGACATGGAGCGGCTTGAATCCATAGCCTGGGGCTATCGTGGGAGCATGCAGTTCCAGCAGCTCCAGTACTTCGTGGCCGTCGCCGAGACGCGGCACTTCACCCGGGCCGCCGATCTGGTCCATGTCGCGCAGCCGTCGCTGTCGCAGCAGATCAAGACGCTGGAGCGGGAGCTGGGTGCGGACCTGTTCCTGCGTGCCCGGGGCAACATCACGCTCACGGACGCCGGGGAGGCGCTCCTCCCGCTGGCCCGGCGCATCCTGGCCGACGCGGACACCGCGCGGCACGAGGTGCAGGAGCTGGCGCAGTTGCGGCGGGGGCGGGTGCGGCTGGGGGCGACACCGAGTGTGTGCACCGGTCTGCTGCCGGATGTGCTGCGGGCCTTTCACGACCGCTACCCCGGCATCCGGCTGCTGATCGAGGAGGGCGGCTCCCACGACCTGGTCCGCGAACTGGCGCGCGGCGCCCTGGACCTGGCCCTGGTGGTCCTGCCCCTGCCGACCCCCTCTCCCGCCCTCACGACGGTCGAGCTGCTGCGCGAGGATCTGGTCGTGGTCTCCTCGCCCGACGCCCCGAAACCGGGCCCGGGCCGGCGCACCGTGCGCATCGCCGACCTGGAGGGCGAACGCCTGGTGATGTTCCGGCACGGCTACGACCTGCGGGAGCTGACCGTGGCGGCCTGCCGGGCCGAGGGGTTCGAGCCGGACTTCGCGGTGGAGGGCGGCGAGATGGACGCGGTGCTGGGTTTTGTGCGGGCCGGGCTGGGGGTTGCCGTTGTGCCGCGGATGGTGGCGGCGAGGTCGGGTCGTGGTCTGCGGGTGACTCCGCTGGCCAGACCCGGCCTCCACCGCACGATCGCGCTGGCCCACCGCAGCGATGTGGCCCCGCCGAGGGCGGCCAGAGAGCTCCAGCGGATGCTGCTGGAGCGCTGACCTTCCCGGAGCGCCGTTGCGTGCCATCGCCGTTCGGGGCTGCGGCAGCGTCGCGGCCGGTCGCGCAGTTCCCCGCGCCCCTACAGGCGTTGCCCCCAGAAACCCCCTAGCCCGTGGCGTCCACCAACGCCAGTTCGTGCAGCCGCTCCGGCGGGCCCGGCCGCGCGTAGTACCAGCCCTGGGCCGTGTCGCAGCCGAGTACGCGCAGCTGTTCGGCCTGGGCTCCGGTCTCGACGCCTTCCACCGTCACCGCCAGGTCCAGGCTGTGGGCCAGCGAGACGATGCCTTCGACGATCTTCAGGTCGACGGGGTCCGCCGGGAACTGCTGCATGCTCTGGGTGAAGGACCGGTCCAGCTTCAGGATGCTGACCGGCAGCCTGCGCAGGTTGGCGAGGTTGGAGTACCCCGTCCCGAAGTCGTCCAGGGCGATGTCGACACCCATCTCGGCAAGCCGCCGCAGGGGCTTCAGCAGATCGTCGTCCGCGCCGATCAGCGCCGACTCCGTGACCTCCAGGCACAGCGCGTCCGGCTCGACGCCCGTGCGCTCCAGGATGTCGATCGTGTCCTGGACCAGCCCGGGATGCGTCAACTGGCACGGCGACAGGTTCACGTTGATCCGCAGCGGCCCCACCGCCTCGACGCCACCGTGCAGTTCCCGCCACTCGCGGGCCTGGCGCACCGACTGCTCCAGGACCCAGCGACCCAGGGGCACGATCAGTCCGGTGTGCTCCGCGAGCGGGATGAAGCGGTCCGGCCCGAGCACCCCGTGCTGCGGGTGCAGCCAGCGCACCAGGGCCTCGGCGCCCCGGACGCTGCCGTCGCCGAGATGCACCAGCGGCTGGTACTCGATGAAGAACTCGCCCCGCTCCAGGGCCGTCGGCAGCGCCGTGGTCAGCCCGTGCCGGGTGATGACCCGGGCGTCCGCCTCCGGATCGGCGAGTTCGAAGCGGTTGCCGCCCGCCGACTTGGCCCGGTACATGGTGATGTCCGCGCTGCGCAGCACCTCCGCCGGGCTGCGTTCCCCGGCCGGGCCCTCGACGATGCCGATGCTGCCGCGCACGGTCAGCTCCCGGCCGTCGACGCTGATCGGCGCGAGCAGCGCGTTCATGATGCGCCCGGCGAGTTCGTCGACCTCCCGCTGGGTGTCGGACCCGGTGGTCAGCGCCACGAACTCGTCGCCGCCGAGCCGCGCGACCATCTCGCCGGGCGCCGTGGCGCAGGACTGCAGCCGGTCGGCGACCTCCACCAGCAGCCGGTCGCCGGCCGCGTGACCGAGACTGTCGTTGACGGTCTTGAAGCCGTCGAGGTCCAGGTAGCACAGCCCGAAGCGCTGGCCTTCCCCGGCGCCCAGTGCCTTCTCCAGGCGCTCGAAGAAGAACGTGCGGTTCGGCAGCCCGGTCAGCGCGTCGTGGGTGGCCTCGTAGCGCAGCCGCAGGTTGAGCAGCCGCCGCTCGGTGGTGTCCTCCATGAGGGCGAGCTGGTACTGCGGTTCACCGTCGGCGTCGCGCAGCAGGGAGACCGTCAGGTTGGTCCACAGGACGGTTCCGTCGGGGCGGTAGAACGCCTTCTCCAGGTGGTAGTGCTCCCGCTCGCCGCGCACGAGTTCGTCGTAGAGCCGCCAGGTCTGCGGAGCGTCGTCGGGGTGGGTCCACTCCCGGACGTTGCGGCTGCGCAGCGCATGCTCGGAGACCCCGAACATGCGCAGCAGCGCACCGTTGACCTGCAGTATGTTGCCCTCGAGGTCGGCCATGCCGATTCCTATGGCCGCGCCCTCGAAGACGGCGCGGAAACGCGCCTCGCTCGCGTGCAGGGCCTGCGCCACCACGCCCTGCGCCTGGAGGGCGGCCTGCGCGATGGCCTCCTGCTCGGCCAGGGTCCGCTCGCGCAGCGCCCGGGCGAAACCGGCGGCCATCGCGTGCTGCAGCCGCGCGCACCGCGCCCGCAGGCCCTCCTGGTCACCGTCGCCGCCGCAGTACAGGACCAGGTAGGCGTCGACGCAGTCCAGGGTGCGGCTGAGCGCCTCGGGGTCGGTGCAGTGCGCGTCCACCAGAGCGGCACCGACCGCCCTGCCCGCCTCGGAGTCGAAGGTCCGGGCCAGCAGCCCCTCGCTCAGCCGCCGGGCCAGGGGCAGCAGTTGCCCCTCGAACTCGGGGCGGGTCGACGACGTCGAGGTCACCGGGAAGACGGCCCGGCTCCAGATCGTCGCGAACCGGCGCAGTCTGTCCTCCGGCCCGTCCGGTTCCGCGATCACGCCGTACGCCCCACGCCCGCGAACCCGGAGAACGCATACGGATCCTCGTCCTCCGATGCGGTGTCGGGCCGCCAGCGCGGCATCGCCACCAGTCCGGGTTCCACCATGTCGTACCCCTCGAAGAACCGCGCGATCTCCTCGCGCGAGCGCATGATCAGCGGGTTGCGGATGTCCTCGTACACGTCCACCGCACCCCCGGCCCGCTCCGGAGGCAGCGGAATCCCCTCGTAGGAGGCGTGGGTGAGCACGAGCAGGCTGCCGGGCGCGAGCGCCTCGCCCAGTTCGGCCACGGCCCCGTACGGGTCGTCCTCGTCTTCCACGAAGTGCAGTATGGCAACGAGGAGCAGTGCCACTGGCTGATTCAGGTCGATCAGCCGCTCCACCTCGGGACTGCGCAGGATCTCCTGTGGCTTGCGCAGGTCCGCGGCGACGACACCCGCGTCGTCGTCGCCCTCCAGGACCGCCTGGCTGTGCGCCACGGCCACCGGGTCGTGGTCGACGTACACCACGCGCGCGCCGGGCCGGGCGTCCCGCGCCACCTCGTGCACGTTGCCGAAGGTGGGGATGCCGGAGCCGATGTCCAGGAACTGCGAGACGCCCTGGTCGGCCGCGTAGCGCACGGCGCGGCGCATGAACGCGCGGTTGGCCTGCATGATCTTGGGGAGTCCCGGCATGAACTTTATGGCCCTGCGGGCCGCTTCCCGGTCGACCTCGAAGTTGTGCGATCCGCCCAGGTAGTAGTCGTACATCCGGGAAACGCTGGGCACCGATATGTCGATGCTCCGTGGGGCCCAGGCGGGACGCTCCATCGATCTCTCCAAGGCGTAGGCGATCCGGTGTTCGAGCAGAGGCTACTGATCGCCCGCCAATGGAGCGACCCGAAACGGAAATTGACCATCCGTTCCCGGTCACTGCCTGCGGCACGTGCCGAATTGATACCCCTCCGCATGTCCTTCGAACGTATGACGAACAGTGTCCGCGGCATTCCGGAGAGTTCCGGTCCGGAAGGGGAAGAGTGTGAGGAATTCGATGAGTTCAGGGGATGCACGGCAAATCGGTCCGCCCCTCCGTGTGGCACGGAGGGGCGGACCGATCGGTACTGCCGGGTGGACGATCAACCCTGGGGAGGCACTTCTACTTCTCCGACGCGCCGACCGGCTTTCCGTCGGGTCGGATGGCGTACCAGGTGCCGCCGACACCCTGGCCGTTGGTGTCACCGGCCTTCTTGTCGCCCGCGAAGGTGTAGATCGGGATGCAGTCGATGGTCTGCTGCTTGATGCCGTCAGGGCGGTCGAAGACGACGTAGCCCCGGTTGGGAGTGGACCCCTGAAGGTCGATCCCCTTGGTGTCCTTCTCGTCGACCGGTGCGATGACCGGCCACTTCTCCAGGCAGTCCCCCGTGCACGCGGTCTTCATCGGCCACTGCGAGTCCTTCATGAACCGGTAGACCGTCATGCCGTTCTTGTCGATGACGATCTCGCCCAGCTTGGGGTCGTTGCGGGTGGACAGCCCGGGCAGCGCCTCGGCGCCACCGCCGGCCGCGCCGCCCTGCGCCTTCTTGCCGTCGGGGGCCAGCGCGTACCACTTGCCGCCCACCCCCTGGCCCTTGACGTCACCGGCGTTGACGTCCTTGGCGAAGCGGTAGGCGGGCCAGCCGCCGACCGTGAGCTGCTTGGTGCCGTCGGCACGGGTGACCGAGCCGAGCAGCGCCTTGTCGATACCCTCGCCGGCCTCGGCGTCGTCGGCCGGAACCGGCGGCCAGGTCTTGGCGCAGTCGCCGTCGCAGTTCGACTTGGGCGGCTGCTCGGTGTCCTGGTCGAACCGGTACAGGGTGAGACCGAGACTGTCGGTGACCACCTTGCCGACCTTCTCGGCGGTGGAGACGGACAGCTTGCCGGCGGGGTTGGACGGGCTGGAGGGGCTCGGCGCGGCCGGCTGGCCGGTCGCGGCGCCGCCTGCTCCGGTCCCGGTGCCCGCACCGATGTTTCCGTAGTCCCCGGGCGCGGCCGTGGCGCCCACGTTCTGGCTGGCCGCCGGTGGGCTGTCCTGACCGCACGCCGTCGTCAGCGCCAGGACCGCCGCAGCGCTCGCCACGAGTGAGGCGCTCCGCCAGGAGGTCTTCATCGTCAACTCCCCATAATCGCAAGGGTGTTGCAGCGCCCTGCTGCGCCGCCGCACGACCATGAGTACGCACGGGGGCGGCGATTGTGTTCAACGGCCGGTCACATTTCTTTTCCGGGACCCGGGGCGAGCCCGTTTCTCCTCGCGCAGACGTGCACATCGAGCCCCCTGTGGGCGACCGCCGATCAAACCAGTGACACCCGGATATCCCTCTTTCGGGGCAATCCCCTTGCGCTGGGGCACGTCCGGGCGGCACAGGGCTCATGATCTTCGTCGTGCATGGACCCCTCTCGACTCAACCCGCCCTTGCGGCACGGGCCTTGGCGGCGGCGGCGCTGGCCTGGGCGCTCGTCGGCGCGCCGGCCGGGGTCGCGGTGGCCGACGCCTGCGCGTACGCCTCGACGGGGCCGGACGGCACCGAGGCGGTGGCGTACGCCGGAAGCAAGAAGACCTGGCCGACCAAGCCGCCGTGCCCGGCACCCACGCCGAGCCCCTCCCCCACGCCGACCCCACCGCCGCCGAAGCCGACGCCCCCGCCGAAGCCGACGCCGGACCCGCCGCCGCCACCCAAGCCCCCGCCCCCGAAGCCCCCGCCCACGGAACCCGCCCCCACGGCCAGACCCGAGCCGCCGCCTCCGCCGCCGGACACGCCGCGCCCGGCACCGCCCCCGCGCCGGCCGGCCCCGAGGCCCGTGCCGCCGGCGCCCGCTCCTCCGGCACCGGCACCGGCTCCGTCGGCCACCCCCGCGCCACGTCCGTCCGCGAAACCCGTGCACTACCCGCGCTACCGGGCCGCGCCGCCCCGGCCACGGCGGGCGAACAGCACACTGTCGCCGCTCACCTTCGTCCTGCTCGTCACGGTGCCCGCGGTGGTGGCCGTCGCCGCGCTGCGCGCGCGCTGAGCCCTGAAGCCCTGAAGCCCTGGAGGAACCTCTTGCCGGAATGGCTTGTTCTCACCCTCGCGATGCTGGCCGCCTGTGCCGTGGTGGTCATCATCACCTTCGTACGCCACCGCGCGGCGCCCGACGACGAGGACCCCAATGAGACTCCGGACGTCATCGAGTACATGACGATGTGGATCGGCGTGGTCTACGCCATCGTCCTGGGCCTGGCGATCGCCGGTGTCTGGGAGGGGCGCAGCGCCGCGCAGGACCACGTCCAGGCCGAGGCGACCGCGCTGCACGAGGTCTCGGAGCGGGTACGGGTCTATCCGGCCGAGGAACGCGACCGCATCCGGGACGACATCCGGACGTATGTGAGCCATGTGGTGACCACCGAGTGGGACACCATGGCCGACAAGGGCGAGGTCACCGAGCGCGGCGCCGAGCTCTTCGGGCGGATCCGCCAGGACGTCACCGACTACGAACCGGCGACGGACTTCGAGGCCCAGGCCTACCAGCCGCTGCTGGACCAGGTGACCGCGGCGAACCAGGCCCGGATCGCCCGGGCGGAGTCGACCGGGGAGACCATGCCGGGTGTGGTGTGGTTCGGGCTGATCGCCGGGGCCGTCGTCACCATCGGGATGATCTTCGCGCTGCAGATCCGCAGAACGGCACGCGAACTGGTCCTGGCCGGGCTGTTCTCGGCACTGATCGCCTTCCTGCTGTTCCTGATCTGGGACTTCGACTCGCCCTACAGCAGGGGCGTGACCGCCTCCGCGGACCCGTTCCTGAGCCTCTTCCCGGGCGTCGGGGACTGATGGCGCCTCGCACCACGGATCGCGGCGGAGGGACGCGCGACACACCGTCGCCGTCCCCCGGCCGCCCCAACGGCGTTCCCCCGGGCGGCCCACACCCGTGCCCCATTCGCGCTACTGCGATCGCGCCGCCGCGCGGGTCTTCTTAGCGTTTCGGGCATCGAGGTGCATTTGTGACGTGAGCGGAACAGGTCCGCGGCTGCTCCTCGGGGACCCGGAGGATTCCACATGCGCGCGATATGCGTCGCTTCGGCCGTACTGCTGGGCGCCGGCGCCCTCACCTCCTGCGTGCCCGCCGCCGACGCGGCGATCCAGACCGATTTCGGCTTCAGCGTCGAGCCCTCCACCGTCGCGGCGGGGGGTCAGGTCACCCTGCGGGTGGTACGCAACGAGGCGTGCCAGGGGGAGGCCGCGGTCAACTCACCGGTCTTCGACGTGGTCACCATCCCGCCGGAGGAGTCCTGGGCGACGGCCGTCGTCGACTGGGACGCCAAGCCCGGCGCCGTGTACGACGTGGAGTTCGAATGTGACGAGTCGAACGGCACAGCGCGTCTGACGATCGCGGGCGGCCGTCCGACGCACCACCCCACGCACCACCCCACCCTCCACCCGACGCGCCACCCCCACAAGGGTGTGCACGCCGGTGAGGGCGGCACCGTCGCCGGCTTCGACCTCAAGGAGATCGGCCTCGGCGCCGCACTGATCGCCGGGTCACTCGGCGTCGCCTACCACTTCTCGCGCCGCCGCACCGACGAGGACTCCGGCTGACACATCCCACGCCCGCAGGTCTTCGCCCCGGCTCCCCCTCACCAGGGGGAGCCGGGGCGAACACCGTTCACGTGCGGGACGACGACTCGTCGAAGAAGCGCGGAGCGAGGCGTCAGATACGCCGCTCGGCCCGGCGGCGCATCCAGAACACGCCGCCGCCGACGACCGCCGCTGCCACGAGACCACCGCCGATGGCCATGTCGGTCGGAGTGGCACCGGTGGTGCTGCTGCCACCGATACCGCCGCGGACACCACCGATGACGGTGAAGGCCTGCGGCTTGGTCATCTTCCTTCCGTTGCACTCGACCGTGATGTCGTACGGCCCCGGGCGGGCGTTGCTGTTGATGGTGGCGGTGCCCCTGGCCCTCTCGTTCGGGCCGGAGACGCGCGACAGACTCGTCGGCGAGAACGCTCTGGACGTCGCCGTACCACCGTTGCGGCAGCCGTCGACCGTGATGGTCAGCTGGCCGCCGCGGGCGATCACGCCCGGCAGGGCGACGATGTTGCTGGGCGTGTCCCACGCGACGGCCGCGGGGGCGGAGAGGCCGAGGGCGGCGACCGCTGCGCCGGCGACCGCCAGGGCACGAGTGTTACGCATGTGAACCTCCGCGGAAGACGCCCCGGGACCCGTCCCCGGTCGATCGGCGAGAAAGCGCCTCCCAGAAAGACAGTCAGTTGCCTTGCCGTGAGCCGCATTTCGGGAATGGTCCGTCCTGGTGAGAGAAGGCGGTGCGGGAAAACCGCACAATCGGCTATCGCCGCAGGTCACAGGCCGTCAGAAATTTCCTCAGGGCGGCAACTCGGATGGCGCACCTCCTCTCCCGGA
This sequence comes from Streptomyces sp. NPDC057424, assembly GCF_042803315.1. Lineage (NCBI taxonomy): Bacteria > Bacillati > Actinomycetota > Actinomycetes > Kitasatosporales > Streptomycetaceae > Streptomyces > Streptomyces sp. NPDC057424. Next base: position 43,277 of record NZ_JBHVCP010000038.1, read on the forward strand.
AAGCCCCTTCCGGCCCCGCGCCACCCGTTCGCCCTCGCCCCGTCGCCGGTTTCGCGCCTGCCGCTTAGCGTTCTGCTATGCGCGATTGACACGGCGACGGCCGCGTCGAGAGGGGATGGCGAATGTCTGCGTCCGAGCTGGCCCAGGCGGAAGAGGAGGCGCGGCCGAGGAAGCGCGCCCCGTGGGGCGTGATAGCGCTGGTTCTGCTGACCGGCCTCGCCCTCATCCGGAACGGTTCGGGGGAGTTCGACGAGGGCCCGCCACAGCCGGCGACGGCGGCCGCGGCGGACAGCCGGGTCCCCGGCGGCACCTTCGCCGGAACCGTACGGCCCTTGCCCTACGCCCTCCCGGACCGGGTCAGGATCCCGGCGATCCAGGTCGACGCACCGATCATCCCCGTGGGCCTGGACGCGGACGGCTGGGTCGGCGCGCCGCCGCCGGAGGACCCCAACCTGGCCGGCTGGTTCACCGGTGCCGTCACCCCGGGCGAGAAGGGCACCGCGGTCGTGGTCGGGCACGTCGACAACCAGCAGGGCCCCGCCGTGTTCTACGGACTCGGAGCCCTGAAGAAGGGAAATCGCGTCGAGGTCGCCCGGCAGGACGGAAAGACCGCCGAGTTCGAGATCTACGGCATCGAGGTGTTCGAGAAGGACAACTTCCCCGGCGACCGCGTCTACGCGTCCAAGGGCGCGGCGGAACTGCGGGTCATCACCTGCGGTGGTGGTTTCTCCAAGCAGGAAGGCTACGCGGGGAATGTCGTCGCGTTCGCCCGCCTGGTCGAGGTGCGCTGAGCGCTCCCGGCCGGGCGGGCGAAAGCCCGACGGTGTCCCTCACGCGTAGCGCCGCCTGGGCACGGTGACGTGGTAGCCGGAGTCCAGCAGCTCGGGCAGATAGCGCCGCAGGGCCCGCACACTCTGCGAGCGGTCGCCCCCGGCGTCGTGCGAGAGCACCACGACACCGGGGGCGGCGCCGTGTTCGACCCGCTTCGCGATCGACCGGATCCCGGGAGTGGTCCAGTCGAGGGTGTCGAGGGTCCAGGCGAGCGGTTCCATGCCGAGTTCGGCGCCGATCTGGAGGGCGGCGCGGTTCCAGGCGCCGTAGGGCGCGCGGAACCACTCGGGGCGCTCCCCGTAGGCGTCCTCGATGACGTCGCTGGTGCGTTCCATCTGGGAGCGGATCTGCCGGCGGGTGAGGCGGGTGAGCAAAGGGTGGGACCAGGTGTGGTTCCCCACCACGTGGCCCTCGTCGGCCATCCGGGCCAGCAGCTTCTTGCTGCCGGCGACCATCTCGCCGCACACGAAGAACATCGCGCGCACGTCGTACTCGGCCAGGGTGTCCAGGATGTCCGGGGTGTAGCGGGGATCGGGCCCGTCGTCGAAGGTCAGCACCATGGTGCGGCCCCGGCCGGACACGCGCAGCAGCGGTTCGCGGCGGACCAGGGTCCGGCGGGGTGCGGCACGCGGCGGGCCGTAGCCGGTCAGGGGCTGCAGCCGGTACGCGGAGGACTTGACGGGGCGGCGGGCCTGGGGTCCCGCGGCCGGGGCGGAGGTGAGGGGTCCGTCCCCGGTGACAGCGGTGACCACTCCGGCCGTCGCGGCCGCTCCCACGGCGCCGGCGCCCGCGATCAACGCCCGGCGCCGGGTGAGCAGCCGGGTGAGCAACTGATCCTTCTTCATGACTCATCAGTCGCCCGGCGGAAGGCCGACGCACACGAGCAACACCGGGGTGGCGGCACACTTTCATCCGTTCGGCCCACGCAGGTGGGTCAGCGGCGGCGCACCAGAGGGAAGGGAAGGGTCTCGCGGATCGTCAATCCGGTGAGGAACATGACCAGCCGGTCGACGCCGATTCCGAGACCGCCGGTGGGCGGCATGGCGTACTCGAGGGCGTCGAGGAAGTCCTCGTCGAGTTCCATCGCCTCGGGGTCGCCCCCGGCGGCGAGCAGGGACTGGGCGGTGAGGCGGCGGCGCTGCTCGACGGGGTCGGTGAGCTCCGAGTAGGCGGTGCCGAGTTCGGTACCGAAGGCGACGAGGTCCCAGCGCTCGGCGAGGCGCGGGTCGGTGCGGTGCTGCCGGGTCAGCGGGGAGACCTCGGTCGGGAAGTCCTTGTAGAAGGTGGGCAGCCGGGTCTTCTCCTCCACGAGCCGCTCGTACATCTCCAGGATGACGTCGCCGTGGCCGTCGTCGGCGGTGTACGGCACGCCGGCGCGGTCGCAGAGCCGGAGCAGCCCGGGCAGTTCCGTGCCGGGGTGGATCTCCTCGCCCAGGGCCTCGCTGACGGCGCCGTAGACGGTCTTCACGGGCCACTGCCCGGAGATGTCGTACTCCTTGCCGTCCTTGTGGGCGACGGGCCTGCCGAAGGCGGCGGTGGCGGCGCCCTGGACGAGTTCGCGGACGAGGTCGAGCATCACGTCGTAGTCCGCGAAGGCCTGGTAGGCCTCCAGCATCGTGAACTCGGGGTTGTGCTTGTAGGAGACGCCCTCGTTGCGGAAGGTGCGGCCGAGTTCGAAGACCTTCTCCAGGCCGCCCACGCACAGCCGCTTCAGATACAGCTCGGGGGCGATGCGCAGGTAGAGGTCGAGGTCGTAGGCGTTGATGTGGGTGGTGAAGGGGCGGGCGTTGGCGCCGCCGTGGATCTGCTGGAGCATCGGCGTCTCGACCTCGAGGTAGCCGCGTTCCAGCAGGCCCTGGCGCAGGGCCTGGACGGCGGTGGAGCGGGCGCGGATCACCTCGCGGGCGTCGGGGCTCGCGACCAGGTCGAGATAGCGGCGGCGGACCTTGGCCTCCGGGTCGGCGAGGCCCCGGCGTTTGTCGGGCAGGGGGCGCAGGCACTTGCCGGTGAGCTGCCAGGAGGTGACGAAGACGGTCGGCTCGCCCTTGTCGCTGACGCCCGCCTGGCCGGTGACGGTGATGTGGTCGCCGATGTCGGTGTCGGCGGTGAAGCGGTCAAGGGCGGGCCCGGAGCGGTCGCGGGTGAGGGCGAGTTGGTGGTCGCCCGACCAGTCGCGCAGGACGACGAACACGATGCCGCCGAAGTCGCGGACCAGCATGATCCGGCCGGCGACGGCGACCTGCTCGCCCTGCCGGACCTCGGCGAGGGTGTGGGTGCGGGCCGGGATGCCCACCGGGTAGGGGTCGGTGCCGTCGGCGCGCAGCCGGCCGAGCTTGTGGTGCCGGACGCGGACCTGGTCGGACAGGCCGGAGAGGGGGTCGGCGGGCTCGGTCCCGTCCCCTCCGGCGAGGCCGAGCGCCGCCAACGACGGCAGCCCCTCCGTGGTGGCGGGCCGCTGCCCGCCCTTCGGGTGCCCCTTTCCCCACAACTTGCGCATCGACGGTACGGAGACGAAGCCCTCGGCGATGCCGGAGGCGAGGCCGACCCGGGCGAGGGAGGCGGCCTCCGCGTAGCAGAGGAAGCGGGGGTACCACCCGGGGTGGTACTTGGCGTTCGAGCGGTACAGGGCCTCCAGTTGCCACCACTTGGAGAAGAACAGCAGCAGACGGCGCCAGAGGCGGAGCACGGGTCCCGCGCCGATGCGAGCGCCCTCCTCGAACACGGAGCGGAACACCGCGAAGTTCAGCGAGATCTTGCGCACGCCCAGTTTCGGGGCGGCGGCGCACAGTTCGGCGACCATGAACTCCATGACGCCGTTGGGGGCGGCGCGGTCACGGCGCATCAGGTCCAGGGAGACGCCGTCCTTGCCCCAGGGCACGAAGGACTGGATGGCGAGGAGCCGGCCGTCCTGGTCGAGGGCCTCGGCGAGGAGGCAGTCGCCGTCGGCCGGGTCGCCGAGGCGGTCCAGGGCCATGGAGAAGCCGCGTTCGGTCTCGGTGTCGCGCCAGGCGTCGGCGCGTTCGACGAGCTGCCGCATCTCCTCCTCGGAGAGGGTGGAGTGGCGGCGGACGCGGCAGGTGACGCCCATCCGGCGGACCCGGTTGACGGCCTGACGGGTGACGCGCATGTCGCGGCCGTCGAGGTCGAAGTCGAGGACGTGCAGGATCGCTTCGTCGCCGAGCTGGAGCGCGCCGAGGCCGGCGCGGACGAAGGCCCGGGCGCCCTCTTCGGAGGCACCCATCACGGCCGGGACCCAGGCGTGGCGGCGGGCCACCTCCTGCCAGGCGGCGATGGCGTGCGGCCAGGCCTCCCGGTCGCCCACCGGGTCGCCGCTGGCCAGGCACACGCCGGCCTCCACGCGGTAGGTGACGGCGGCCTTGCCGCTGGGTGAGAAGACAGCGGCCTTGTCGCGGCGGGTGGCGAAGTAGCCGAGGGAGTCCTGGTCGCCGTAGCGGCCGAGGAGGGCGCGGATGCGGGCCTCCTCGTCGTCGTGCAGGGCGGCTTCCAGGCGCTGGGAGCGGAACAGGGTGGCTGCGGCGTTCAGCAGGGCGAGCGCGCCGAACAGGCCGAGCAGGAAGAACAGGGCGTGCGGCGGGCGGCCGTCGAAGCTGCCGGCGGGCACGAGGCCGCCGCAGACCCGGTTCGCGGCCCAGGCAAGGCGCTCGTTCCCGGGCAGGCTGCCCGGGAACGCCTCGACCAGGGCCCAGCCGACCAGGATCGCCACGGCCAGGCCCGCCACCAGGACGGCGAGGGCCCGGCGGACGGCGGCACGGCGGGAGGCGGCGTAGAACTCTCCGCGGGCGACGATCAGCAGGACCAGGGCGAGGCCGCACACCGCGAAGGAGGGGACGGACTCGGCGAACTCGCCGACGGCCATGCCGAGGATGTCGGTGAGGACCAGCAGGCCCAGGTAGACGACGACCAGCCACCAGGCGATCCTCTTTCGGGCGCCGGTCGCGGCGGCGAGCAGGAACAGGAAGACGGCGTAGGCGAGGTTGGCGCTGACCGGGACGAGCAGCAGGTCCAGGAAGCGGACGAGCGGGCGCAGTCCGGTGCGCAGCGGGGGGATCAGCGCCAGCAGGGCGCAGAGCAGACCGAGGGCCGCGAAGAAGACGGCGAAGCCCTCGGGGACCCGGCTCAGCGAGCCGTGCTCCCGGCGGGGCGGCCGTATCGCGCCTGAGGTGTCGTCGGCCGTCCCGGTGTCCGCGATGACGCTCATGCTTTCGACTCTAGGAACACCCGCGCCTCCTCGCCCGTCGAGCGCTCCCGCCCCGGCGGGGGGACCAGGGCGTTCCGATAGCCTCGCGGCGTGACGGAACAGCACTCCCCTCGGTTCGAGCGGGGCACGGACGGGCCGAAGGTGATCGTGGCCGGGGTGGACGGCTCCGACTCCTCCCTGCGGGCGGCGGCCTATGCCGCAGGCCTGGCCCGGCGGCAGCGCGCGCTGCTCGCCGTGGTGTACGTGCAGCCGGTGCTTGCGGCGGGCGCGGCGCTGGGGGCGCCGGTGCCCGGTGCGACGGACGAGATCGCCGAGGACCTGGTGGCGCAGATCCGGGACGCGGCCGAGCGGCTCAAGGGGATGTTCGAGGTCCGCTGGGAGTTCCACACGTTCCGCGGCGACCCGTACCACGGCCTGGTGACGGCGGCCGACGAACTCAAGGCGGACGCGGTGGTCGTGGGCGCCTCGGAGCAGGCGGGCCACCGCATCGTCGGCTCGGTGGCGGTACGCCTGGTGAAGGCGGGGCGGTGGCCGGTGACGGTGGTGCCGTAGCGGGGCCCGGGTCTCCGGTCGGCAGACAGGGGGCCCGCCGGGGCCCGAGGCCGCTGTGACGACTTCTCACGCCTTCGACGGGGGCCTTCCCGCGATGGCCGAAGCACGGTCCGGAGCGGCCGGAGCAGGCGCTACTCCCCCATCACCAGTCCGTCCCCGGCCGCGCCGCGGCTGAGCACGACGTCGCGGATCCGGTCCCGGACGGCCCGGACGTCGGCGCCCTGGGCGATCGCCCGGTTGAGGTTCACGACCCGGCCGGCGTCGACGTCGAAGAGCTGCGGGACGAACTCCGCCTTCGTCACCTCCCAGCGGTCGCCCGGTCGTGCGGGAGGTGCGAAGGTGAAGCGGCCGAGGGTGGACTGGTTGCCGCGCGGGTCCTTGGCGCCTTCGTGGTTGGTCATCTCGCCGGCGATCTGGTCGCCCATGCCGTAGACGACCCAGGTGCCGTTGACCTTCTCGTAGGCCTGCGGGACGTGCGCATGGGTGCCGAGGATCAGGTCGATGTCGGGGCGGCCCCCGGTGCGTGCGGTGGTGAGGTTCCGGGCGAGGGACAGTTGCCGGCCGTCCGGGGTGTCCTGCCACTCGGTGCCCCAGTGCAGGGAGACCACGACGACGTCGGCGCCCGCCCGGCGCGCGGCCCGGGCGTCCTCGATGATCCTGGCCTCGTCGATGAGGTTGACGGCCCAGGGCTGCCCGTCCGGGAACGGGAAGCCGTTGGTGTCGTAGGTGTAGGCGAGGTGGGCGATCTCGGCCGGGCCCGCTCGGAGGACCGTCGCCGTGCGTGCCTCCTCCTCGCTGCGTGCCGATCCGGCGTGCCGGACGCCCGCGCGGTCGAGGGCGTCGAGGGTGCGGCGGATGCCGTCGGCGCCGTCGTCCAGGGTGTGGTTGGAGGCGGTGGAGCAGCCGTCGTAGCCGGTGACGGCGAGGGCCCGGGCCACCTCGGGCGGGGACTTGAAGGTGGGGTAGCCGGTGTAGACGCCGTCCGCGCCGTAGACGGTCTCCATGTGGCACAGGGACACGTCGGCACGGGAGACGACGGAGCGGATCCCGGCGAGCATCGGCCGGAAGTCGTAACCGGTGCCGCCGGCGTCGAAGCGGGCCCGGTCGATGATCGAGCTGTGCGGGAGGACGTCACCGGAGGCGACCAGTGTGAACCCGCGGGGCCCGGCGGCGGCGTGTGCCGGGCGTCCGCGGTCGGGCTTCTCGGGGCCGCGGGCCTGGCAGGCGGCGCCTGCCGCGAGGACGACGGTCAGGGCCAGGGCGATCTGTCGACTGCGTGCGAGCATGCATTCACCCCACTGTGGGCGTTGTGGTCGTATTTACACACCATCAGGAAAGAAGGCATGCGGCGTCCCACGCGACTCCGACACGCTCATCAGCCCCTCCGGCACCCACATGGCCGGGCACCCGACCGTTCGTCGAACCGTTCGTCGACGCGATCGACCGTCCGCCGCACAGCCGGGTACGTGCCCTGTGCCGGGGCCACGCCCTGCGGTGGCATACGGCCATGACGGCCGGATCCACTCTCTCGAACGGAACGACCGCCGAGCACGAGCTCGCCGCACTGCAGCGGGAGCACGGCCGGCCCCTCTTCGCGCTGCTGCTGCGCCTCTGCGACGGCGACCGGCAGCGCGCGGAGGACCTGGTCCAGGAGACGCTGGTGCGCGCCTGGCAGCACCCCGAGGCCCTGCGCGCCGAGGACTTCGACTCCGTACGGCCCTGGCTGATGACCGTCGCACGGCGGCTCGCGATCGACGCCCGGCGCGCCCGGCAGGCCCGGCCGCCCGAGGTCGGCGACGCGGTGCTGGAGAACGCGCGGGTCATGTCCGACCACGCCGACCGGGCCGCGGCGATGCTCGACGTCCGCCAGGCTGTGAAGACACTCACTCCGGAGCACCGTGAAGTCCTGGTGCTCGTGTACTTCCAGGGGGCGAGTGTGGCGGAAGCCGCGGCGACCCTGGGGATTCCGCCCGGTACCGTGAAGTCCCGCGCGTACTACGCGCTGCGCGCCCTGCGCAGGGTGCTACCGGGATACGCCGCCGACCTGCGGTGAAACCAATGGATGGGTCAAGCCTCCGTAAAGCGCCTTGCCGATGACCCCGGTTGAGTAATCGGCTGTTCTCATCCGTGTTCCGGAGGGGGCCGTCAGCGTCCCCCGGGGCCCGGTGTCGGGCGACGCGCACGTACCGGAGGAAGGCAGGAAGGGATGCTGGACAGAGAGCAGGGGAGCACGGACGGTGCCGACGGCGAACTGACCGTCCCCATGGCATGGTTGTACGCCGAGTACATCGCCGACGAGCTGCTGCGGACCGGCGATCTGATGCCGCCGACGTCCTTCGAGTTCCGCGCCGGGCGTGATGCCCTGGCGCTGACCATCTTCCTGTCCGACACCGACGGGGAGCTGTCCGGTATCCGGGTCGTCACCCAGCTGGAGACGTGGCTGTCGCTGACCGCGTACGACCAGCCGTGGCAGGAGTGGGTACGCGAGCGGCTGGCCGAGCTCGCCGGCGCCGCCCGGCCGGGCCGCCCCGCGCCGGACCTGGGCCTCGCGGAGGAGGCCTGGCGCTGGTTGCAGGAGACGGAGCTGCTCGCACCCGATCTGAACGCGGTGCCGGGGGGCGCTCCGGTGGTCGGGGAGGACGAGGGGCCCAAGGTCTGGACGCCCGCCTGGCAGCTCGGACTGCCGCTGGGACACCTCGCGATCCATCTTTTTTAGATTTCTGCGGCCCCGGACCAATCCGGGGGCCGGAGGGCTCCGAATCCTTTGGTTGCGATTGTGTCACCGGCTTGAGTGATTCCGCTGCCTGGTCCGTACCGGTGGGAGCAAGGAGTAACCCCACCCGCACCCAACGGTACGAGGATTCGGCATGAGGTCCCTGGAGAGGCATCGCGACGTCGCGGCCTACGCGCTCGGCGTGCTGGACGAGGCGGAGGCCTTCCGCTTCGAGGACCACCTCATGGAGTGCCCTCGGTGCGCCGCAGAGGTGACGGAATTCGGCCCGACGGCACGGCAGTTGATGCTGTACCGGCGGTCGACGCCCCGGTTCGTGCACCCGATGGCGCAGCCCGGGCCGCGCATGCTGGACGCGCTGATGGCCGAGGTGGCGACCCGGCGCCGGGCCGGACGCAGGCGTCTGCTGTTCGCCCTGGCCGCCTCGGTGGTCTTCGCGGCATCCGTACCGGGCATCGCGATGATGGCCGAGGGCAGCGCCGAGGAGCCCCGGACCCTCGCGGCGACCGACACGCGCACGGGGGTGTGGGCGCAGGTCACCGCGGAGGACGAGGCCTCGGGCAGCCAGGTGGAGCTGAAGGTGAAGGGCGCCTCGGGTCCGCGCGCCTGCCACCTGGTGATCGTCGGACGCGACGGCACCGAGGAGACCGCGACCAGCTGGCACGGGCCCGGTCACGACGACCCCGTGATGGCCAGCTCCTCCCTGCATCCGGGGGAGATCGCCCGCTACGAGATCCGCTCGGCGGCCGGCGACGTCCTGTGGCAACTCCAGCCGAGCTGACCATCCGTCCGCCCCTCACCGACGTCGCCTTCCCCCCCTTCTCGTCGGCGCCTGCGCACCCGGCCCATGCGGCAGCCCGCCGGCCGGCTGCGGGACGACGCGACCATCCTGCTCTTCGGGTGGTCGCCGCCCTCCCGGTGACGCGGGCCCGGGTCACTTCAGCAGGCGGGACATCCTGCGGTCCGCCAGCGGCTTGCCGCCCGTCTGGCAGGTCGGGCAGTACTGGAGCGAGGAGTCGGCGAAGGACACCTCGCGGATGGTGTCGCCGCAGACCGGGCAGGGCTCGCCGGTGCGGCCGTGGACGCGCAGTCCGCTCTTCTTCTCGGCCTTGAGCCGCCCGGCCGCCACGCCCCGGCAGCGTTCGACCGCCCCGGTGAGCGTGTCGCGCAGGGCCGCGTACAGCCGCCCGGTCTCTTCCTCGCTCAGGGACGCCGCCAGTTTGAAGGGCGACATCTTCGCCGCGTGCAGGATCTCGTCGCTGTAGGCGTTGCCCACGCCGGCGATCAGGCTCTGGTCCCGCAAGGCGCCCTTGAGCTGCCGGCGTTCACCGGCCAGGAGTTCCGCGAGGCGCGGTTCGTCGAAGTCGTCGGCGAGCGGGTCCGGGCCGAGCCGGGCGACGCCCGGGACCTCCTGCGGGTCGCCCACGACGTACACCGCGAGCCGCTTCTGGGTGCCGGCCTCGGTCAGGTCGAACCCGGCGCCGGTCTCCAGGGCCACACGCAGCGCGAGAGGGCCCCGGCCGGGGCGGGGCGGGCCGTCGGGGAGGCGGTCCTTCCAGTGCAGCCAGCCCGCGCGGGCCAGGTGCGTCACCAGGTGCGGGCCGTCCGCGGTCCTGAGGTCGAGGAACTTGCCGTACCGGCGTACGGCGGCGACCTCGTGGCCCTCCAGCGCGGACAGGGGCGGTGCGTACGTCTTCAGGACGCTGATCGCCACGGGCAGCACGCGTACGATCTCGTGGCCGACGAGGTGCTCGGTCAGGAAGTCCTTGAGCGCCTCGACCTCGGGGAGTTCCGGCATAGGTCCAGAGTGCCACGCGGGGTCAGTCGTGGTCGGGCACCACGAACTCGCACCACACGGCTTTGCCGCCGCCCCGCGCCTCCACGCCCCACACGTCGGTGAGCAGCTCGACCAGGAGCAGGCCCCGCCCGGAGACGCCCGAGTCGCCCGCCTCCCGGCGGCGCGGCAGGGCGCTGGAGGAGTCCTCGACCTCGACGCGCAGCCTGCGTTCGGAGCCGGTGAAGGCCCGCAGGGTGACGACGGCGGAGCCCTCGGTGTGCATCAGGGCGTTGGTGATCAGCTCGTCGGCGACCAGTTCGATCTCGTCGGCGCGCTCGCCCGCTCCCCAGCCGGTGACAGCGGTGCGGATCATGTGCCGGGCCTCGGCGAGGGCCCCGGGGTCGCCGGGGGCCACGCGCCGCTGGAGCCGGCGGCCGGACCGCGGGCCCTCGGGGCCGCGCCGGCGCAGCAGGAGCAGCGCCACGTCGTCGTCGCCACCACGCTCGGCCGCCACGTCGATGAGCCGGTCGGCGAGGTCCCGCACGTCCTCGGGGCCGGTGTCGACGAGCGCGGTGAGGGTACGCATGCCGTCGTCGAGGTCGGCGCCGGGCTGCTCCACCAGCCCGTCGGTGCACAGCAGCAGGGTGTCGCCGGGGTCGAGCTCTATGGTGCCCACGGGGTAGTCGAGGCGGCCGAACTCGGCGGACAGGCCGAGCGGCAGCCCACCGGGGACGGTGATGCGGCGGCAGGTCCCGTCGGTGTGGCGCACCAGCGGGTCGATGTGGCCGGCCCGGACCATCTGGAGCACACCGGTGGACAGGTCGGCCTCCGCGTAGAGGCAGGTCGCGGAGCGGTCGGTGTCGAGCTCGTGCAGGAAGACGGAGGCCCTGGCCATGACGGTGGCCGGGGGGTGCCCCTCGGCGGCGTAGGCGCGCAGCACGATGCGCAACTGGCCCATGACGGCGGCCGCGTGCGTGTCGTGGCCCTGGACGTCGCCGATGACGGCGCCGACCCGGCCGCCGGGCAGCGGGATCAGGTCGTACCAGTCACCGCCGATGTCCCGGCCGACGGAGCCGCCGATGGTCGCGGCACGGTAGCGCACGGCGACGTCGGCGCCGGGCACACTCGGGATGGTCCGGGGCAGCATGGCCTGCTGGAGGCCTTGCGCGAGGTCCATCTCCTGCTCGTAGAACATGGCCCGCTGCAGGCTCTGCGCGATGCTGCTGCCGAGGGCGACGAGGATGTTGCGTTCTTCGGACGTGAACCCGTAGCGGTCGCTGTAGAGCAGGCCCATCGCGCCGATCGGCCGGGCCTGGACGATGAGCGGCAGATAGGCCGCCGAGGTGATGTCGAGGTCGGTGATGTGCGGCCACAGGATCGGGTAGCGCTCGGCGAACTCCTGCGGTGACTCGATGAAGCACGGGGCGAGGGTCCGTACGGCCTCGCTCATCGGGTAGGGCTCGTCGATCCGCGTCACGCGGGTGCCGGGCACGAAGCTGTCCGAGGGGCCCTCGGCGACCAGGCGGATGCGGCCGGCCTCGACCAGGCCCATGACGAGGCTGGTGGCGCCCAGGTGGGTGAGGCCGTGGGTGTCCTTGAGGACGTCGATGACGTCCTGGACGGTGCGGGCGTGGGCGAGGGCGGCCGTGGTGAGTTCCACGACGTTGGTCTGTTCCCGGCGGGCGTCGTCCTGGGCGGCCTGGTCGCGGCGGGCGTCGCTCTCGCCGAGTTCCCGGGTGGCGTCCCGGACGATGCCGATGATGCGGCGGGGCCGTCCGGTGTCGTCGCGGCGGATGTAGCCCTGGGTGTGGGTCCAGCGCAGGGTGCCGTCGCGGCGGCGGATGCGGAAGTAGGCGCCGTAGTTCTCGCTGCCGTCCTTCAGTGCCTGGGAGACCGCTGTGTCCAGACGCCGGGACTCGTCGGGCGGGACACGCTTGGCGAGGGTTTCCGGGTGGTCGTCGTACTCGTCGGGGCGCACGTCGAGGACTTCGTGGGCCTGGGCGTCCATCTGCATCAGGCCGGTGTCCAGGTCCCAGTCGAAGCTGCCCATCCGGTTGAGCGCGAGGATCGGGTCCGGGTGGGCGGGCCAGTCGTCCGGGAGGGACAGGGCGCTCGCTCCCCGATCAGCCATGGGCCCACCTTGCCAGGATTCGTCCGATTCTTCGACTGGATGTGCCGAGTGTACGAGCCGCTCCGCCGGATCGGGCCCTCAGTCGGGGAAGACGTCCGTGGGGCTGCCGGGGATGCGTGTGGCGGCCCGGTCACCGGGAATCAACCCGCCGCCGTCGGGCGGATCGGGGTTGTCCGGGACGGCGTCGGGTCCGACCTCGTCGGGGCCACCGGGGTCCTCCGGGGCAGCCGGCCGGTCGGGAAGCGGGGCGGTCTCGCCGGCCGGTGGCACGGCCGCGTCCATGTCCCCGCCCGAGTCCGTGTCCACGCCCATGTCCCCGTCCATGTCGGCGTCCGTGTCCGGGAGACTCACGTCCCAGGGGGACGCGCCGCCCGGGCCGGGGTCCGGGTACGGGTCCGTTTCCGGCGGGATGTGGGTCCGCCGCGGGGACGGCGGCCGGGCCGGCTCAGGGGGTCTGGTCGCCCAGGCCGGTGGCGGCAGGGCCCGGTCGTGGCGTACGTCGTGGCCGGTACGGCGTTCGATCCAGGTCCGGGCGGTGACGTCGATGATCGTGAAGTCGGTGAGGGCCCGCGGGGCGGGGGTCACGGCGACCACCCCACCGGGCCGGTAGCCGGGCCAGGGGGTGCCCCGGGTGACCGGCGTGCCGCGCAGCTCGCCCGGCGGGCGGAGCGGGTTGCCGCAGGCGCAGCGGACGCGCGGCACACCCCGGTCGTCGACCAGGACGGCGGTGCCGGCCTGGAGGACGGACTGGTAGCGGGTGATCCGTCCGGCCCGGAAGCCGTGGCCGGTGACGCGGGTGTCGGCGCGCAGCACGACCGGGGTCAGTGCGCGCACGCGGTCGGGGACGGACGCCGGGGAGATGCCCGCGACTTCGGCGAAGGCGCGGCCCCTTTCGGGGGCGCGGGTCAGGTGACCGATCTGCCGGCCGATGTCACAGCTGCCGGACCGCTCGGTGCCGCCGTACAGGCCGGGCGTTCCGCCGGAGAGGGAGCGCGGTCCGCTGGAGGCGGCGAGGGCCCGGCCGGCGCCGGCCGGTGTTCGCGGGCCGGGGGGCGGGGTAACCGCCGGGAGGGCCGTGGACCGCGTGAAGGGGTCGGGGCCCGGAGCGGCGGCCGGCTGGAGAAAGAGTTCACCACCGGTGCCCACGTCGTCGCCGCGGCGGGTGGTGTCGCCGTGACGGGTGGTGTCGCCGTGACGGGTGGTGTCGCCGCCGCAACCCGTGAGGAGGAGCGCCGCCGAGAGCACGCAGGCCAGGACGAAGGTCCCGGTGGGTGTCCGCACCTCGTCCTCCCGCTTCACTCGACCCGTTTCGGGCCATTCATCACTATTGTTTGCTTCGCTCACTTGGGTCACGCAACCGGAGCGGCGCTGCACGGAGCGTGACACCCGGATCGGGCGCCCGCACCGGAAGGAGGCCCCGCGGCCGTGGAGTGGTTCACCGCATCCGACTACTGGCTGACCCGGCTGGTCTTCCAGCGGGCGCTGGCCGCCGTGTACCTGGTGGCGTTCCTGACGGCGGCGCTCCAGTTCCGCGCGCTGATCGGGCGGCGCGGCATGCTGCCGGTCCCGCGGTTCGTCGAGCGCGTGCCGTTCGGGCGGGCGCCGAGCCTGTTCCAGTGGCACTACTCGGACCGCTTCTTCGCGCTGTGCGCCTGGGTGGGCTGCGCGGTGGCGGCGGCGCTGCTGGCCGGGCTGGACTCGCTGCTGCCGCTGTGGGGCGCCATGCTGATGTGGCTGGTGCCGTGGGTGCTGTACCTGTCGATCGTCAACGTCGGGCAGACCTGGTACTCGTTCGGCTGGGAGTCGCTGCTGCTGGAGGTCGGTTTCCTCGCCGTGTTCCTCGGCAACGACGAGGTGGCGCCGCCGGTCGTCGTGCTGTTCCTGCTGCGGTGGATCCTGTTCCGGGTCGAGTTCGGCGCGGGGCTGATCAAGATGCGCGGCGACGCGTGCTGGCGCAAGCTCACCTGCCTGGACCACCATCACGAGACCCAGCCGATGCCGGGCCCGCTGAGCTGGTTCTTCCACCATCTGCCCCGGCCCGCGCACCGCGCGGAGGTGGCCGCGAACCACCTCACCCAGCTCGTGGTGCCGTTCCTGCTGTTCACCCCTCAGCCCGTGGCGACGGCCGCCGCGTCCCTGATGATCGTCACCCAGCTGTGGCTGGTGCTGTCGGGCAACTTCTCCTGGCTGAACTGGATCACGATCGTGCTGGCGCTGTCGGCGGTGCGGTTCCCGGCCGATCCGCCGGACGTGCCCGGCGCCCCGCTCTGGTACGCCGTGGTGGTGCTCGCGGTGTCCGCGCTGCTGGTGGGCCTCAGCTACCAGCCGGTCCGCAACATGCTCTCGCGCCGCCAGGTCATGAACCGTTCCTTCGACCCGCTCCATCTGGTCAACACCTACGGGGCCTTCGGCAGCGTGAGCCGGGTGCGGTACGAGGTGGTGGTGGAGGGCACCGCGGACGACGTGCCGCGTGCGGACTCGGGCTGGCTGGAGTACGAGTTCAAGGGCAAGCCCGGCGATCCCCGGCGCTGGCCACGCCAGTTCGCGCCCTACCATCTGCGGCTCGACTGGCTGATGTGGTTCGCGGCCCTCTCCCCCGCCTACGCCGACCCCTGGTTCGGGACGCTGGTGGAGCGGCTGCTGGAGAACGACCGGGACACCCTGAGGCTGCTGCGCCGCTCGCCGTTCCCGCCGGACCGGCCCCCTCGGTACCTGCGCGCCCGCCTGTTCCGGTACCGCTACACGACGTGGCGCGAGCTGCGGGAGACGGGCGCGTGCTGGGAGCGGACGTTCGTACGGGAGTTCCTGCCGCCGACGCGGCTGGCGGAGCCGCTTCAGAGGCCGTAGACGCGAGTGGCGGTGGCATCGAGGATCTGCGTGTGGTCGTGCGGATCGGTCAGCCGGCGGGTGAGGTCCAGGGTGGCGCCGTACGTCACCGCCAGGGTGGACACCGGCCAGTCCGAGCCGTACATCAGCCGCCCGGGCCCGAAGGCCTCCAGGGCCACGTCGGCGTACGGGCGCAGGTCCTCGGCCGTCCAGGAAGTGAGGTCGGCCTCGGTGACCAGGCCGGACAGTTTGGCGACCGTGTTGGGCAGGGCGGCGAGGGCACGCAGGCCGGTCGCCCAGGGTTCGAGGGCGCCGGAGGCGACGGGTGGTTTGCCCAGGTGGTCGAGGACGAAGGTGAGGCCGGGCAAGGAGGCGGCGGCCCGGACGCAGGCGGGCAGCTGGTGCGGGAGCACCACCAGGTCGTACACCAGCCCGGCGTCGGCGACGGCGGCCAGCCCGCGGCGTACGTCCGGGCTCAGCAGCCACTCGGGGTCGGGTTCGCCCTGGACCTGGTGGCGGATGCCCTTGAGGTACCGGCCGCCGGGGAGGGCGCGGAGCCGGGCGAGTTCGTCGGTGATGCCGGGGTGGGTGAGGTCGGTCCAGCCGACGACGCCCGCGATCAGGTCGTGTTCGGCGGCAAGGGCCAGCAACTCCGGGGTCTCCTCGGGCACGGTGATCGTCTGGACGAGGACCGTACGGGCCACTCCGGCCGCTCTCGCCTCGGGTTCGAGGTGGTTCATCGCGAAGTCGCGGCGCAGCGGGAGGAGTTCGGGTCCGGTGATCCAGTCCTGGTCCCGCACGGACAGGTCCCACACGTGGTGGTGGGCGTCGACGACGGTCATGACGGCTCCTCCGGCGCCCCGCCGGGGACCGGTGCGTCGGCGGGCAGCAGGCCCTCGGCGCGCAGGTCCTGCCAGAACCCGGCGGGTACCCGGGCGTCGAACTGGTCGGCGCAGTCGCGCACTTCGCGTGCCGAGCGGGCGCCGACGAGGACGCTGGCGACGGCCGGGTGGGCGGCGCAGAAGGCCAGGGCGGCGGCGCGCAGCGTGGTGCCGTGGCGGCCGGCGACGGATTTCAGACGCAGGGCGCGGTCGACCAGTTCGGAGGGTGCGACGGTGTAGTCGTACCTCGCGCCGGGTTCGGGGTTGGCCAGCAGGCCGGAGTTGAAGGCGCCGCCGATGACGACGGACGTGCCGCGTCGACGGGCCGCGGGCAGCAGGCCGGTGAGGGCGCTCTGGTCGAGCAGCGTGTAGCGGCCGGCGCACAGGACCACGTCGACGTCGGTGTCGCGGACGAAACGGGTGAGCATATCGGCCTGGTTCATTCCGGCGCCGATCGCGCCGACCACGCCCTCGGAGCGGAGCCTCTCCAGCGCCGGGTAGCCCTCGCGGAAGGCCCACTCGGCGTGCTCGTCCGGGTCGTGCAGGTAGACGACGTCGACCCGGTCGAGGCCGAGGCGTTCCAGACTGGACTCCAGTGTGCGGCGGATGCCGTCGGCGCTGAAGTCCCACGCCCGGCGGTGGGTCGCTGGCACGGCGAAGCCACCCGCCAGATCGTCGCCGCCGCCGTCCGAGGGTTCCAGGCGGCGGCCCACCTTGGTGGAGACGGCGTACCGGTCGCGGGGCCGGTCGCGCAGGGCGGCGCCGAGGCGGCGTTCGGACAGGCCGAGGCCGTAGTGCGGGGCGGTGTCGAAGTAGCGGATGCCCCGCTGCCAGGCGGCGTCCACGGCCTCGTGCGCCTGCTCCTCGCCGACCTCGGTGTACAGGTTGCCGAGGGCGGCGGCGCCGAAGGACAGGGCGCTCACCTCGACGCCGCTGTCGCCGAGCCGGTTCACCGGGCCACCGGGCGCAGTCGCAGACCCTGCATGCCACCGTCGACGGCGAGTGCGGTGCCGGTGGTGGCGCCGGACAGAGGGCCGGCCAGGTAGGCGACGGCGCCCGCGACCTCGGCCGGGGAGACCAGTCGGCCGGTGGGCTGGCGGGCCTGCAGGGCGGCGCGTTCGGCGGCCGGGTCCGGTGCCGCGTCGAGGAGGCGGCCGACCCAAGGGGTGTCGACGGTTCCCGGGTTGACGCAGTTGACGCGGATGCCCTCCCGGACGTGGTCGGCGGCCATGGCGAGGGTGAGGGAGTACACGGCGCCCTTGGTGGCGCTGTACAGGGCGCGCTGCGGCAGGCCCGCGGTGGCGGCGACGGAGCAGGTGTTGACGATCGCGGCGTGCGCGGAGGAGCGCAGGTGGGGCAGGCAGGCGCGAGTGGTGCGGACCATGCCGAGCACGTTGACGTCGTAGACGCGGTGCCACTCGTCGTCGGGGTTGTCCTCGACGGTGCCCTGGGCGCCGATGCCGGCGTTGTTGACCAGGATGTCGAGGCCGTCGAGGGTGGCGACCGCGGTGGCGACGGCCGCGCGTACGGACGTGTCGTCGGTGACGTCCGCGCGGTAGCCGAGCAGGGGCCTGTCGAGCGGCGACGGGTCCAGGTCGAGGACGGCGACGCGGGCGCCGCGCGCGGAGAGGAGCTCTGCGGTGGCTCGGCCGATGCCGGAGGCGCCGCCCGTCACCAGGGCCTTCAGACCTTCGAAGTCGCTCATTCGGGCTGCTCCTTCTTCGTCGCGTCGAGGTCGGCGGCCCAGAACTCGCCGCCCGGGTAGGTGTACCGTGCCAGCGACTCGGGCCGCATGGCCGCCGAGAACCCCGGCGCGGTGGGTGCCGTGTACCGGCCTTCGCGGATCACCACCGGGTCGAGGAAATGGTCGTGCAGATGGTCGACGTACTCGATGACGCGGTCCTCGGTGGTACCGGTGAGGGCCACGTAGTCGAACATCGACAGGTGCTGGACGAGTTCGCACAGGCCGACACCGCCCGCGTGCGGGCAGACCGGCACGCCGAACTTGGCGGCGAGCAGCAGGATCGCGAGGTTCTCGGGGACGCCGCCGACGCGGGCCGCGTCGATCTGGACGACGTCCAGCGCGCCGGCCTGGAGGAGCTGCTTGAAGACGATCCGGTTCTGCACGTGTTCGCCGGTGGCGACCTTCACGGGGGCGACGGCCCGGCGGATCGCCGCGTGGCCGAGGATGTCGTCGGGGCTGGTGGGCTCTTCGACCCAGTACGGGTCGAACTCGGCTAGGGCCTTCGTCCAGCGGATCGCCTCCTCGACGTCCCAGCGCTGGTTGGCGTCGACGGCCAGGCGGAGGTCCGGGCCGATGGCGGAACGCGCCACGCGGCAGCGGCGGATGTCGTCGTCGAGGTCGGCGCCGACCTTGAGCTTGATCTGCCGGAAGCCGTCGGCGACGGCCTCGGCCGCGAGCCGGGTGAGCTTGTCGTCGTCGTACCCGAGCCAGCCCGGCGAGGTGGTGTAGGCGGGGTAGCCGCGCTCCAGCAGGCGGGCCGTGCGTTCCGCGGCGCCCTGCCGGCCCCGGCGCAGGAGGGTCAGGGCCTCCTCAGGGGTGAGGGCGTCGGTGAGGTACCGGAAATCGACCTGGCGGACGATCCATTCGGGGTCGGCCTCGGCGAGCAACCGCCACAGCGGCAGTCCGGCGCGCTTGGCTGCCAGATCCCACACGGCGTTGACGACGGCGCCGATCGCCATGTGCATCACACCCTTCTCGGGGCCGAGCCAGCGCAGCTGGCTGTCCCCGATCAGGTCGCGGTCGAGGGTGGAGGGGTCCGCGCACAGCTCGTCCAGGTCGCGGCCGACCAGGTGTCCGCGCAGCGCCTCGATCGCGGCGACCTGCACCTCGTTGCCCCGCCCGATGGTGAAGGCGAATCCGTGCCCCTCGTGCCCGTCGGACGCGTCCGTGCGCAGCACGACGTAGGCCGCCGAGTAATCGGGGTCCGGGTTCATCGCGTCGGAACCGTCGAGCTCGCGCGAGGTGGGGAAGCGGATGTCGTGGGTGTCGACCGCGGTGATGCGGGCGGGCGTCGGGGACACGGAGGTCCTTTCGGGTCGGGTGCGGTCGGGGTGCGGTCAGGCCTGGGCGTGGCCGGTGGCGCCCCGGGCGATCAGCAGGGCGAAGGCAGCAGGGGCAGCACCCTCCCGACCTCGCCGGTGCCGTCGCCGACTCCGGCGGCCAGGGCCGGGACGCCGAGGCTCCGGGACGTGCTCCGCTTCCGCACTGTGCTGCCGGGCATCTCAGGGCGCTCCCATCCGACCGGTGTTCCAGCAGATCCCGCATATTTATCAGACCACTTGCCAGGTGCGGAACACCTCAGCGGGCAGTTTTTCCCACTTCTGGCTCATAGTGGTCCGACCACTCTGCTGGCTAGACTGCGCCGGAGCGCTGTGATCGGAGGAGTGGCATGGGCGACGAGACAGCCCCGCAGAAGGGCACCGTGACGCAGCGCGCCATCGAGCGGATCAAGGCGATGATCGGCGAGGGCCGCCTGGAGCCGGGCCAGCGGTTGCCGACCGAGCGCGATCTGGCCGCCCAGCTCGGCATCTCCCGCAGTTCGATGCGGGAGGCGATCCGCGCGCTCACGGTGCTGGGCGTGCTGGAGGCCCGGCACGGCTCGGGCATCTACGTCACCCGGCTGGAGGCCGGCGACCTGCTGGAGACCTTCGGTGTCGTGGCGGATCTGTCGCGTGGCCCGCAACTGGTGGAGCTGCTGGAGATCCGGCGGGTCCTGGAGTCGACTGCGACGGCGCTGGCGGCCGCGCGGATCACCGCGGATCAGCTGGCCGAGGTGGAGAAGCACCTGGCGGCGATGAACGCCACGGACGATCCGGAGGAGATCCTCGCCCACGACCTGGCCTTCCACCGGGAGATCGCGGCGGCCGCGGGCAACGAGACCATGGCCGCGATCCTGGAGGGCCTGTCGTCGCGGACGTTCCGCGCCCGCGTCTGGCGCGGCTACCAGGAGGAGGGCGCCTTCGCCCGCACCCGTCGCGAACACGCCGCCATCCACCGCGCCCTGGCGGCCCACGACCCGGAGGCGGCCCGCACGGCGGCTGCCGCGCACGTCGGCGAGGTGGAGGAGTGGCTGCGAGCGCAGCTCGGCCCCTAGTGCCGCGGCAGGCACCGTTCGCCCCCGTCGCGGCTCCTTGACGGGCAAACGGTGCCTGCCGCGGCACCAGGTGTTGTCCCAGGTCCCGGTGCTTCGCGGTTACTGGAACTGACCGGGCTGGTAGTCGCCCGCCGGCTGCTCGAGCATGACGTTCAGCCGGTTCGCGGTGTTCATGAAGGCGATCAGAGTCACCAGCGCCATGAGCTGTTCCTCGTCGTAGTGCTTGGCGGCCCGCTCCCAGACCTCGTCCGGGACCCCGCCGGAACCGTCGGCGATCCGGGTCCCCTGCTCGGCCAGTTCCAGCGCGGCGCGCTCGGCCTCGGTGAAGACCGTGGCCTCCCGCCAGGCCGCGACCAGATGGAGACGTACGGCGCTCTCACCCGCGGCGGTGGCCTCCTTGGTGTGCATGTCGATGCAGACCGCGCATCCGTTGATCTGGCTCGTGCGGAGCGAGACGAGTTCCCGGGTGGCGGCCGGCAGCGGTGACTCCACGACCAGCCGCCCCAGGGAGGAGAACTGCTTGACGACCTTGCTCGCGCTCGGGATGGCGAAGACGTCCAGTCGTGCGCTCATGGTGAGCTCCTCTGCCGTTGTCGGTGCGTACACCCCTATGAGGCAGCGGCTCATCACGATGTGACACGGACGAACGTGACCTGCGTCTCCAGCTGCCCGCCAGGCGCTCCGCGGCCGGAGCGTCACCGGCTCGAACGGCTTCGCTCCAGATCGGCGGCCCCCGTGCCGAGGACGGTGGTGGGGCGGGCCTCGTCGACCACCAGCCGGAGGAAGGCGCCGAAGACGGGGCCGCCCGGGGCGCAGAGGGAGCGGACGGGCCGGGCCTACCGTCACGTGCGCGGCGGGGTCACACTGACCGTATGCGGCTTCGGGGCACCGCCTGCGCGGCCGCCGGACTGCTGCTGGCCGTCGCGACGGGCTGCACCGGCGGTACGGAGGGCGGCGCGCCCGATGCCACCGCGTCGCCGGCCCGGGCCACCTCGGAGAGCCCCCGCGGCACGCCCACCCCCACCCCGGCCGACCCCGTCTCCCTCCAGGCCCTGATGGGGCGCGAGCACACCGGCTCCTCCTTGCGCCTCGGCGCGGTGCTCGACCGCACCTCCGCCTACACCCGCTACGCCGTCACCTACGAGGCGAACGGCCTGACGATCTCGGGGATCATGAACATCCCGGAGGGCAAGGGGCCCTTCCCGGCGCTCGTCCTGGCGCACGGCTACATCGACCCGGACGTCTACTTCAGCGGCCAGGGCATGCCCCGCGAGCAGGACCGCCTGGCCCGCAGCGGCTATGTCGTCCTGCACACCGACTACCGCAACCACGCCCGCTCCGACAAGGACCCGGACAACAACGTGAACCTGCGCCTCGGCTACACCGAGGACGTCATCGGCGCCGCCCTGGCCCTGCGCGACTCCGGGCGCCCCGAGATCGACGGCGACCGCATCGGGCTGTTCGGCCGGTCCATGGGCGGCGGGGTCGTCTACAACACGCTGGTCGTGGCGCCCGGTCTGTTCGACGCGGCGGTCGCGTACGCCCCCGTCAGCGCACGGCCCGAGGAGAACATCGACCACTTCCAGCGGCCCGACGGCGACCCCGTGGTGACCGAGATCGAGGAGAAGCACGGCACGCCGGAGGAGAATCCGGCCTTCTGGCGCGGGGTGACGCCCCTCACCCACGCCGACCGCATGACCGAACCGCTGCTGATCCAGCACGGCACCGCGGACGGCACCTGCCCCCTCCGGTGGTCACGCGAGGCCGCCACCGTGTTCGAGAAGGCGGGCAAGGACGTAGAGCTCCGTACGGTCACCGGCGAGGGGCATACGTTCGGGCCCGGGTGGGCGCCCTCGATGAACGTCACGGAGGCCTTCTTCGAGCGCCGTCTGCGCTGAACCGGTCGCACCGGATTCCCCGCCCCCCTCCGGTGCCGGCCCGGCACCGGCATGGTCGGCGACCTCGACGCACGGTCCTCCACGGGTGCACAGTTCTCCCTACGTACTCGTCAGTAAGTCCGCCCTCTCCCCTCCGAGGAGCCGCTGTGACCACCTGGGCCGGCCGTACCGCCGCCGAGATATCCGCCGCCGTACGCGAGAAGCGGGTGACGCCCCGCGAGGTGGTCGCCGAGCACCTGGACCGGATCGAGCGGCTCGACGCCCGGGTCGGGGCCTTCCGCGCGGTGCGCGCCGAGGCGGCCCTGGCCGAAGCCGACGAGGTGGCGGCGCGCGGCGACTTCGCCGAACTGCCGCTGGCCGGGGTGCCCGTGGCCGTCAAGGACAACCTCGCCGTGCGCGGCGAGGCCCGGCGGATCGGCTCGGCCGCGACACCGCGGACGCCGGCCGCGCAGGACCATGTGACGGTGGCCCGGCTGCGGGCGGCGGGCGCGGTGGTCGTGGGGCTGACGAACGTCCCCGAACTGTGCGTCTTCGGCACGACGGACGGCGTGCTGGGCATCACCCGCAACCCCTGGGACCCCACGCGTTCGGCGGGCGGCTCGTCGGGCGGCAGCGCGGCCGCCGTCGCCGCCGGGATGGTGCCGATCGCCCTCGGCAACGACGGCATGGGGTCCTTGCGCATACCGGCTGCCAACTGCGGCCTCGTCACGATCAAGCCGGGACAGGGGGTGGTCCCGACCGGTGACGGGGACGGCACCTGGTTCGGCCTGTCGGAGAACGGGCCGCTCGCCACGACCGTCGAGGACGCCCGCCTGATGCTCTCGGTCCTGGCGGGCACCGAACCCGGCCCCGTGGCCGCGCCCGGCGTCCTCAGGATCGCCGTGTCTCTGCGCAGTCCGCTGGCCGGCGTCACCATCAGCCGTCCGTACGCGGCGGCCGCCCGGGACGCGGCCGGGCTGCTGATGCGTGCGGGCCATCAGGTCCGGCGCGCCGACCCGCCCTACCCGATGTCACTCGCCACGACGTCCCTGGCCCACTGGACGGCGGGCACCGCCGCGGAGGCCCGGCCCCTCGACCCCCGGCTGCTGACGCGACGGACCCGCGTCCACGCCCGGCTCGGGCGGCCGTTCCTGCGCAGCGTGAGTTCCGGGGCGGGCCGGGAACAGCTGCGCCGGCGACTGGAGCCGTTCTTCACCGAGCACGACGTGCTGCTCACGCCCGCGCTCGCCCGCCGCTCCCCGAAGGCCGGCCCCTGGCACGAGCGGGGCTGGCTGAGCAACGTGCTGGCGAACACGAACTACTCGCCCCTGACGCCCGCATGGAACCTGACGGGCTGGCCCGCCATGTCCGTCCCGTACGGAACTCTCCCCTCCGGCACCCCGTGCGCCGTGCAGCTGGTGGGCCGCCCCGGAGCGGAGTCCCAACTCCTGGATCTGGCGCGGCAGCTGGAGGAGCGAAACCCGTGGCAGCGGACGGCTCCGATGGACTAGGGTCGGCCGGGTGACTGCCGGGTCGGCCGTAGGCCATGCACGAGTGAGGCGCCCGGCCTCGGCGTGAGCGCGGCGGGGGTGACCCCGCCCGGGCCCGTCCGGGAGCCGGAGAGGGCACGCGCCCCGCCTCTCGTTCTTCGTGTCTTCATTCCCGCGCCCTCAGCGGCGCTTCCTCACGGACCCCGAGACCCGGAGACGAACCCACGCATGTCCCACACCCAGCACACCACCGAACTCCCGACCACTCTCGCCCACTTGAACCACACCGCCGTCTACGCCTCGGACCGCCTGCTGTCGGCGGAGTTCCTGGCTGCCGTCCTGGGACTGGAGGTCGGCGCCCCCTTCGGCCCGTTCCTGCCCGTCGACCTGGGCAACGGCGTGACCCTCGACTACTACGAGAAGACCGACGAGCCGATCCAGTCGCAGCACTACGCGTTCCTCGTGCCCGAGGAGCGGTTCGACGGCATGATCGACCGCCTGGAGGCACTCGGCGTCACCTACTACGCCGACCCGAGCCACACCCGGCCCGGCCGGGTCAACGACCTCTTCGGCGGTCGCGGCGCCTACTTCGACGACCCGGACGGCCACAACATGGAGATCATGACCCGGCCGTACGCCCGGCCCTGACCGTCGTGGGCCCGTTGCCCTGCAGCGCCCGGTACATGATGTGCAGACCCACCCGGCCGTGCCGGGGGTGGTCGAACGCGTCGGGCACGGTACCGAGGATCGTGAAGCCGAGGGAGGTCCACAGTGTCACGGCCGGGTTGGTCTCGACGACGGCGTTGAACACCATGCCCCGGTATCCGGCGTCCCGGGCCTCGGACAGGAGATGCTCGGCGAGGGCACGGCCGTAGCCCCGGCCGCCCTGGGCGGGGTCGACCATGAATCCGGCGTTGGCGATACGGGCGGCGGGGCCACCGTAGTTGGGGGTGAGGAAGGCGGAGGCGACGACATCGCCGCTGTCGTTCTCGACGACCCAGACGCGCTTCGCCGGGTTCATCCACAGGACCCGGGCCTCCTCCGCGGAGGTGCCCGGGTCCCAGGTGTAGGTCTCGCCCGCGGCGACGATGCGGTGCCAGAACGGCCAGATGCGAGGCCAGTCGTCAGCCGTTGCTTGCCTGATCAGCATGGTCGTGAGTCTGACACGCCCATGTGCTGCGATCGCGGTGGGGGCTGCCGCCCGCCGTCAGTCGACGCTGGGCAGGATGTGGGGCTCTGCGAGGTCCTCCTCATAGCCCGCGAGGCGGATGGGGGCCGAACGGGCCCACACGTCGAGACTGCCGAGCTCGTCGGCCCGTCGGCCGGCGCGCTCGCCGCGTTCCTTGGGGCGTTGATCGCGCTTCGTCTTCTCCGGTGTCACCGCGCACTCCTTATGTGTCGGTCACCCTCGGGACGTACGCGCCGGTCCTGCTGCGCCTGACGCCCGCTCGGGCCTCTATGTCAAATGCAGTTCGGACGCGGTGGCGCCGGTCGACTCACGGGAGAGCAGGCCGTGGTGAACCGGCTGGTCCCATGACGGACCGTGGGTGTGGGTAGGACCCCGTGCTGCTGTCCGTCCGCATCAGAGTAACCAAATGAGCGGGGCCCCGCTCGATGGGGCTGAAAACAACCGGTAACGATCGCGCGTCATCCCGCGTTCAACTCCGGTTTACGTGCCGATTCATAACCTCTCGGGCATTTTGGGAATCACTCGAACGGCGTACGTCGACGCGGGCGCTTTCCAGACGTTACGCAGTTCAAGTGCCGTTGGCCGACTCGCAAGCTCGCCATGCTCTGCTGCCGTACGGCAACGGCTGTCTCGCTGGAGGACTGACGGGCATGGAGCTGCGCAGCGTCGAAGAGCTGATGGATCTGCTGTACGCCTGCCGGGGCACCTGGGACATGCCGGACCGCGCCCGCCCGCCGGTCGACCTGCACGACCACGCGCTGCGGACCGCGGCGCTGCTGCGCCGCGGCCGCCCGGCCGACAAGGAGCTGCACGTCGCGGGCCTGGTGCAGCCCGTCGGCGGGCTGCTGTGGCCGGGCGACCCCGCCGGGCGGGCGGACCACACGGCCGACGCGGTGCGCGCCCTGCTCGGTGGCCGGGTCTCGCGCCTCGTACGCTGCTGCCCCCGGCGGGACGCCCCGGCCGACGACGACCTCCTCACCCTGCGCCAGGCTTCGGAGGAGGGCCGTACGGCCGGCTTCGACGCCGGGGTCCTGGAGGACTGGCGCACGGTCCTGGAACTGCTCGCGGCACGCAATGCGCGCCTCGGGGCCGTCGACTGACGACCCGTCACGGGAAACGCGCGACTACCACTTGCCGGGGGCGTAGTCCTTCATGAAGACCCCGTACAGGTCCTCCCCCGCCTCGCCCCGCACGATCGGGTCGTAGACCCGGGCCGCACCGTCGACCAGGTCGAGCGGCGCGTGGAACCCGGCCTCGGCGAGCCGCAGCTTGTCGTAGTGCGGCCGCTCGTCCGTGATCCAGCCCGTGTCGACCGAGGTCATCAGGATTCCGTCGGTCTGGAACATCTCCTGCGCGCTGGTCCGCGTCACCATGTTCATCGCGGCCTTCGCGGCGTTGGTGTTGGGATGTCCCGCGCCCTTGTATCCGCGCCCGAACACCCCCTCCATCGCGGACACGTTCACCACGTAGGCGCGTCCGCTCTCCGCCTTCTTCGCGGCCTCGGCCATGGCCGGCCGCAGCTTGCTGATCAGGATGAACGGCGCCGTGTAGTTGCACAGCTGCGTCTCCAGCAGCTCCACGGGCGAGATCTGCTCGATCGTCTGCACCCAGGTGTTGGAGTCGACCACGTCGGGCACGAGCCCGCCCGCGTCGATCGCCGTCCCGTCCAGGTGCCGTTCGACGCTGGCGTTGCCCGCGACCAGGGCGAGGTCGGCGACCTGCTGGGCGTCGAGGCCACTGGTACCGAGGGGCAGTGCGGCGATGCCGTCGACCGCGCCGGAGTTGAAGGCGCCGATGACGTGGTGGGCCGGCAGCTCACCGGCGGGCAGCGGGGCGCTCTCGCCCTCGACCAGCGCGGCATAGGCGGAGGGCTGCCGGCGCACCGTCTGCGTCGCGTTGTTGACGAGGATGTCGAGCGGGCCCGCCTCGGCGACCTGGTCGGCGAGGGCCACGGCCTGGGCCGGGTCGCGCAGGTCGATGCCGACGACCTCCAGGCGGTGCATCCAGTCCGCGGAGTCGTCCATCGCCTTGAAGCGGCGGATGGCGTCCTTCGGGAAGCGCGTGGTGATCGTGGTGTGCGCGCCGTCGCGCAGCAGCCTCAGCGCGATGTACATGCCGATCTTGGCCCGGCCGCCGGTGAGCAGGGCGCGCTTGCCGGTGAGGTCGGCGCGGACGTCGCGCTTCTCGCGGTTCACACGGGCGCAGTCCGGACAGAGCTGGTGGTAGAAGTAGTCGACTTCCACGTACCGGGACTTGCAGGTGTAGCAGGAGCGCGGGCGCTGGAGTATCCCCGCGATCCTGCCCTCCTCGGTGTTCGACGACGGCAGCAGGCCCTCGGTCTCGTCGTCGATGCGCTGGGCGGAGCCGGTCGCCGTGGCCTCGGTGACCGCCTTGTCGTGGGCGGTCTTGGCGGCCCGGCGCTCCTGGCGGCGGCGCTGCTTGACCGTGCGGTAGACGCCCGCCGTGGCCCGGCGCACCGCGATGGCGTCCGGGTGGTCGACCTCCAGCTTGTCGAGTTCCTCGAGCACGCTGAGGCAGACGGCCAGGCGCTCCGGGTCGATGCCGGGTCCGTACGAGAGCCCGCTCGCCTCGTCCATGGCCTGCGGGCCGTCCTCTGTCACCGTCATCGCCGCTGTCGTTCCCTGCTCTGCCGTCGCGGCACGCCGGTCGCGCCCGCTTTCGAAGGGCGAATTTTACGGAGCGCGGGGCCGCACCGCCAAACTCGCCTTGATCACGGCCGGCAGGCCTTGATCAGCGTCGCCACCTCTTTCGAGACCGCCGAGGCGAACAGGTCGAGGTCGGGGGCCGCCTCCCCGTCGGCGACGAGGCCGTAGTGCACGCTCCCCCGGTACGTCGAGACCGCGACCGCCAGGGAGTGGCCGGGGGCCAGCGGGGCGAGGGGGAAGACAGCGGTGAGGGGGTGGCCGCCGAGCTTCAGGCCCAGGCTGGGCAGGGGCACGCTGGTGACCAGGAGGTCGAACCAGAGCCGGGCCGCCTGGCCGACCAGGGGGCCGCCGAGCCGGTGGGCGAGGGCGGGGACGTGGTCGGCGAGCAGGGCGACGGCGCCCGCGCCCCGGTTGGGGCCGGCGTCCTTGTTGCGGTCCATGGCGTCCCGGACCGACGCGAGGCGGGCCAGCGGGTCCGGGTCGTCCACCGGAAGCCGTATCAGGTACCCGGAAAGCCGGTTGCCCTGCGGGTACGCGGTGCGCGGGCGTCGGTTGGAGACGGGGATCAGGGCGCGGGGCGCGACACCCTCACTGCCGTCGCCGCGCTCGTCGAGCCAGCGGCGCAGCGCGCCCGCGACGACGGCGATGAGGACGTCGTTGACGGTGCCGCCGACGGTCTTGCGGATCCGGTGCACGTCGTCGAGGTCGAGCACGACTCCGGCGGTGCGGCGGGTGCCGCTCGGCTCGCAGGTGAGCGCGGGGGTGGAGCGCACATCCAGGGAGGAGAGGGCGACGGAGGCGCCGATGTCCAGGGCGCGGCCGATGTCGGACAGGGCGCCGCGCATCATGCCGGGCAGGTCGCGCACGTCCGGCAGCAGGCCGCGCGGAGGCTGCGCGGGGCGGGGCCGGGGTGCGGGCAGGTCCATCGGGTCCATGACGCCCGCGGCGAGGGTCAACGCCCGCAGCCCGTCGGCCAGGGCGTGGTGGAACTTGAACAGCACCGCGAAACAGACCCCGTCCTCGCCCGGCAGCACGTGGGCCTCCCAGGGCGGCCGGGCGCGCTCCAGCGGACGCCCCATGAGCCGGCCGGCCTCCGCGTGGAAGTCGGCGGTCGGGGCGTGCAGCCGCACATGGTGCAGGGGGTCGAAGTCCGGGTCCGCCTCGCGGGCCGCGCCGCCGAAGGCGTGCGGGCGGCGCAGGGCGGAGGGCAGCGGCTGCCACACGTCGCGGATCCGCATCCGCAGTCCGGGGACACCGGCGGCCCGGGCGGCGAGCAGGTCCGCCGCGTGGGCTCCCGCGGTGGGTGAGTGTGCCGAGAAGATCCCGAGCGCGCCGAGGTGCATCGGATGGTCGGCGGACTCGAGGTTCCAGAACGCCAGGTCGAGAGGAGCGAGCAGATCAGCAGTCAAGGGCTTGCCTCGCGTCGACGACGGGTGGGTGAGCAGTCAATCGCCCCCAGCCGATTACGGTCAAGTACGATCAGGCTACGTACAGTTAACAGCGGATTAAGTCCCGCCCCGGTGAGAGGGACGGGACTTATGGTGCATGTGCGGTCAGTCCAGCACAGGTTGCGCCGCCGGGCACCCCGTGGGAGTCACCCGGGAGGCGTCACGGATCAACGCCTCGTGCGCGGCCTTCAGCTCGTCCGCGTCGGGTTTCAGCACCGCGCGGTCGTAGGCGAGGAAGCCGTTCAGCTCACCCTCGACGTCCGCGACCTGGGTGCACAGGGCACCGTTGCCGCCCTCGCAGACCAGCGCCCGGACCTCGTCCAGCTTCGCCAGGCAGCCCCTCGGTGCAGGTCGCCGGGCCGACGTCGACGTAGGACTGCTGCACCGGCCAGGCGTGGCCGGGCACCGCGAGGCCCAGACCGCCGTACTCACCGCCCACCAGGGCACGCTCCCCGTCGGGGCAGGGGCAGGGCCGGGCTGGGGTAGCCGTGCTCGTCCATGAGGTCGCCGGTGCCGCCGTCGGCCCCGAGGTTCGGTCCGGACTGGCCGTTGACGCGGCGGGTCGGGTCCCAGGCCTTGGCCTGCTCGGCGACCCGGCCCACGTCGTACTGGCCCCAGCCCTCGTTGAAGGTCACCCACATGACGACCGACGGGCTGCTGACGCGCTCGTCGATCATCTCCTTCATCTCGCGCTCGGAGCGGGCGCGGGACGTGGCACCCGGGTTCACCCCGGCCGTCATCGCGGGCATGTCCTGCCACACCAGCAGCCCGAGCCTGCCGGCCCAGAAGAACCAGCGGTCCGGCTCGACCTTGATGTGTTTGCGGACCGAGTTGAAGCCGAGCCGCTTGTGCGCCCTCAGGTCATGGGCCAGGGCCTCGTCCGTGGGCGCGGTGTGCAGGCCGTCGGGCCAGAAGCCCTGGTCGAGGGTGGCCGTCATGAAGACGGGCTCGCCGTCGAGGGCCGTGCGCGGCACGCCGTCGGTCTTCTTCACGGCGATGGAGCGCTTCCCGAAGCAGCTGCCCACCCGGTCTGCGCCCACCTGCACCTTGAGTGGGTAGAGGAAAGGGTCGTCGGGCGACCAGAGGCGGGGGGGGCCGTGGATGGTCAGGGTCAGTGGCCGGCCGGTGCGCCCGCTCGCCGTGGCCACCTTGCGCCGGTCGTCGTACGCCGTCGCGGTGATCGGTACGGGGGTCGCATGGCAACACGCATTCCGCTCTTCGTCCAGAGGCAGGACAAAGTCCCCGTGCATGGTCGCCTCAGGTGACCAACTGCCCCTTCCCCAGGGCGATGACGCCGCCCTTGGACACCGTGTACAGCTCCGCGTCCCGCTCCGGGTTGACGCCGATGGTCGCTCCGGGAGGCACCTCGACGTTCTTGTCGAGGACGGCGCCGCGCACCACCGCGCCCCGGCCGATGTGCACGTTGTCGTGCAGCACCGAACCCTGCACCACGGCCCCCGGATCGACCACCACACCCGGCGACAGCACCGACCGCGTGACCTGCCCGCGCACCAGACAGCCGGCGCTGATGATGGACTCGCTGGCGATGCCGCCCGCGTTGAAGCGAGCCGGCGAGAGCTGGTACGAGTGCGTGTAGATCGGCCAACTGCGGTTGTACAGGTTGAAGGCCGGGCGCTCGGCGATCAGGTCCATATGCGCTTCGTAGTAGGCGTCCATCGTCCCGACGTCCCGC
Organism: Streptomyces sp. NPDC057424; assembly: GCF_042803315.1. NCBI lineage: Bacteria > Bacillati > Actinomycetota > Actinomycetes > Kitasatosporales > Streptomycetaceae > Streptomyces > Streptomyces sp. NPDC057424. Next base: position 73,706 of record NZ_JBHVCP010000038.1, read on the forward strand.
CAGTAGCCCTGGTCGCGGGTGGTCTCGCCGGGTACGTGGTTGGCGCTGAAGTCGTACAGCGCGGCCTCGCCCCGGTCGGTGAGCTGAGGCAGGATCGAGCCGCCCATGTCGTGGACGGAGGACTCGTCCTCCGCGTCCCGCCTGAGCGCCTCGATGAGGGCCTTGGTGGTGAAGATGTAGTTGCCCATCGAGGCGAAGACGCACGCCGGGTCGTCCGCCAGCCCCGGCGGGTCGGCCGGCTTCTCCAGGAAGCGCTCCACCGTCTGCCCGTCCGAGCCCGGTGTGATCACCCCGAAGGACGAGGACTCGGTGCGCGGCACCCGGATCCCGGCGACCGTCACCCCCGCACCGCTCTCGATGTGCTGGGCGAGCATCTGGCGGGGGTCCATGCGGTAGACGTGGTCGGCACCGAAGACGGCCACGTACTCGGGGCGCTCGTCGTAGATCAGGTTCAGCGACTGCAGGATCGCGTCGGCGCTGCCCAGGTACCAGCGGGGCCCGAGGCGCTGCTGGGCGGGGACGGGGGTGACGTAGTTCCCGAGCAGGTTGGACATCCGCCAGGTCGTGGTGATGTGCCGGTCCAGCGAGTGCGACTTGTACTGCGTCAGGACGCAGATGCGCAGGACGTCGGCGTTGACGAGGTTGGACAGGACGAAGTCGACCAGGCGGTACGTGCCGCCGAAGGTCACCGCAGGTTTGGCACGGTCCGCGGTCAGGGGCATCAACCGCTTGCCCTCGCCGCCCGCCAGCACGATCCCCAGGACCGAAGGACCACCACCACGCATGGCCGCTCCCCTCACGCCGATTTCCCGATGCCTGCCCCCGACCAGCACGCACTAAGCCTGTTTGACGATCTCCTCGTAGAGCCGGACCGTGCGGCGGGCCACCGCGTCCCAGCCGAACTCGCCGACCGCGCGCTCCCGCCCGGCCTCACCCATCCGCCGGGCGGCCTCCGGATCGCCCAGGACGGTGTCCATGGCCCGGGCCAGACCCGCCTCGAAATCGTCGCCGGGCGGGACGAGCAGGCCCGTCCCGCCGTCCTCCACGACCTCGGGGATGCCGCCGACCGCCGAGGCCACCACCGGCGTGCCGCAGGCCATCGCCTCCAGGTTCACGATGCCGAGCGGTTCGTAGACCGACGGGCAGACGAACAGCGCGGCGTGCGTGAGGAGCTGGATCACCTCCGGACGCGGCAGCATCTTCGGAATCAAGAACACGCCGTCGCGGACCGCGCTCAGCTCCCCGAACAGCTCGCGGAACTCCTGGTCGATCTCCGGCGTGTCCGGTGCCCCCGCGCACAGCACGACCTGTGCGGCCGGGTCGATGTCCCGCACCGCGCGCAGCAGGTGGGGCACGCCCTTCTGCCGGGTGATCCGGCCGACGAACAGCACATAGGGGCGGGAGCGGTCGAGTCCGACACGGTCCAGGGCGTCCGTGCCCTGGTCGGGCCGGTACAGGCTCGTGTCGATGCCGTTGTGCACGACGTGGACGTTCTCCGGGTCCAGCGCCGGGTAGCAGCCGAGGATGTCCTCGCGCATGGCTCCGGAGACGGCGATCACCGCGTCGGCGGCCTCGATCGCGGTGCGCTCGGCCCAGCTCGACAGCTCGTAGCCGCCGCCGAGCTGCTCGGCCTTCCAGGGGCGCAGCGGCTCCAGGGAGTGCGCGGTCATCACGTGCGGGATGCCGTACAGCAGCTTGGCGAGGTGGCCGCCGAGGTTGGCGTACCAGGTGTGGGAGTGGACCAGCTCGCGGCCTTCGAGGGCGGCGGTCATGGCGAGGTCGACGGAGAAGGTGCGCAGCGCGTCGTTGGCGCCGTCGAGCGCGGACCAGGGCCGGTGGCGCAGCACGCCGTCGGCGCGGCCCTCGCCCCAGCAGTGCACGTCCAGGTCGGCGAGCGATCTGAGCTCGCGGGCCAGGAACTCCACGTGGACGCCTGCACCGCCGTACACATCCGGCGGGTACTCCCGGGTCAGCAGTCCCACTCGCACCCGCAACTCCCTGCTCTCAGCGGCCGTTCCCTTTCATGGTCACCCAGATGGGGCGTGTGGGGAAGAGCGGGGAGGCCGTGGGAAGCAACAGTCGCCGCAGACGCCCCCGCCGGGCACCCGGTAGTACAGGCAGCAGCTGCGGCGCCGGAAGGCGGTGCCGGCGAGGGTTCCGGCGCCGGTGAGCAGGGGGTGGGTGAGGAGTTCCACGGTCAGGAAGTGGGCCCGGGCGGCGACGTCCGTACGGCCCTGCCGCCGGGCCCAGCGGTCCAGTTCCCGGGCGGCACCGGCCAGCGCGGAGGCGGCGTTGCCGCGCAGCAGGCCCGGGGCGATGTGGTGGTGGGTGCGCAGGGCCGCAGCCAGCGGGACGAGGTGGCCGTGCAGGACGACATCCGCGAGGGTCGGCGCGTCCCCGGGGAGCGGCGTCACGTCCGGGAGCCACAGGTCGTCGGGGGCGCTGCCGTCGGCGTCCCAGTGCAGCAGCCGGGCGTCGAGGTCGGGGACGCGGCCGTACAACGCGGCGCAGCCGAGGGCGACCGACCAGAGCCGGGCCGCGAGCCCCTGGTGGGTCACGGACGCGGCGACGCGCAACTCCGGAGCGCGCAGGGCGGTCGCGACCTTGTGCACACGAAACATCAGCGGATTTACCGATACATCCGGTGACGTGTCGGCGTAGGCCTGTGCGAGAGTGGGAAGAGACCCGGCCGATGCTCCTTCCGTGCGCAGCACGAAGAAACCGGCGAGCGGGCGAAGCGCGGCAAGGTCGGGGTCGAGGTCCACGAAGAGCAGTAGTACCAAGCCCCCTAAGGGATGCGACCCGGTGGCCCCCGACCGGACTCGCCCACCCTGGGGATGACGGGGCTCCCCTCGTACTCCATCGGCAGTAGGACCCAATGAGTGCTCAGGGACGACGACGGGAAGACCTGGACACGGCAGGGTGTTGGTCATGAAAGCCCACCTTTCGCCGCGCCGGGCCGAGCGCCCCCGCCTGACGCAGAGGAGCAGCCGATGAGCGCCCTCGCGTTGTCCGTCCTCCTGTCCCTCGTCTCCGCGTTCGCCTACGCGGGCGGGGCGATCGTGCAGGAGCGGGTGGCGGAGTCCTCGCCGGGCGAGCAGTACGCGCCGCTGCGGCGGCCGGGCTGGTGGGCGGCGGTCGCGCTGAACGGCCTCGGTGGGCTGCTGCACGTGGTGGCGCTGGCCTACGGGCCGCTGAGCCTGGTGCAGCCGCTCGGCGCGCTGACCATCGTGGTGGCCCTGCCCATGGCGGCGCTGTTCGTCGGCCGCAAGGCCGGTGCCACGGCCTGGCGGGGCGCGATCATGGCGACGGTGGGACTCGCCGGTCTGCTGTCCCTGGTCGCCGCGGCCGACGCGCGGTCGCTGGACACGGCTCAGCGGGTGGCCGTCGCCGTCGTCACGGCCGGTGCGCTCGTGGCGCTGATGATCGCCGCCCGCGCGGCACACCGGCACCCTGCGGTCCGCAGCATGCTGCTGGCGACCGGTTCCGGCATCGCCTTCGGCATGTCCTCGGTGTTCACCAAGACCGTCGCGGTCGACTGGACCGGCGGCGTGTCGGCGGCGGACGTGCCGTCCCTCGCCGTGATCGGTGTCCTGGCCACAGCCGGCATGCTGCTGTCGCAGGCCGCCTACCGGGGCGCCGGCCTCGCGGCCCCGCTGGCCACACTGACGGTCGTGAACCCGGTGGTGGCGGCCGCGGTCGGCATCACGATGTTCGGAGAAACCTTCCGCTATGGCACGACGGGCACGGCGCTCGCGCTGAGCTGTGGTGTGGTGGCGGCGGGCGGCCTGATCCTGCTGACGACGGAGCGCCTGGCGCACGGGCAGCCGGCCGCCGTCCCCGGGCCTGCGAAGGAGCCGCTCGGGGCGGGTGTGCGGGACCTGCAGGCCGAGGGCCGGAGCCGAGTGCCGGGGACTACGGGCGTTGGCCGCCTGCCCGGGCCGGTGGGCGGACCGGAGATCCTGAGCACCGTGCCCGAGCCGGTCCCTGCCGGTGCGCAGCCCCGTCCCGCCGGTGCGCGGCTGCTGGTGCAGGGTGTGCTCGTACCGGGGCCGGGGCCGGGGCCGGGGGCAGCGGCCGCGGTGCTCATGCCGAGGCCGGAGGAAGCGGCAGCGGTACGTGCGCCGGAGCCCGTCGCGGCCGCGGTGCCCCTGCCGGGGTCGGGGGCGGCTGCGGTGCCTGCCGGGCAGGATGCCCCGTACGAGAGCGGGGAGCCGTCGGTGGCGGCCAGGGCCTCCGAGGACGAACGCCCGCTCTCCTACGTGCCCTTCTACGGCATCCCGTACGTCCCGCTGCCCACGGTCGACCGGCGCCGCATGCGCATCAGATCCTGACGCCGCCGGCCCGGAGGTACGCCACCGGGTCGACGTCCGAGCCGAAACCGGGCCCCGTCCGCACCTCGAAGTGCAGATGCGGGCCCGAGCTGTTGCCCGTGGAGCCGGAGCGGCCGATGCGCTGGCCGGCGCTCACCGACTGCCCGTCCCGGACGGAGATCGCGGACAGGTGGGCGTACTGGCTGTAGCGGCCGTCGGCGTGCCGGACCACGACCTGGTAGCCGAACGAGCCGGCCCACCCCGCGCTGACGACACTGCCCGCCGCGACCGACTTGACCGACGTTCCCGTGGGCACGGGGAAGTCGATGCCGGTGTGGTAGCCCTTCGACCAGGAGGAGCCCGCCTTGCGGTAGGGCGTCCCGAGGGAGGCGCCGACGGGGGCGACGAGACCCTGCCGGGTGGCCGTGGACCGGCCCGCGCGCTCCTTGCTCTCGTCCTTGGACCGCTCTTCGGGCCGCTCCTTCGACCGCTGCTTGGCGTGGTCCTGGGCCGGCTTCTTCGGCGACGGCTCGGCCGACGGCGTCGGCCTGGGCACCGGTCGCGTCTTCGTGGCGCCCTCGCCGCGCAGCGCGAGGCGCTGGCCGGGCACGATCAGATCGGGGTCGGACCCTATGGCCGAGCGATTGGCGGCGTACAGGCCCCGCCATCCGCCCCGGACGTCCTGGTCGTCCGCGATGCCGGAGAGGGTGTCGCCGCGGACCACGGTGTACATCTCGGCGTTGCCCGCCCGGGACTGCGGCGTGGACTGCGGCCGTACGTCCTCGATGGAGGTCTTGGCCCGCTTCTTGCCGTCCGTCTTCGCACTCGGGCCGGCCGGCCGGATGTCGGGCTCTCCGCCGCCCCGGGTCAGTCCGGCCCGTACGGAACAGACCGGCCAGGCGCCCGGGCCCTGTCCGTCGAGCACCTTTTCCGCGACGGCGATCTGCTGGTCCTTGCTCGCCAGGTCCGCGCGTGCCGCGTAGGCGCGGCCGCCGTAGGCCTCCCAGGTGGACTGGGTGAACTGCAGTCCGCCGTAGAAGCCGTTGCCGGTGTTGATGCTCCAGTTGCTGGTGGACTCGCAGGCGGCGACCTTGTTCCAGGTGTCCACGTCCGCAGCCTGGGCCGTGCCGGCGCCCATGAACGGCAGTGCCATACCCGCGCCGCCCGCCGTGACGGTGAGTGAGGCGCGGTTGATCCTGTTCGGCTGATACCGGCGGTGCCGACCGCGTACGGCCATCGAAAGCCCCCCCTAGACATGCGTCAGGAGGGGCAAAAGTAAGCGCTGCGAACCGGCCAGAACAAGACGGCTATCGGCCGCCCGGGAGTCCAAGTGGCCGGTATGAGGCCCCTGTTGCGCGACGTGCGCCACGGCGGTGCACCGTGTACGGCCCACCGTGCGCGGGTGCGGCGTGCGCGGGGACGCGTACGTCGGCTGAGTGCGCCGGGGCTCCCGTCCGTATCAGCCTGCGCGACGCCGTGCGACCCGCGCGTGCGGACGAAGTAGCGGCACGTCAGGATGGTCGACGGGAGATGCCGGTGGGCACCACCCACCGGCAGCACCGGTACCGAGGTCTTTAGGAGCGAACCGAATGAGCAGTACAGCGCAGATCGGCGTCACGGGTCTCGCGGTCATGGGCCGCAACCTCGCCCGCAACTTCGCCCGCAACGGCTACACGGTCGCGGTGCACAACCGGACGCCCGCGCGCATGCACGCGCTGGTGGAGGAGTTCGGCGGGGAGGGTGAGTTCGTCGCGTGCGAGAGCGCGAAGGACTTCGTGGCGGCGCTGGAGCGGCCGCGGCGGCTGGTCGTGATGGTGAAGGCCGGCGAGCCGACGGACGCGGTGATCCAGGAGTTCGCGCCGCTGCTGGAGCCCGGCGACATGATCATCGACGGGGGCAACGCGCACTTCGCGGACACCCGGCGCCGGGAGCGCGACCTGCGCGAGCAGGGCATCCACTTCGTCGGCATGGGCGTCTCCGGCGGTGAGGAGGGCGCGCTGAACGGCCCGAGCATCATGCCGGGCGGCCCGAAGGAGTCCTACGACTCGCTGGGCCCGATGCTGGAGAAGATCTCGGCGAAGGCGGCGGACGGCTCGCCGTGCGTCTCCCATGTCGGTCCGGACGGTGCCGGGCACTTCGTGAAGATGGTGCACAACGGCATCGAGTACGCCGACATGCAGCTCATCGGCGAGGCGTACCAGCTGCTGCGCGACGTCGCCGGGTACTCCCCCGCCGAGATCGCGGAGATCTTCCGGACCTGGAACCAGGGCCGTCTCGACTCCTACCTGATCGAGATCACGGCCGAGGTGCTGTCGCACGTGGACGCGGAGACGGGCAAGCCGTTCGTGGACGTCGTGGTCGACCAGGCCGAGCAGAAGGGCACCGGCCGCTGGACCGTGCAGATCGCGCTGGACCTGGGTGTGCCGGTGTCCGGTATCGCCGAGGCGGTCTTCGCACGCTCCCTGTCGGGCCACGCCGGGCTGCGGGAGGCTTCGCGCGGGCTGGCCGGCCCGAAGGCGCAGCCGATGGGCGAGGCGGAGGCCCGGGCGTTCGCGGACCGGGTGGAGCAGGCGCTGTACGCGTCGAAGATCGTGTCGTACACACAGGGCTTCCACGAGATCGACGCGGCCCGTGGCGAGTACGGCTGGGACATCGACCTCGGTGCGGTGTCCGCTCTGTGGCGGGGCGGCTGCATCATCCGCGCGGCGTTCCTCGACCGGATCCGCTCGGCGTACGACGCCCGGCCGGACCTGCCGAGCCTGCTCTCGGACGCGACGTTCGCGCGGGAGATCGCGGACGCCCAGGACGACTGGCGCGAGGTGCTGGTCGCCGCGACCCGCCAGGGTGTCCCGACGCCCGGTTTCGCCGCGGCCCTCGCGTACTACGACGCCCTGCGAGCGGAGCGGCTGCCGGCGGCGCTGACGCAGGGGCAGCGGGACTACTTCGGTGCGCACACGTACCGCAGGGTGGACCGTGCCGGGTCGTTCCACACGCTGTGGGGCGGGGACCGGTCGGAGACCTCCGCGTAGGCGCTGCCGCTGAGGGAAACGCGTGGGGCGGTGGACGGCGGTATGCGCCGGCCACCGCCCCGCTCGCGGACCCGGGTCAGGACAG
>NZ_JBHVCP010000039.1:0-69935 GCF_042803315.1 Streptomyces sp. NPDC057424
CCACCTGCAACCGCGACATACCCACCCGCACACCGACCTGACCAAGCACTACTAGTCCCGAACAGCGATGTGGCCGGAGAGGGCACCGCCCTCTCCGGCCACATCGCTGTTTCTGCTCCCCGCAGGGCACACCCTGGTGGGAAAAGCACAGAGGCAAGGAGATCTCTCCTTGCCTCTCCCAAGGTATAGCGCACCGGGGGGCTTGCGGCAAGGCCCGGGGCGCGGCGCAGAATCGTCGCCCAAAGCCACAGCCTGCGGAAACGGGGACACGAGGTGCGTGTGTCGGAGATTGAGACGTGCTCGGCCAGAGGTTCGGCGGAGCCGGAGACGCCGGTGATTCGACCGGCCGGTGGAGTGCGCCGGAGCACGGCCGCCTCGGAGGTGTCGCGATGACCGAGCAGTACGTGCTGGACCTTCACGAGGTGGGCGAGACACACGTCGCGGTCGTCGGCGGCAAGGGCGCGCACCTGGGCGCGCTTGCGCGGATCGAGGGCATCCGCGTCCCGGGTGGCTTCTGCGTGACGACGGACGCCTTCCGGCGGGCCATGACGCAAGCGCCGTCGATGGCGGATCTGCTGGAGCAGCTGTCGCGCTTGAAGCCGGACGACCAGGAGGCGATCCGCACACTCAGCGCGCGGATTCGCCGGACCATCGAGGGGATCGCCGTTCCGGGCGATCTCGCGGCGGCGATCACCCGCGCGCTCTCCCGGCTCGGCGAGCAGGCTGCCTGCGCCGTCCGGTCCAGTGCGACGGCGGAGGACCTGCCGACGGCCTCCTTCGCCGGCCAGCAGGACACGTACCTGAACGTCGTGGGGCCGACGGCGATCCTCCGGCACATCAGCCGGTGCTGGGCCTCGCTGTTCACCGAGCGCGCCGTGACCTACCGCCGGCGAAACGGCATCGATCACCGTACGGTCCACATGGCCGTGGTCGTGCAGCGGATGGTCTTCCCGCATGCGGCCGGCATCCTGTTCACGGCCGACCCCGTCACCGGCAACCGGAAGGTCGCCACCGTGGACGCCGGCTTCGGCCTCGGCGAGGCCCTGGTCTCCGGCCTGGTGAACCCGGACGTCTTCAGGGTGCGACACGGCGAAGTCGTCGCCAGGACGGTCGCCGCAAAGCAGCGTGCCGTCCACGCCCTGCCGGACGGCGGTACGCAGGAAGTGGCGGTCGATGCGCAGCGGCAGGAACAGCCGGCGCTGACGGATGCGCAGGTCGTGCAGCTCGCGCACATCGGGCGGCGGATCGAGGAGCACTTCGGCGCCCCGCAGGACATCGAATGGTGCCTGGCCGATGGCGGCTTCCACATCGTCCAGAGCCGGCCGATCACGACGCTGTTCCCCGTTCCGGAGACCGGCGACCAGGAGAATCACGTCTACGTCTCCGTGGGCCATCAGCAGATGATGACCGACCCCATGAAGCCCCTCGGGCTCTCCATGTGGAAGCTGACGGCCATGGCACCGATGACCGAGGCCGGCGGGAGGCTCTTCGTCGACGCCACCCGGGCCCTGGCCACGCCCGCGAGCCGCGCCGGTCTCCTGGACCTCGTGGGGAGAGGCGATCCACTGACCCGGGACGCGCTGGAGACCGTCCTCGACCGCGACGGATTCGTTCCCCTGCTCCCGGAGCCGGACTCCGGCGGGCCCCCGGCCGGCGCTGCGCCCGCCCCGATCGAGACCGATCCGGCCATCGTCACCCTGCTGATCGAGCGCAGCCAGGAGTCCCTCGCCGCCCTGCGGCGCGACATCGGCACGAAGACCGGACCGGCTCTGTTCGACTTCCTGCTGGAGGCCTTCGAGGAGCACAAGCGGGTCCTCAGTGATCCGCTGAGCCTGCAGGCGATCAGGGCGGGGATGGAGGCCACCTGGTGGCTCAACGACACGCTGCACGAGTGGCTGGGCGAGAAGAACGCGGCCGACACGCTCACGCTGTCCGCCCCCGGCAACGTCACGTCGGAGATGGGACTGGCGCTTCTCGACGTCGCCGACGCCATTCGCCCCCATCCGGAAGTCGTGGCGTTCCTGCAGGACGTCGAGGACGACGGCTTCCTGGACGAGCTGGCGAAGCTCACGGGCGGGCCCGAAGCGCGCGACGCCATCGAGACCTACCTCGACCGGTACGGCATGCGCTGTGCCGGCGAGATCGACATCACGAGGCCCCGTTGGCGCGAACGCCCCGGCGCGCTCGTGCCGGCGATCCTCGACAACGTCAGGAACTTCGAACCGGGCGCCGCCCAGCGGCGCTTCGAGCAAGGGCTGCGGGAGGCGCGGGAGAAGGAACAGGACGTGCTGACACGTCTGCGCGCCCTCCCCGACGGGGAGAGCAAAGCCGACGAGACCAAGCGGATGATCGACCGGGTCCGAACCTTCATCGGGTACCGGGAGTACCCCAAGTACGGCATCGTCAGCCGCTACTTCGTCTACAAACAGGCCTTGTCGGAGGAGGCCGAGCGCCTCGTGCGGGCCGACGTGCTCGGGGAGAGGGAGGACATCTTCTACCTCACGTTCCAGGAGCTCCAGGGCGTCGTCAGCTCGAACCGAGTGGATGACGAGCTCCTCCAGCGACGCAAAGACGCGTTCCGGTCGTACCACTCGCTCACACCGCCCCGGGTCCTCACGTCGGACGGCGAGACCGTCAACGGGGCGTACCGACGCGACGACGTGCCCGACGGGGCCCTCATCGGCCTACCGGTGTCGGGCGGCACCATCGAGGGACGGGCCCGCGTCATCCTCGACATGGCGCAAGCCGATCTCGAGGCCGGAGACATCCTGGTCACGGCCTACACGGACCCCAGTTGGTCACCTGTGTTCGTCGGCATCGCCGGTTTGGTGACGGAGGTGGGCGGCCTGATGACCCATGGCGCGGTGATCGCACGCGAGTACGGCTTGCCGGCCGTCGTGGGGGTGGACCACGCCACCCGGCTGATCCGGGACGGACAGCGGATCCGCGTACACGGAACCGACGGTTACGTCGAGATCCTGCCCTGACCGGTGCCCGGCGGTCAGAGTGACGGTGCATGAGAGGAGTACGGTCGGATCGACGCACCCCTCCTCGTGGCCGCGCTCCCGATGTACTCGCCGACGAGGGAATCCGCGGCCCGGCCACCGGGCGGTCGACTGCGAGACGGCCCTGCCGCCCGACAAGGGCAGGGCAGGGCCGAGTTCGGGCGGGCCCTGCCATCCGGGGCACCATCGCTTCCCCGCTCTCCGTTTCGACCGACCGCGCCGCTCATCGACATGCAGCGGGACGGCGATACCGGCCCGCGCCCTGCACGGCCTTCCCGCACGAGCGGGCGACGCGGGTCAGGTGGTCAGGGCCTGCTCGGTGGTGGCGTGGCAGGGGATGAGTGTGTCGATGCCGACCAGCTGCAGGACACGCAGGACTGCCGTCTGAGCGCCGGCGATGCGCACCCAGCCGTCTGCGCTGCTCACCTGCCGGTGGGCGGCGACGAAGACATTGATGCCGCTGGAATCCATGAAGGTCACACCGCTGAGATCCGCGACGATCCGCGGTGGGACCGCCCCATCCTCGACCAGCAGGGCTTCGCTGAGCACGTCCTGGACGTCGTGGTCGATCTCGCCCCGCAGCGTCACGACACGGATGCCTCCGGTCATGCGGTGTTCGGCGTGGAGCCGGCCCGGCCGGTCCGCTTCCTCGAGCTGGGTCACCGTCTCCTCGATTGTGCTTAGGCTTGCCCGGTCAGAACGTGCGCGGTTGATTCTGCCCCACCGACCCGGTCGGATGCACCCGAGCGGCTGTGCCGAACAACACCTTCGGGGCATGTAGTGCCGCAGAACGGGTACCGGCGCGCGTGAACGGGGAGTGAGGGCGAGGCCAGTGGGATCTGATGCCGACGGGGACGGCTGTACAACGCCGCACGAGCATCTCATGCGCGTCGAGTACGCCCTGGACGGAAACGACAGCTGTATCGCGGACGCCCGCCGTCACGCCGCTGCTTTCCTCGACCAGGCGAGCGACGACCAGCACCTGCCCGTTTCTGCCCGAGCGAGGGATCTCACCCAGCTGGTTGTCAGCGAGCTCGTCACCAACACCCGCAAGTACGCCCCCGGCCCCGTCCTGCTGGAACTGCGCGTCACCTCCCGCACCGTGGACATCACGGTGTGGGACAGCGACCCCAAGGTCCCCGCGGCCCGTGCCACCGACCCCCACCGGGTCGGCCAGCACGGCCTGGAGATCGTCAAGGCCGTGGCCGAGGACTTCGAGGTACGACGGGCGCCGGTGGGCAAACGCATCACCGCCCGCATCGCTCTGGCCGACGGCCCCGGCTGCGCCCTCACCTGAAGGCGGGCCGTTGGACCAAGCAGCCGCCCGCAAGGGAGCGTACGGACCGAGCCGTCGCGATGACCCGCCCCAGGGCACGAGGAGGCGGGAGAGGGCGGCGGTCGCGGAGGATCGATCCATCCCAACAGTGCCGGAGCATGTCCTCGCACGGCGGGCGGACCTCAGCCCTTGACGGCCTCTGCGATCCGCAGGGCGGCCTGGGCGGGTGTGAGGTGCGTGGTGTCGACGACCTCGGCCTCGCCGTGCAGCCATGTGCGGGCGGCCTCGGCGTAGGGCTCAAGATGCTCGAGACGGAACGAGGAGGGGCCGAGCACCGTGTCTCCCTCGATGCGCTCGCGGAGCGTGGCCTGGTCGGCGTGGAGGACGAAGTGCCGTACCGGAATGGCATGTTCGGCGAGTCCCGTGCTGATCTCGCGCCAGTACTGCTCGACCAGGACGGTCATGGGCATCACCAGAGTGCCGCCGGTGTGGTCGAGTACGCGGCGGGCGGTCTCGACCACGAGCGGCCGCCACGGCGGCCAGTGCTGGAAGTTGCCCGTCCAGGGCAACCCCGGCTTGATGTCCATGAGCGTTTCGCCGACCTTCTCGGCGTCGAACACCCGTGAATCGGGGACCAGTTGCTGCACGAGTGCACTGGTGGTCGTCTTGCCTGCGCCGTGGGTGCCGTTGAGCCATACGATCACGGGGTCCAACGCTAGCGCGGTACGGGGTCCGGGTATAACCGGCCCACGGCCGGGCGGGCGACGAGTACTGCCTCAGGACGGGGCCACGCCGACGAGGAGCGCAGAGCTGCCCACCGGTCCCCGCACCCGCCGGCCCCAAGCCGGTACCGCCGCGCATCCCGGCTCCACGACGACACCGGCTCCGTCCGCCTCGGGACGACGGACGCAAGCCCGGAGAGCACATGAGGTCGCCCGGTCCGTCGAACGTGACGGACCGGGCGCATTACCTCAGCGCCGCTCCCGCGCGTACGGGGCGACGGTGATCCGGTCGATCAGCGGCGCGTAGCGGGAGCGGAGCAGCACGCCGGGGAAGGTGTCCGAGGCGTAGGTGGTGCCGTCGAAGTTGGGCAGCTCCTCGGAGCGGAAGCCGATCGTGTTCTTCCCCTTCTTCAGCTGTACCGGGACCGTCAGCTCCCAGAAGTTGTTCTGGTGGAAGCTGTGCGGGAAGTTGACGCGCCTCGCCTCACCGCCGTTGACGCTGATGTCGGCGTGGCGGGCGAGCGGGTCGGGGTTGTAGTGGGTGGCCTCCGACTGCTCCGGGTTGGAGTAGCGGATGCGCACCGCGTACAGGCCCGCCCGGTCCGCCGAGACGGTGAACGTCGCGGTGTTGCTGTTGCCGGGGGCCCCGCCGATGCCCGTGATCGCCGTGCCGTCAGTGGCGAGGGAGAGCGGGGCGAGCGTGGCCGAGCCGGCGAGAGTGGCGTCTTCGGCCTCGTAGGAACGCGCCGGCAGCGCGCCCTCGGTCGGTGTGACCGTGAGACGGTCGACGAGGGTCGTGGCCGAACCTCCGGTCACGGTCACCTTGTTGACGCCGCCGGAGAGGGAGACCGCCACACTGCTGCTGCCCTTGACCAGGCGCAGGACATCGTGGCCGTTGACGGAGAGCCGGGCGCCCGTCCCGCCGAGGGTGTCGACCTTGAGTGTGGTCTCGCGGTCGGTCGGCGAGTAGACCCAGAACGTGGCGGTCTGGCCCTTCGCGACGCGGACCGCGCCCGAGCTCCCCGGCTTCGGGAGGTCGTAGACCGGGCGTGCACCGCCGGCGGGCCAGGCCAGTTCACCTTCGTACACCTGCGTGTCCGCCGAGGCGCGGGGGAGGGAGACGGTGAGGCGGTCGACGATGGCGTCCCCCTTGGTGGCGCGCTTGCCGTCGGCGCTCTTCGCGGCGAGCGTCAGGGTGTGCCTCCCCTTGGTGAGCTTCACCTTGGTGTCGGTGTGGTCCCAGACGACCCACTTGTAGCCGAGGGGAAGGTGCAGCTCCTGCTCGCTGCCGGCCTTGCCGTCCACCCGCAGGAAGACGTTGGTGGGGCCCTGCTCCTCGACCTTGTCGAAGGTGTTGAGGGAGTTGGCGAAGACGCTCAGGTCGTAGGTGCCGTCCTCGGGCACGTCCACGGTGAAGTCGAGTGCGACGTCCGAGCCGGTGCGCAGGCCGCCGACGTCGTAGCCGCCGGAGGTGTAGAACTTCGACACGTCACGCGGCGAGCCTTCCGGGCCGTTCTTCGACCAGCCGGATCCGGTGTGCGCGGCGTCCTCCGCCTCGTACGAGGACTGCCAGCGCACAGGCGGCGCCTGCGTGCCCTTCGCCTCGCCTGCCGGGCTGAGGACGATCTCGTAGGCCGAGGACTCCTTCAGATCCGGCAGCGCGCCGTCGCCGAAGTCGAGGGCGACCGTGCCGTTGTCACCGACCTTCAGGTTCGTCTCCGTGAGGAGTTTCGGGCCGGACGAGTCGCCGACCTGCCCGCTCCACTCGATCTCCCGCACCCAGGCGTGCACGCGCGTGCCGAAGACCTCCTTCGGGACGCCCGCGAAGGTGATGTGGCCCCTGCCGGTGGAGCCGCCGAAGATCAGCCGGGACTGCTTCCTCTTCTCGTCGAGGGTGGCGACGCCCTGCATGGTGTAGTTCTCGCCGGGGAACGGCGGGGTGACCTTCACCGTGTGCCCGCTCATCGAGGCGTACGAGTTCAGCAGCCACCACTGGCCGTTGCCGCGGTTGGACTGCACCGCGGAGTCGGACAGATTGCCGTCGATGTTCCAGTACGCGATGTCGGCGTCGACCTTGGACTCCTCGATCGCGGACACCCACTGGATCATCTGGCCGGGCACGGAGGTGTGGTAGTTGAAGGCGTACTCGTTGATGTTGATGGGGAGTTGTGTGCCTTCGCGGTCGGTGCCCTTGAACAGGGCCTTCTCCCACGCCCGGTACTTGGCGACGCTCTGGCGCACCGCCTCCGGGTGGCTCAGCTCGTGCCAGGTGATGACGTCCGGGAGGGTGTTGGCGGCCAGCGTGTGGGTGAGGAAGCCCTTCACCTGGTCGTACAGGACGCTGGTGTTGGGCCCGGCGATGCGGGCGCTCGGCATCCTGCCCTTGATGAGCTTGTACGCGTCGTCCCAGGCGGCGAGGAAGTCGTCGGGGTCGCTGAGCCAGCTGACCTTGTTGTAGCTCCACTCGCCGGTGCCGAACATGTTGCCCTCGGGCTCGTTGAACGGCACGAAGACGATGTTGTCCTGGTACTGCTTCGGCAGCTCGAGGACCTGGTCGACCTGTTCGGCGATCTTCTCGTTGTAGAGCTTGAGCTTCTCCTCGGGGGTGTCGCCCGGCCACTGGTACGGGAAGCCGCGGTGGATGTCGGTCATGTAGATGTACACATCGCCGTCGGTGGAGTCGGCCAGCGGCTTCACCACCTCCAGGGCGTCGGCACCGGGGTGCTGCGGACCGTCCTGCGCCTTGGTGGAGACCGTGCGCAGGCCCATGCCCTCCATGAGGTTGTTGGTCGGGACGTCCGGCCCGTACACGCCGTAGAGGGTGCCGGAGGCGCCGCCGTGGAACGCGCCGGTGTCCGAGCCGAGGTCGACGGTGAGCTGCCCCTCGCGGACCACGGTGACGGTGGCCTTCACCGCGCGCCCGGCCGCGGCACCGGCGACCGTGAAGGTGCCCGGCGCGGCGTACTTGTCGGAGGGGACGGCGTCCCACGTGACGGGGATGTCGCGGTCGTAGCCGTCGGAGAAGGAGGCGCGGACGGCGGCGGGCAGGGACGGGGCGGTCCCGGTCGTGGTGCGTGCCTCGAAGGACGTCGCCGAGAGCTGCTGCAGGGTGGGCACGGTCCCGACCGTACCGGCGACCTGCTCCGCGCTCAGCGCCGCGTGCCACACGGTGAAGTCGTCGATCGCGCCCTTGAGCAATGGATCCGGGTAGAAGGACTTGCCTATGTACCCGGCGGCGGTGGCCGAACCCTCCAGCAGGTCCTTGGCCTTGACGGCGGTCTCGGCGGAGGAGACCGGAACGCCGTCGAGGTAGGTGGTGAGCCGGCCCGCGGAGGTGTCGAGGGTGACGGTGACGGTCCGCCACTCGCTCGCGGGAAGCGGTGCGTACCCGCGGACCTGCGCCTCGGCGCCCCCTCCGCCGGTGGTCACGGAGGTCTGGAACAGCCCGCTTCCGTTGTAGGGAGTGCTGAAGAGGTACTTGGTGGTGTTGGTGCCCAGGTCGAAGATCCGCTGCCAGGGCGCCTTGTCACCACTCCACTTCACGCGTGCGGAGACCGTCAGGTCGGCTGCGTCGCCGACCACGGCACGGGGTAGACGGACGTACGCGCCGCTCGAGTCGGCCGCACCGCCGGGCAGGGCGAGCGCCTTGCCGCCGTCCGTGCCCTCGACGGACCGGGCGGTGGAGCCGTTCACCAGGTCTGCCGTCAGACCGTTGCCGGAATGGTCGGTGATCTTCCCGGACGCCATGTCGTCCTGGTCGAAGGTGTAACGGGCGGCGGGCCGGGGGGCCTCGGCCGCCTGCGCGGGGACGGCCGGTGCGGCCAGAAGGCCGGCGCCGAGAGCCAGCGTCACGGCGGCGGGTACCCGTCGCCGGGAGGATCTGTCAGCGGATGGCATGGAGGGCGTCCTCAATCCTTGAGTGGGCGGTTCCGGCCGGACGAACCCCCGGTCGGCTGCTCGTACGCGGGGTGGCCCGGCGAGGGGAGTGCGTGGTTGATGTCTGCCGAATCGGTTCGATTTCATGGCCCGCGGGAACCTCTGCGGAGGACGGAAGCGGCGGCTCGCCTCCCCGTGGGTACGGTAGGAGCGCAGGTTCGCCGGAAGGATCACTTCGTCGAACCGGTTCGCGAAGCTAGCACCGCGAAACCCGGCCAGCAATCCCTCCGGCACAAGGAGGCATCCGTTCGCCGGGCGGACGGGGACAGTGTGGTCCAGGGTGTTGACAGGCATTCGGGCAGTTCCTACCGTCTCTTCACGCGAACCGGTTCGACAGCCGGGCATCGCCCCCGTCCCACCCCCTCACTCCCGCGACCGGCGCGTGCTCCCTTCCTCGAGGTTGCGAACCGGTTCGAGCTAGGAGCCGTTGTGAACATCGGTGAGATCGCCAAGCGGGCCGGTGTCTCGCGGAGCACCGTGTCCTACGCGCTGAGCGGCAAGCGCTCGGTGTCGGAGGAGACCCGTCGCAAGATCCAACAGGTCATCGACGAGCTGGGGTACCGGCCCAACGCCAGCGCGCGAGCCCTGGCGAACGGGCGCACCAGCACGATCGGCCTGGTCTTCCCGCCGGCGGGCAACCACTACACCGGGATGCAGCTGGACTTCATCGGCAGCGTGGTGGAGGCCGCGGCGGCGCACGACTACGACGTGCTGCTGTCGCCCAGCGGTGCCGACAGCGACCGTTCGTTCCAGCGGCTGCTGGGGGAGCGGAGGGTCGACGGGGCGATCCTGATGGAGATCCGACTGGAGGACGACCGGGTCGACCACCTGGCCGAGCTGGACTTTCCCTCCGTCGCCATCGGCCGCACCGCGCATCCGGAGAGCGGCTGGTGGGTGGGCCTGGACCACACCGCGCTCGCGGCGGCGTGCGTCCACCATCTCGCCGACCTCGGCCACCGCCGGGTCGCCTTCGTCAACCGGCCCGAACAGCTCCTGCGGGCGGGGTACGAGTCCGCACACCGCGGCCTGGACGGCTTCACCAAGGCCGCGGCCGAGCGCGGGCTCACCGTACGGACGTACTGCTGCGGGGACGACGCGTCGTCCGGCCAGGCGTGCCTGGAGAGGATCCTGCACGACGACCCGGCCACCACCGCTCTGGTCACCCTGAACGAGGCCGCCCTGGGCGGCCTGTACCGCGGACTCGCCCGGGCGGGCCGCCATGTGCCACGCGACTTCTCCGTCACCGGAGTCGTCGCGAGCCGGTGGGCGGAGACGGTCACCCCGCAGCTCACCGCGGCGGACGTACCGGCGGAGGACATGGGCCGTCGCGCGGTCGACCTGCTCGTCGAGCGGATCGAGCAGCCCGTCGCGCCGGGCCGGCACCATCTGCTCACGCCGCCGATCTCGTTGCGGGCCAGTACCGGGCTCGCGAGCGGTACCTCCTTCCCCGAAGCCTGACCGCCACCCCACGGCCTCCGCTCTTCTCCCTCTGCGACGAGCACCCGATCCCCTCACCTCGCCGTTCGGCGTGCCCGCCCGCCTCCCCCCAGTCGCCCCTCCCACGGCACACGTGTGCCAAGACCGAAGGACCCGCCATGCAGAGCTCCTCGAGGCGCCGACTCACCGCGGTGGCCCTGTCGACCGTCGTGGCTGTCACCGCCGCCTGTTCCTCCGGCTCGGGCAGCGCCGACGCGAAGGGCGCGGACAGCGGCACGTACACCGTCTGGGACCCGTACCCGCAGTTCGCCAAGGGCTCGGCCTGGGTGAAGCTGCTGGACGAGTGCGGCGCCGAGGCCGGCGTGAAGATCAAGAGGACCGGCTTCGACACCAGCGACCTGGCCAACAAGGCGCTGCTGGCCGCCCAGCAGGACAACTCCGCCGACGTCCTCATCGTCGACAACCCGGTGGTGTCGACCCTGGCCGAGGCGGGCGTGCTCACCACCACCGAGGACAACAAGCTGGACACCTCGAAGGCCGACCCCAACTTGCTCGCCGCCGGCCAGTCGGACGGCAAGACGTACGGCACCCCGATCGGCGCCAACACCCTCGCCCTCTACTACAACAAGGAGGTCCTGAAGGAGGCCGGGGTGGACATAGCCTCGGTCAAGGACTGGAAGTCGCTGACGGCGGCGCTGGCGAAGGTGAAGGCGGCGGGCAAGAAGGGCATCACGTTCTCCGCGATCGGCACCGAGGAGGGCAGCTTCCAGTTCCTGCCCTGGTTCTGGGGCGCGGGCGCGAAGCTGACCGAACTGGACTCCGAGCAGGCCGCATCCGCCCTGTCGCTGTGGCAGGACTGGCTCAAACAGGTCTATGCCCCCAACTCCGTCATCAACAACACGCAGACGACCAGCTGGCAGGAGTTCGCCGGCGGTGACTACGCCTTCGCCGAGAACGGGACGTGGCAGCTCGCCAACGCGAAGAAGGCCGGCTTCGCATACGGCGTCCTGCCGGTGCCGGGCGCCGACGGAGGCAGCGCCGCCGCCCCGACCGGTGGCGAGTTCGTCACCATCCCCGTCCAGGGCGACACCGCCCGCTACGCCACCTCCCAGAAGCTGGTGACCTGCCTGACCAGCACCCAGAACCTGTACGACACCGACACCACCCTCTCCTACGTGGCCCCCACCAGCGAGGTCCAGGACAAGCAGGTGGCGGCGAACGCCGAACTGAAGCCATGGGTCGAGGCGGTCAAGGCGGCCAAGGGCCGCACCAGTGACGACCTCGGCACCACGTACCCGAAGATCTCCGAGCAGTTGTGGAAGGCCGTCCAGTCCGCCCTCAGCGGGGCCAAGTCACCCAAGGACGCACTCGCTGCGGCGCAGGCCGCGGTCAAGTGACGAGGGCCCGATGAAGCAGACGACCCACCCGCCGGACCACCCGTCCGCGCACGTCCGGCACGGGGCGGCCACCGCCGCCCCGTCCCCCACGCGCGCACGGCGCCGCCCGACCTCCCCGCAGTGGGCCGCCTGGGGCTTCCTCGCCCCGGTGACCCTCTACCTCGCCCTCTTCTACGCCTATCCGCTCTACCGCAACCTCGACCTCAGCCTGCGCAACTACACCGTCCGCTCCTTCGTCCAGGGCAACGCCCCCTTCACGGGCATCGAGAACTACCGGACCGTCTTCGACGACCCGACCTTCGCCCCCGCCCTGCTCCACACCGCGGTCTTCACCGCCGTCTGCCTGGTCTTCCAGTACTCCATCGGCCTTGCACTCGCGGTCTTCTTCACCCAGCACTTCCGGCTGTCGGCAACCCTGCGCGCCCTGTTCCTGGTGCCGTGGCTGCTGCCGCTGATCGTGTCGGCGTCCACCTGGTCGTGGATGCTCAACAGCGACTCCGGCATCGTCAACGCCGCCCTGCACGCCCTCGGCATGACTCCGGTGAACTGGCTGACCTCACCGTCCTGGTCGCTGACCTCGGTGATCATCGCGAACATCTGGATCGGCGTCCCCTTCAACCTGGTCGTGCTCCACAGCGGCCTGCAGTCCATCCCCGCGAGCCTGTACGAGGCCGCCGCCCTCGACGGCGCGAACGCCTGGCAACGGTTCTGGCGCATCACCTTCCCGCTGCTGCGCCCGGTGTCCGCGATCACCCTTCTCCTCGGCCTGATCTACACGCTCAAGGTCTTCGACATCATCTGGATCATGACCAGGGGCGGGCCCGCGGACTCGTCGACCACCTTCGCCACCTGGTCCTACCAGCTCGGCTTCGGCAACCTCCTGCCCGCCTTCGGCCCGGGCGCGGCCGTCGGCAACCTGCTGGTCGTCGCCGCCCTGCTGTTCGGCCTGATCTACCTCAAGGTCCAGCGAAAGCAGGCGCTGTCATGAACCGACGCACCGGACGAACGTGGTGGAAGACCGCCCTCGGCCTGCTGCTGACCGCGCTCATGCTCTTTCCGGTCTACTGGATGCTCAACGTGTCCCTCACCCCCGACCGGGACATGCGCAAGAGCCCACCGGACCTCTTCCCCGCCCACGGCACACTGGACGGCTACCGCGCGGTCCTCGACGAGCAGCTGCCCTACCTCGGCACCAGCCTCGTCATCGGCCTGGGAACCGTCGTCCTGACCGTCGCCCTGTCCGCTCCCGCCGGCTACGCCCTGGCCAAACTGCGCCCACGTGGCGGCGGCATCCTGAACTTCGTCCTGCTGGCCGCCCAGATGATCCCCGGCATCATCATGGCGATGGGCTTCTACGCCATCTACCTTCAACTCGGCCTGCTCCAGTCCGTCCCCGGCCTGATCGTCGCCGACTCCACGCTGGCCGTCCCCTTCGGCGTCCTCATCTTCACCGCGTTCATGTCCGGCATACCCGGCGAGCTGCTCCAGGCCGCCAAGACCGACGGGGCAGGGGCCCTGCGGACCTTCTGGTCCGTCGTCCTGCCGATGAGCCGCAACGCCGTCGTCACGGTCTCCCTGTTCGCGTTCCTGTGGTCCTGGTCCGATTTCGTCTTCGCCGGCACCCTTGTCAACGGCGGCGCCCACGAGCCGATCACGCTCGGCATCTACCACTACATCGGCAACAACAACCAGGAGTGGAACGCCATCATGGCCACCGCCGTCGTGGCCTCGCTGCCCGCCGCGGTCATCCTCGTCCTCGCCCAGCGCTACGTCGCCGCCGGTGTGACCGCCGGGGCCGTCAAGGACTGACCCCTTCCACCCCTCCCCGTCACGACTGAGCCGCCTGCCTGCCGGCCGGCCGGTGACCCCTGCTCGAGAAACGAGTCAGCTTCATGACCGCCGCCCGATCCGGCCCGGCCTTCTCCGTCCACGACATCCCGTTCAGCACCCACGGATCCTGGTTCGACATCTCACCCGTGGTGGCGGAGAAGACCTACGCCGAGGACCTCCACCTCGTCTCGCACCAGAACGGCATGCACGCCGTACTGCGCCTCGTCCCCCTCGACCCGGCGACGGGCGACCGAGCCGGAGCCCAAGTCGAGACCACACCGGGCCTGCTCAGCTGGATCAGCGCGGGCGGACGCATCGACCTCTCCTACGAGTCACCCGACACCGTGCGCCTGCGGGGAAGCGGCCTGGGTATCAATGTCGACGCAGCGGCACATACCCTCACTCCGTTCAGCGGAACGTACTTCTTCCGCGACCCGGCCGCCGACGCGCACGTTTTCACGTCCTACGAGACCGGACGCCGCTACCGCGTCACCATGCTGTCCGGCACCGTCGCACGGACGCCCGGCACCCAGGCCCTGGGCAGCGACCACCGCGGCCTCGCCGTCACCGCGGAGACGAACGGCCACTGGGAGATCGCGATCGAGGAATTCGACACCGCCCGCCCGCCGTACGCGTCCCCGGCGGGTTTCGATGCGATCGTCGAGTCCGCACGGACCTCGTTCGCGACCTTCGTCGACCAGGTGGCTCCGTGGCGCTCGTCCGCCACCCCCGCCGCCGAACTCGCCGCCTACGTCGTATGGTCGGCGACCGTACGCCCCACGGGGCTGGTCACCCGGCCCGCCGTACTGATGTCCAAGCACTGGATGGACAAGGTCTGGAGCTGGGACCACTGCTTCAACGCCCTCGCCCTCGCACCCGGTTGCCCCGACCTCGCCCTCGACCAGTTCGCCCTGCCCTTCGACCACCAGGACGACAGCGGCGCCCTGCCCGACTCCGTCACCCACTCCGAAGTCCTCTACAACTTCGTCAAACCGCCCATCCACGGCTGGACCTTCGGCCGTCTGCGCCGCCGCCTGCCGACACCTCCCGGCCCCGCCGAGCTCGCCGAGACCTACGACCGGCTGGAACGCTGGACCGACTTCTGGCTCACCGCACGGCGCGCACCCGGCGCCGAGCTGCCCCACTACCAGCACGGCAACGACAGCGGCTGGGACAACGCCACCACCTTCGACCCCGAGCGGGTGATCGAAACCGCCGACCTGGCCGCCTTCCTCGTCCTCCAGCTGCGTGAACTTGCCGACCTGGCCACCGCGTTGGACAAGCCGGACGACATGCGCCGGTGGACGGAGTCAGCCGAGGAGATGCAGTCGGCGCTGCTCGGCCGGCTCTGGGCCACCGACAGGTTCGTGGCCCGGGGAGCCGACACCGGGGACACCTGGAGCAGCGCCAGCCTCCTCGACCTGATGCCCGTCGTGCTCGGTGAGCACCTGCCCGGCGACGTCAGCAGCACGCTGGCCGACCACATCAAGGCCCACCTCACGCCCTACGGCCTCGCCACCGAGCTGCCCACCTCACCGCACTACCTCGCCGACGGTTACTGGCGTGGCCCCATCTGGGCCCCCGCCACCGTCCTCATCGAGGACGGCCTGCGCCGCGCCGGCCACGAGCGCCTCGCGGACGACATCAGCGCCCGCTTCCGCGCCCTGTGCGAAACCCACGGCTTCGCGGAGAACTTCGACGCCCTCACCGGCACGGGCCTGCGCGACCGCGCCTACACCTGGACCGCCAGCAGCTACCTCCTCCTTGCCGAAGCACACGCACACCGGCACGGCCGCTGACCGTCCGCGTCCCGCACAGCCGCGTGGCCACCCCCGGTCCCTCCCCTGCATCGAGGAGCCGCACGACGGTCCAGGGGGGCCTGCGGCCTGACACAGGAGTCCCTCAGCGGCTGCCGGAGCCTGTCCGCCGAGCCGAACCGCGCCGTCACGTGCCGGTGCCGTCGGCCTGCGCCTCGGCTTCGGGCGCTGCCGCCGGCTTCGCGGCGGGCGCGGTGTAGAAGACGGACCTGCCCTGCCTGGAACGCTCGGCCTGGCTCTTGGCCACGAGTCCCTCGAGCGTGACGCGGACGACCTTGGCTGAGATGTCGCGATGGGGATGGGCCTGGCCGAGCGCCGCCGAGATCTCCGCCGCGGAGCGTGGTTCCTTCTGTTCGGTGAGGTGACGGCGGATGAGCTCGACAAGGGTGGGCTCGGCTGCCTTGGCGGTGCCTGCAGTCCTGGCCGCGGACTTCCTGGCTGCCCGCTTAGCCGGTGCGGCGGTGGACTTCTGAGCCGTCTGCTTCGCGCCGGCCGCGGCGCCGGCCTTCTTCCGACGCGGTGAGGGCACCACGGCACTCGCGGAGTCGGAGTCGGAGTCGGAGGCGGACTCGGCCGGTGCCGTGGTGATGCCGAGTGCCTGCTGCATGCTCACCAGCACACCGTGGTCGCGCTGCAAAGAGGCGAGCTGTTCCTGAAGCGAGGCGATCTCCGCACCGACCCGCTCCTGCTCCTTGACGTTCGCGTCGAGGTCGCCGGTCACCTGGGCGATGTACTGCGATGCCAGTTCGGTGGCGGGAGTTGTCGTGTCGGGCATGGCGCTGACCTTTCCTCGGCGTGGGAGGCGTGCTGCGGACGTCGCCTGTCTGGACGGCGGTACGGCGGCCCGGCAGGACGCCGTGTGTGCCGCAGAATGCCTCGGTGTAGTGATGGTACGGACCGATGGAGCCAGTTGTTCCTCATGTGGCGTCCTTTTGCCCCGCCCACCCACTGCCCTGCCCACCACAGGCCCGCTCCATCGACGAGGAGGACGGTCAGTCGAGACCGAACTCGTTGCCCTCGACGTCCCGCACCAGGATGCGCGACTCGTTGTCGTCATCGGCGAGCAGCGTTCGCACGTGTACCGCGCCGAGCGGGAGCAGCCGTGCGCATTCGGCCTCGAGCGCGGCCAGGCGTTCTTCACCCACGAGCCCGGTGCCGACCCGCACATCGAGGCGCAGCCCGCCGGCGGAACTGCAGCGCCAGGCCGTCAAGGCCGGGATCCTGCGCGAGGGACAGGGCACGTTCGTCCCCGCCTTCTACGTGGAGCCGGCGATCCTCGCCCACCGGGACACGCTCGACTTCGTCGGCAGCGCCTACCTGAGCCACAAGAACTGGTACCTGTGGTGGGGCCTGGGCGGGCAGAACCTGACGGGCCGTTCGAGGGCCACCGTCCAGGCCGTGGCCGACATGCAACGGGAGTGCGCATACGTCATGCAAGGCAGACCCCGGCTGGAACGCGCACCGAAGCAGGTGACGGCCCAGCCGCTCAAACTCACGATCGGCACCCCGTGATCAGTGTTCCAGCCGCCGCCGACGAACTGGCGAAGGCACTTGCGGCCAGGGCCGACCCGGATTTCGCGGTGCGCATGCAGCGGTACTTCCCGCACGAGATCCGGGCCCTCGGGGTCGGCAACGCCGCGGTCGCCGGGATCGCCACCGACTACTTCCGCGAGCGGCGCGACACTCCCGCGGCGACCCGGCTGCTCCTGGCGGAGCAGGTGCTGGCGCACGCCGGGTACCACGAGGAAGTGCTGCTGGGCTTCGCGGTCCTGCACAAGGTCGCCAGGACCGGGCTCGGCGGCGAGTTGCTGGACCGCTGCGAGCACTGGCTGGAGACGTACGTGTCCAACTGGGCGCAGTGCGACGACATGTGCCTGAAACTGCTGTATCCGTTCTTCCTCGGGCACCTGGAGCTGATCCCGCAGACCCGGCGGTGGGCCGGATCCGCCTCCCCGTGGGCCAGGCGCGCCGCGAACGTGGCCGTCGTGAAGTTCGTCCGGCGCAAGGTGGGCCGTACGGTCTTCGAGCTGCCGTTGTCGCACGTCTTCGACAACTGCGTCCGCCTGATGCACGACGACGACGCCTACGTGCGGAAGGGCTCGGGCTGGCTGCTCAAGGTCACCGCCGAGGCCCATCCCGACGAGGTGGCCGAGTTCCTGCGCACCTGGCACACCGACATGCCCCGCGACACGTTCCGGTACGCGGTGGAGAAGATGGAGCCGCGGCTGCGGCGGTCCTTGACGGAACCGGGACAGCGGTGACGCGATGAACGCGACCGGCCGCTACGTCCACCGGCGGGGCATCCACTGTGAGTCCGCCTGCCAATGTGCGGTTCTCGCGGAGAGGACAGGCCGGCGCACCGCCCCGGGGACAGCACGTCCCCGAACCTGGGTCCGAGCTACGACAGCCAGGAGATCCAGGCATCCCTCCAGCAGTACGCCGACCGGGTCGTCTGGCGGGAACTGGACCCCGCGGACGTGCCGCGGGAGGCGGCGACCCTGATGCGGGAGCGATGCGTCATCGGGTGGTTCCAGGGGCGTATGGAGTCACCAGGACAGACGGAGATGGATCATCTGTTTCTCGGAAGCTTCCTGGTATCGCGATTCTGAGCGAGTGAACCTCGCTGATTCGGGCGTCCGCAATCGCACTTCAAGGGGCTGCGCTACGCTCTACGCGAAGGAAGGGAGAAGGGTACAGGTGGCACTTTTAGAAGAAGATCCGTACGTCGGAAACCACTGCGAGTCGACCACACTCGTGAATCTGTTGCGGCAGCGAGAGGCCGGCTTGTCAGAGCCGCTCATCTTCGGTCTCGGCGGCGGCCTGGCGTTCATCTACTGGCGGACCAAGCAGATGCCGACCCCGTTCGTCGGTGGCCGCATCAAGCCCGACATGCTGTCCGAGAATCTCGCGAAGGCACTGAACTTGCGGCTGTCCGTTCACGAGACGTCATCGGCGAAGCGGGCGAGGGAACATCTGCTGGCCGAGCTTGATTCCGGAACCGTGGTCGGGCTCAAGCTCGACCGCTACTTCCTCGACTACTCCACCGACGACTTCCGGTTTGCGGCCCACTATGTCGCCTGCATCGGATACGACGACGACCGTTTCGCCCTGGTCGAAACCCAGCCGCTCGGACTGCAATGGGCCTCCGGCGAATCCCTCGCGACCGCGCGAAACGCCCGGGGCCCGATGAGTTCGCGCAACCGTGCCTTCACCCTCCATCTCCCGAAGGGCGGCCTTCCCGATCTGGGGGAAGCAGCCCGCAAAGGCATCACATCGGCGGCGGAGAACTTCCTGAACCCGCCGATCTCCAACTTCGGGTACAAGGGCATGCACAAAGTCGCCGATCTGATGCCGCAGTGGCTCGACGACCTCGACTCGCCGGCCACCAGCCTTCCCCAGATCTGCACGGTCATGGAGGAGGCAGGAACCGGCGGGGGCCTTTTCCGCACGATGTGGGCGGAGTTCCTGGCGGAGACCGCCGATATCACCGGCATCGGTGAATACCAGGAGGTCTCGGACGCGTACCGTCAGGTGTCGAAGAAGTGGACCGAGGTGGCCGGACTGCTGAACGAGGCGGGAGTCGCGACGTCCCGGGAATGCCTGTACGGCGCGTCAGAACTCGTACGTGAGGCCGCCGAGAAGGAGCAGCGCCTGATGCATCGCCTCATGGAACTGTCGAGCTGACCCGGGCGTCACGCACCGTCGCGACGAGCGCATGGCGGATCGATGCGGTCCCACCCGCATCGCGTGCCACACCCTCAGGGTGAGTGGTCGCTCCACTCATTCGCTGATCCACCGGAGGCCGACCGGCCGCACGGCTGCCCCTCTCAGGCCCGCGTTCGGGTGACGCGCCAGAGCCGGCGAACTGGACGGCGAACCCTTCGCGTGCGAAGTGCCGGGCCTCGGGGCCGAGGGAGATCCCGCCCGCTGCCGCTCACGTTCGCCATCCCTCGGCGATCTCGTCCGCGGCGGAGCGTACGGCCGGCGCCCCCGCACCTCTCCGTCGGCGCATAATCCATAGTTTCCTGAATTCAGGGATCGCTGTACAGTCGTGCGGTGCTGACTGTCGCCTCCGATATCGACGTGCTGGCCCGCTTCGGCCGCGCGCTCGCCGATCCGATTCGCTGCCGGGTCCTGCTCGCCCTGCGCGGCACGCCGGCCTATCCGGCCGACCTCGCCGAGGCACTCGGCGTCTCCCGGACCCGGCTGTCGAACCACCTCGCCTGCCTGCGCGACTGCGGCCTGGTAGTGACCGTTCCGGACGGGCGGCGGACCCGTTACGAGCTCGCCGACGAACGCCTCGGCCACGCGCTCGACCACCTGCTCACTGCGGTCGTGGCGGTCGAGGAAGACAAGACCTGCCCCGACGCCGCCGCCGAGGGCTGCTGCTGATGGTGTCCATACCCCTGGGGCCCAGCCCGACCCGCCGCGAGCGGCTGGCCCGTCGCATACGCTTCCTGGTCGCCGCGACGATCACCTACAACGTCATCGAGGCCGCCGTCGCGCTGACCGTCGGCACGATCGCCTCCTCCACGGCGCTGGTCGGATTCGGCCTGGACTCGATCATCGAGGTCTCCTCCGCTGCTGCGGTCGCCTGGCAGTTCTCCGCCCGTGAACACGCGATCCGCGAGGCCCGGGAGAAGACGACCCTGCGGATCATCGCAGTCTCCTTCTTCGCCCTCGCCGCCTACGTGAGCGTCGACGCGATCCGCGCACTGGCCGGCACCGGCGAGGCCGACAGTTCCGTCATCGGCATCGTCCTGGCCGCGCTGTCGCTGGCGGTCATGCCGTTCCTGTCCGCCGCCCAGCGCCGTGCCGGGCGTGAACTCGGCTCCGCCAGCGCGGTGGCGGACTCCAAGCAGACCCTGCTGTGCACCTATCTCTCCGCCGTCCTCCTCGTCGGTCTGGTCCTCAACGCCACGCTCGGCTGGTCGTGGGCCGATCCGATCGCCGCCCTGGTCATCGCCGCCATCGCGGTCAAGGAGGGGCGTGACGCCTGGCACGGCGAGGGCTGCTGTGCCCCCGCGGCGGCGGGAGGTGCGCTACCGGCGGCCGATGCCCAGGGCGACGAGTGCGGCTGCCGCCTGGAGTGCTCCTGCTGCTCGTGAGCATCACGTCGCCTCCGAGCGCCTTCGGTGTACCGTCTGCGCGATCACGCCGACGAAGCTGCTGTCCAAGGTGGTGACCAGGCCGGGTGCCCTGTGGCAGTACCGCCGCGACGGCGCTCTGCGCGGCGGCCCGGCCCGGCGCCGGATACCGGAACCCTCCCGGCGTCGTACCTGGAGCCGCGATCCGGAATGCGCCCTCCCGGCCTTGGCCGGATCGGGCACCCCTTCATACCGGCGAATCACTGCATACACGACCTGGCTCCTCATCCCTCGCGATGCCGTCGTGTGCGCAGACGACGTACCCGCCCCGGGAATTGAGGCGCGCAGCAGGCAGGCGAAGACCACCGGAAAGGCCCCATGGCCGAAGCAGCCGGCGCGGGCGCGAGGGACAGAGCAACCTCTGACGGCCCGCCGTGCCCTGCCGCTTCGTGCGACCGGCGCGTGTACTCCCGGACAGCCCCCCGGTGTCTGCGGGCGGAGGCGGGGCATACGGGCTTCACTCCCTATGAAAGGAGCTCGTTCCATGCTCGGCATAGTCGCGGCGGTGTTGTTCTTCTTTGCGTTTCTGATCAATGCGGCGGAGATCAGCACCAACGACGTGTTCTCTTCGACGAACGTCATGTTGCTGGGGCTGATGTGTCTGGCTCTGCAGGTGGCCGGCGTCGGTGCAGGCTGGGCCCGCCGACGCTGACCGTGTGCTCCGCAGGTCCGGTGAGACCCTGTCCGTCCACGGATCTGCGGAGCACGACATCCCGCGCCGGCCTGTCACGTGATCCCCGGCCGCCCGGGTGCGCTGGGAGCCGCGCAGTCGTCGAGCCGGAACGTCAGGCCGTTCACCACTCCTACGACCCCTTCCAGCCGCCATACCGAGTGGACGGCCTCCGGAACCTGGCTGCGCAGTTCCACCCGGCCGTCGAGCGTGACGACACCGTCCCGGACGGAGACGGTGACGGCTTCGGACGGTAGCCGCAGGTCGCTGACGAGGATGTCCTCGGTCACCCGACGGCGCAGGTCGTCGTCCGTGCGGAGGAAGATCCTCAGCAGGTCGCGACGCGTGACGATGCCGATGAGACGGTCCTCCTCGTCCACCACGGGCAGCCGTTCGACGCCACGGCGCTCCATCAGCCGTGCCGCGTCCCCGACGGACTGCTCCGGATGGACAGTGATAGCCGGTGCCGACATCAGGTCCTGCGCCGTGACCGCGTGGGGCTCCTTCCGGCCCTCGCGGTTCGTCGTGGCGCGTACCAGGTCCGTCCCGGAGACCACGCCGAGCACCTTGTCGTCGTTGTCGACCACCGGCAGTCCGCTGATCCGGTGCTGGTCCAGAAACCGGGCGACTCTCCGGAACGGCGTCGCCCGGCGGGCCCGGACGACCTCCCTGGTCATGACGTCACCGACGCTGTGGGGTGTCACGGCAATCCCTCCTTCACCCAGAGACGCGGACGGGCGGGGCCGGGCGGTCCTCCCCGCACGCCCTCGGGACTCCTAGTGCCGGGTGCCGCCACGCCACGGCGGCGGCATGGCCGTCCTGCGGGCCGCGTCCCGGCGGTGCGCGGCGCGTTCCGTGCGGCTGCGCAGCCGGTCCTGCAGGCGGTCGGCGAGCTCGTGGGCGGTCGCCTCGCAGGCGTGCACGACGACGAGGTCGCTGCCCACCTGGAGTTCGGCGCCCGCGGACCAGGGAAGGGCGACATGGTGGGCCGCCGCCCTGGTGACACGCACGTCGCCGGTGACGGGCGGCAGCCCGGGGCGGTTGAGCACGGCACCGACCTTCTCCCGGAGGTACGCGAGAGATTCCTCGTCCACGTCACCCTCGGCGCGCACCCGTACTGCGGCGGTGACGCCCTCGTTTCCGCTGTCCTTGGCAGCCATGTGCCACTCCTCGTGATCGTCCGCAGTCACCGATTCGTCACCCCTCAAGCCTTCCGCGTGCGCCGCCCCGGCCCCAGGGCCGGCCGGCCCCGGGAGAAGGGCCTGTCGGTCCCGTCCACCGGCTGTCGCCCACGTCGGTCTCCTCCGGCGCGGCATGCCTGAACTCACCTCCGAGAGAGCCCGCCACACTGCGGCGGCCCCGGCGCTGCCCGGCCGCCGTCGTGTCCCCGGCGTGTGCTGCGAGTTCGCCCACGGCCATCGTCCGGCCCCACCCTTCCCTCGGGTGAGTCTCGCGGCGAGGTGGGGGCCGAAGGTCCCGGTCGTACCGGGGCCGGACGGGACCGGCCCGGTGCCCTGTCCGGCACTCCCCCCGCGCACCAGGGACGTCGAGCATCGAGCGTGGGGGACCCGAGGGACCCGCCCAGGGAGAGGACCTGAGATGACCACGACCGTGTCAGCCGGCCCCCGGAGCGCCGAGGTCTGGCGGCAGTGGGCCGGGGCCGGGTGGCGTGAGCGCATCGACGTGCGCGACGTCAGCCAGGCCGACCACACGCCCTGCGACGGTGACGCAGCCTTCCTGACCGGCTCGACGGAGCGCACGCGTACCGTGCGGGAGAAGGTCAGCGCCCTCTTCCCCGAGGAGCGGCACCGCGGTGTCCACGACGTCGACACCGCGCCCTCCGGCCCGGACGTCAGCCGGGACCGCGAGGAACGCGCCGAGCGAACTCCTCGCCGGCACCGACCTCGTGCTGCTGGACGTGAAGACCTCCGACGCCGCCACCCACCGGAAACCGGCCGGCGGCGCGCTCGGGCCCACCCCGAACCTCTCCACCCGCCTGGACCGGCTCGGCGTGCCGATGAGGATCCGGTACGTCCTCGCATTCGGCTGGACCGACACCCCGGGGCCCTCGAAGGACCCGCCCGCTTCCTCCCAGGCCCGGAGTACGAGGCGCTGGGCATCCCCTTTCCTCCGCGGGACACCCCGGTGCCCGACCCCGCACTGGTGGACCGGGCTCGCGGTCAGTTCCGCGAACGCGGTCCGGCGGCGTGCTGATGTCGCGCGCCGGACCCGCTCTGACGGCCCGGATATGACCCGCACACCGACGCGCCCGCCGGGGACCCGCGCGGTGACCGCTTCCGGCCGGTCCGAGGAGGACGCCATGGCTGATCGAGCACTCGACGAGAACACCGTGACCGTGCTGGTGGCCGACGCCGGCGCGGCGCCGTCCATGCACAACGCGCAGCCGTGGCGCTTTCGTTACCGGAGCGGCGAGCGCCTCCTGCTGCTGCTGGCCGACCCTGAGCGGGCCATGCCCCGTTCCGACCCCGATGACCGGGCGCTGCACATCGGGTGCGGGGCCGCGCTGTTCAACCTGCGCGTCGCCGCGGCGCGCAGGGGACTCCTCACGGAGGTGACACTGCTGCCCGAACCCGAGGACCCGCTGGTGCTCGCCGCCGTGCATCTGACCGAGCCGGACGGGAGCGAGGCGGACGAGACGCTGGTGCGGCTTCATCCGGCGATCCGGCAGCGGCACACCAGCCGTCATCCCTTCGCCGAGAAGGACCTCCCCGAGGACGTGCGGAACACCCTGCGGGAAGCGGCGGTCCGGGAGGGCGCGACGCTGCTCTTCCCCGGCCCCTGGCACGCCGAGACCGTGCTCGACCTCGTCCGCGATGCCGAGAGCCGCGACGTCATGGAGCCGGCCGCCGACGAGGACCTCGTCCGCTGGACGCGACTCGGCACGGAGGCCGAGACCGCCGTGGACGGAGTCCCCGAGTACGCCTTCGGGCCGCGCAAGCGCAGTGGCAAAGCCCCGGCACGGGACTTCTCCGGACGTCGGCCGGTAGCGGACCGCGGCACCACCGCCTTCGAGTACACCCCGCACCTGGCCCTGCTGAGCACCTCCGGCGACGGACCTGCCGATTGGCTGCGTGCCGGGCAGGCTTTGGAGCGAGTCCTGCTGGAGGCCACCCTGGCCGACATCGCCACCTCTTTGACGTCGCATGCGCTGGAGGACCGCGAGCTGCGCCCGCTGATCCGTGACCCGGTGTCGGGCAGCGGGCAGGTGCAGATGGTACTGCGGCTCGGCTACGGACCGCGGGGCCCGGAAACGCCGCGCCGTCCCGTGCGGGACATGCTCGAGATCACGTAGATTCGCGCCTGAACGTATGGTCACCACCGGAGTGCGGAGGGCAGCCGTCCGGGTCCTCCGTCGCCGGCTCGCGCGTGACGGCGGCTTCGGCGGTCAGACGCGTGAGACTCTCCCGCACCCATCTGCGGTCGTCCTCGTGGAGACTGCCGTCCTGACTGAGGGTTTCGAGGATCCTCGAGCCTTTCGCCGTGTCGAGGGCAGCCAGCGTGCCGGCGGCCCAGACCCTGTCGTAGCCGACCAACGTGACGTCGAGCGCGAGCGCGCCGAGGAGGCCGGCCGCGCCGGAGCCCAGCAGACGGGCACAGAAGTGGGCCGCGCTGACGCGGTGCGTACGGTCGAACGTGGGGTCGAGGGCAAGCGCTTCGAGCATGCCCGCCGCGGCCGGGCCACCTGCCTCGAGCAGATCGTTCGCGGCGTGAAGGCGATGCGCCTGGTCCAAGGCGGGGTCGCGGGCCAGGAGCTGCAACAAGCAGCTGCCGCCGGCCTCGTCGTACGCGTACAGCCTCCCGGCCGCCCATCTACGGGTTCGTCCGGGAAGGGAGATGTCCCGGCCGAGCGCGTCGAGCAGGGCGATGCCGCGCGTCCTGTCCGTGGCCAGCAGCTTCTCCGCGGCCCAGGCGCGAGCGCCCGGATCGAGACCGTGGTCGGTACCCAGCGCCTCGAGCAGCGCGGTGCACCGGTCGTCGCTGCGGTCGAGGAGCGCTTGGGCGGCGTCGGTGCGCGCGCTGCTCTGGAGCGCTGGATCGCCTGCGAGACTGTGCAGCAGGTCCGTGCCGACGCGGCCGGCGAGACCGACGAGGGCCTCGGCAGCCGTGACTCGCCTGGGCGCGGGCGCCGCGGGGTCGTCGGCCACCGAACGGAACCGCTGCGTGGCGAGGTCGACCGCATGCTCGGGAAGTGAGGTACTGAGCAGGGCGAGATCCGAGATGAGGACGCAGCCGTCCATGCCGGAGCGCGAGACCAGCCGGGTGAGAATCGAGGCGATGTCTCCGGCGGAAGCGGCCGGTGCTGCGTCCAGGAGGAACCCGACGTAGGAGACGTCGACGTGCCGGGGGACCCGGTAGCGAGTGGCCCATCCGGGCAGGAGGCCGCGCCGCGGGCGGAAGAGGGACCGTAAGGAACGCGAGGCCGTCTCGGGCGTGCGGGTGGCGTGCCGGGCGGCCTGGTACTCGAGCATGGTCTGGTGCAGGAAGTCCAGCCGGCCTGCGCGGGTGGTCATCAGACCGCTGCGTCGCAGGCTTCCCTCGAGGAACGCCCGCCACACGGACGCCGATACGTGGGGCGCGGGCTGAGCGGCGGGATCGGCCGAGAGGGCGTCGACGGGGTCGGACCAACGGCCCACCAGACGCCGTGCGGCGTGCTGCGCGATGAGCGCCGGCATGCGGTCCAAGGCCGCTTCGGCGTGGGCCAGGGCGGTGGTGCCGTAGCGATCGAACAGGTGGCGCGTCTGGGTCCGGATGCCTCCGGTGCCGACGTGCTGGCGCTCGTTGAGCAGATCGGTGAACGCACGGTAGACCGCTCCACGGCTGGCCGGCAGCGGAGTGTCCGGGTGAGTCGCGTGCAACTGGCACAGCATGGACGCCATCAGCGGCGTGCGTGCCAGATCGGTCAGCCTGGTACCGGCCAGGGATTCGAGGAAGCGCGCCACCGCTCCGTCGACGTCGGGGAGCCCAAAGGCCTCGAACCATGACCGGGCGATGTGCGGGAGATCGTCGGTGGTGAAGGGCTGCAACGTGTACCGCCGCAGGCCCTCCGGGCTGCCGGAGGCGACAGTTTCGGGGGCCGGGGCCTGGTTCAGGGCATCGAGCTCACCGTAAGGCAGGGGACGTGTGGCCATGGCGAAGCGGTGACTGGCCTTGTCGTCGTCGCGCACCTCCATGATGGTGCTGATCACGGCACGCCGCGCAGCGGGGTCGGCCACTTCGTCGAGACCGTCGACCAGCACCAGCCAGGGCACGTCCTTGTACGGCGGAGTGGCGAAGAAGTCCGCAGGCAGGGCTTGGGGCAGGCCGTACGCGGACAGATCCGCCGTGACCGCCGAGGCGAGCGCATCGGCCAGCGGCCGCCGGCCGGTGAGAGCCGCGGCCTGGACCAGCACCGGGACCGTTGCCTCTCCGGTGCCCTGCTGCCAGTGCTGGATGCCCGAGGCCAGGCGGGTGCGCAGCAGGCTGGACTTGCCTCCGCCGGGTCCGGCCAGCACCACGCACATCAGGCCGTCCACCAGGACCCGGTCCGCGGGCAGCAGGCGGGAGGGCCCCTCGGCCTGGTCACTTCTCGCATCGACCACCTGCCGGAGGTACACAGAGGCCAGCGGGGGCATCATCCCCGGCAGGACGCCGGGGTAGGGGTGCTCCCGGGCCGCGCGGCGGGCCGCATCCAGGTAGTCGTCCAGGTGGCGGCTGCGCCGATCGGCCTGCTGGCGCAGCCGGTGCAGTCGGGCCAGCGCCTCACCGGAGATGCGCAGGGCGGCCGCGAGCCGGTCCAGCGTATCGGCCGAGGGCACACCCGACGGGCGGTTCAACGCGTTGCTGACGGTCGCGGGGGACACGCCCGCCGCTTTGGCGAGCTGACTCTGCGTCATACCGGCCGCTGCCTTCGCTTCGGCGAGCAGCCGTCTGAACTCCGTGTTCGCCGCGCCCCCCGTCGGTTCGTCCACGCCCCCCACCAGACCTCCTGAACCGGCCTTTCATTCTTGTTCACTTCACACCGATGAACGGCACTCGAGGCTATCTCTGCTGATGAGCCCGTCGAGGGTTCTTGCCGCATTCGCCTTCACCCACGGGAGAGAAGCCATGTCCGAGCACGTACTGCTGATCCTCGTCCCACTGGCTGCGGGGCTCCTGATCCGCCTCCTCCGGCGACCACGTCACACGCCTGCCGATCTCGTGCGCACCGTCCGTGACCTGATCACGTTGCGGATGATCCTGCGCGACACCGCGCCCGACGAGCGGGCCGCGCTCATCGCGGCCCACCGCGCCTGGCGCAACCAGCCGTCCGCGCGCCGCAGCCCACGGTCCCGGCACACCGATCGCGGCAACCCGTCCACCTGATGCGGCGGTTGCAGCCTTGGGCCGGGCTGGTGAGGAGGGGGCCGGGTGCCGCCTCCTCACCCGTGCCAGGTGGTGCCGTACCGGCGTTGGGTCGCCGTCCGACGTGCAGCGCCGGCTTCCCGGTGCGTACTGCATGAATCCACCACGACCGGGCGGGCCCCTCGTGTCATGCTGCGTCCGCGTTCTGGTGGGCTTCTCGGGCTCGGCCGGGCCGTGAGGTCGAGGTGCGCCAGACGTGCTCCGTCAGCACGAGGGTCGCAGCGGTGCACAGACAGACGGCCCACTGCGCTGCGCTCAGGGACACAGTGTCGAAGACACCCTGGGCGAACGGCACTTGTACTGCTGTGATCTGCAGTGCGAGGACAGCGGCCAGGCAGATCCAGAGGGTGCGGTTGCGCAGCTGGTGGCGGCCGATGACGGGACCGTCCTCGCTGCGCGCGGCCAGCGCGTTGCAGAGCTGGAAGAGGACGAAGGTGGTGAAGGCCATCGTGGTGGCGGTCGCGGTGTCCGTGAGGTGGCGTGCGGCCGCGAAGACGGCCACGGTGCCGGTGGCCATGACGGCGCCGGTCCGCAGGATGGCCGTCAACCGCCGGGCGTTGAGGATGCGTTCCCCGGGCGGCCGCGGCCGGCGGTGCATCACGTTCCCGCCCGGAGGGTCGATGCCCAGGGCCATGGCGGGCGGCCCGTCCATGATGATGTTCACCCAGAGCAGCTGGATCGCCGACATGGGGGCGGGCAGCCCGGCCAGCACAGTGGCCAGCAGGGTGAGGATGGCGCCGATGTTGGTGGACAGCTGGAAGCGGACGAAGGTGACGATGTTGTCGTAGATCGACCGGCCTTCGCGTACGGCGCGGACGATGGTGGAGAAGTCGTCGTCCGTCAGCACCATGTCCGCGGCCTCCTTGGCGACATCGGTGCCGGTGACGCCCATGGCGACGCCGATGTGGGCGGCGCGCAACGCGGCGGCGTCGTTGACGCCGTCGCCCGTCATGGCCACGATGTGACCCCGCTGGGCGAGGGCGCGGACGATGGTGACCTTGTGATCGGGCGCGACGCGGGCGAAGACGGCGATGTCCTCCACGCGGTCCGCGAGGTCCCGCTCGCTCATGCGAGCCAGTTCGCTTCCGGTGACCACATTCCCGGTGATGCCCAGCTCGGCGGCGATCGCGGCTGCCGTGTCGGCATGGTCACCGGTGATCATTTTCACGGTGATGCCGGCGGCCTGGGCCAGGGCGACGGCGTCGCGGGCCTGCGGACGCGGCGGGTCGGCGATGCCGGCGATCGCGGTCAGGGTCAGCCCTGTGACCTCCCCCGGCCGCGGCCGGCCGGTGACGGCTGTGGCGGCACCCAGGACCCGCAGGCCCTGGCCGCCCATCCGGCGGGCGGCGTCGATGATCTCGCTGCGGCGCTCCGCGGTGAGCAGGACGCGGCCGTCACCGGTCAGGACGTGGGTGCAGCGGCCCAGCAGGATGTCGACGGCGCCCTTGACGTGGATGCGGGTGGTTCCGTCGCTCGCGCCGTGAAAGGTGGCCATGTACTTCGCGGCGGGGTCGAAGGGGACCTCACCGGTGCGCGGGGTGCGGGCGGGCAGTTCCGGGTCGAGGCCCGCCTTGGCGGCGAGCACGAGCAGCGCGGCCTCGGTCGGGTCGCCGAGGACACCGTCCGCGGTGAGGCGCGCGTCGTTGCACAGCGCGAACGGCAGTACGGCATCACGCAGGTCCGGGACGGCGTCCCCATCGGTCTCGCACACGGTGCCGGCGGTGTCGTAACCCTCCCCGGTCACGTCGTACCGTCGCCCGGCGGTCCACAGGACGCGGGCGGCCATCTCGTTCAGGGTCAGGGTGCCGGTCTTGTCGCTGCACACGACGGTCGCGGAGCCGAGTGCCTCGACGGAGGCCAGACGTTTGACGATGGCGCCGCGGCGGGCCATGCGGTGCACGCCCAGGGCGAGGGTCAGGGCGAGGACGGCGGGCAGTCCCTCGGGGATCGCGGCCACGGCCAGGGCCACCGCCCGCAGCGCGAGATCGGCCGGCTCCTCCCCGCGTACCAGCGCCACGAGCGCGTAGGCGGCCACGGCGACGCCACTGATCACCGCCAGCCGCCGGCCCAGACTGTCCATCTGGATCTGCAGCGGACTGGGCGCTTCGCTGCCGCCGCGCAGTTGCTCGGCGATCGCGCCGACCTCGGTGCGCATGCCGGTCGAGGTGACGAGCATCTCTGCCCGGCCGCGGGTCAGCGCGGTGTTCATGAAGAGCATGCAGCTGCGTTCGGCGACCGGAACGACGTCGGCCCCACCGGCCGCGGTCGGCGCGGTCGTCTTCGCGACAGGCTGTGACTCGCCGGTCAGCGCGGCCTCGGCGGCTTCCACCGATTCGGCGACGAGCAGCCGTCCGTCGGCCGGGACCCGGTCGCCGGCTTCCAGCAGGACGACGTCCCCGGGCACGAGGCAGCGGGCCGGGACCGTGCGGACCCGGCCGCCGCGCCGCACCCGGGCGATGGGGACCAGCATGCGGCGCAGCGCTTCCAGGCTGCGCTCGGCACGGCGTTCCTGCAGGTAGCCGATGGTGGCGTTGACGAGCAGCACGGCCGTGATGACGACTGCGTCCTTGATCTCGCCGATGACGCCGGCGACGACGGCCGCCGCCAGCAGGATGCCTGCCAGCCAGCTGCGGAACTGGTCCACCAGACGTAGCCACTGCGGCCTGCGGACCGGTTCGGCGAGTTCGTTCGTCCCGTATGCGGCGGTTCGCTGTGCGGCGTCCGCCGATGTCAGGCCCGTGTCCGGGACGACGCCGAGTAAGTCCGCCACTTCGTCCGCCGGCCGTTCGTGGGCGTCGGCCGCGGTGCGCGGGGGAGGGGTGGGGGCGGAAATCCGCCGGGACGCGTTCACTCCTTGCCGCGGACGACGGTGACGGGGCAGTCGGCGTGGTGCAGCAGCGCCTGGCTGGCCGAGCCGAGCAGCAGCCCGGTGAAGCCGCCGCGCCCCCGGGCCCCGGCGATCACCAACTGCGCCGTTCTGCTGGCCTCGATCAACGCGGCGCGGACCCGGGAGCGCACCAGGCGCCGATCGACGGTGACCTGCGGATACGCCGCCTGCCGGTCGGCCACCACCCGGTCTAGGAGGTGCTGTTCGGCCTCGCGGAGATGCTCGGTGTCCGCCACGACGGCGGTCAGCGGGTCGCCGGGACCCTCGTAGGCCCGTTCGCTCCACGTGTTCCACACGTGCAGCGCCACGAGCGGTGCCCCGCGCAGCGCGGCCTCGGCGAACGCGAAGTCCACCGCCGCCTCCCCGGCCGGGGAGCCTTCCACGGCGAGCAGAACCGGCCCGGACGGGTCCGGTCGGCCCCGGACCACCATCAGCGGGCAGTGACCGTGGGCGGCCAGATGCACCGCCGTAGACCCCAGCAGCAGCCCGGAGAACCCGGTCAGACCTCGGCTGCCCACCACCGTCAGCGCGGCGGAGCGTGACTCGATCTCCAGAACCTCGACCGCGTCGCCGGCCACCACGGAGCGTGTGATCTCGATGCCCGGCGCGGCCGCGTGCGCCTGTTCCTCCGCTCGGACCAGCTGCCCCCGCACCATCGGCTCCAGAGTGTGTCCGGCCGGACTCCACGGTGTCGCACCGGGCGGCAGGGGCCCGGACGGATGCCCGAAGGCGTGCACGATCCGCAGTGGCGCCCCGCGCAGGCGTGCCTCTCGTGCCGCTACGTCGACCGCGTCGAAGCTCGACGTGGAACCATCCACTCCCACGACCACCGGATCACTCACTGTGCGCTCCCTTTCCTGCAGACCGCCGACGCGGCCGCTCGTCCTCAGAGCCTCGGCCGGAACGGCCGCGGCGGGCAGGGGCCTACCAGGCCATCGCCCGGGCCGGTCGGCCCTGCCCGCCGCGGCCACTTGGCCGAAGCGCCGGTGCTCCCCCCACGGACCGAACCCGGGCTTCCGCACCGGAGGGCGCATGGCCTGCGGACCACTCGTCGCCCGACGCCCGGGCATCGGTTACCGGCCCACTCAGTGCGACCGGTCCGCTCCCCGCACGACCGCAACCGGGCAGTGCGCGTGGTGCAGCAGGGCCTGGCTGACCGACCCCAGCAGCAGCCCCGCGAAGCCGCCCCGGCCCCGGGCGCCGACCACCATGAGCTGGGCCGACCGGCTCGCCTCGATCAACGCCTCCCGGGTCCCGCCGTGGACGACCCGGTGCTCGACCACCACGTCCGGATAGTCCTCCTGGCGGCCCGAGAGCGCCTCGGCCAGCAGGCGCGTCTCCTCCTCGGCCAGCGCACCCGGCGGATGCGCGTACGGCTCCGACGCGTCCGGCGGCGCGGGGAGCGGAGCGTTCCACGTGGTCCAGGCGTGCAGCGCCAGCAAGGGAGCCTTGCGCAGGGCGGCCTCGGCGAAGGCGAAATCCACCGCCTTGCCTCCCGCGGGGGAGCCGTCGACGCCCACGACGACCGGGCCGTCGTTCAGCGGATGCTCACGCACGACCAGCACCGGGCACCGGCCGTGCGCCGCGAGGTGAACCGCCGTCGACCCCACCAGCAGGCCCACGAATCCGCCCATCCCCCTGGAACCCACCACCACCAGCTCCGCGGCACGCGACTGGGCTTCCAGCGCGGTCAGCGGCTCACCCGTCACCACCACATGGCTGACGTCGACGTCCGGTGCCGCCGCGCGCGCCCGCTCCAGCGCCTCGGCCACGAGACGGTCGACCATGTTACGGATCCCGCCCTCCGGCGGACCGGAGGCCGGCGGCCCCAGGGGCACGTGCATCGCGGGCCACATGCACGCATGCACCACACGCAGTCCCGCTCCACGCAACCGCGCCTCCCGCGCCGCCGCCTCCACCGCCGTCAGGCTCGACGCCGAGCCGTCCACACCGACAACCACCAGGCCACTCATCGTGTCTCCTTCGTCCGGACCGCCGGGATCCGCTCCAGCCTCCCCTGCGGTACTCATCGCCGTCATGGGCCCTGTGGGGGCCGACAGCAGGGCCTTTCGGCTCATCCCGACGGCCTTGAACATGTGAGACCGCCCGAGTGGGGGAACAGCAGTAGCGGACGGCCCTGGACCCTTCCGGCCGCGTCCGTGCCCCCGGGGCCGCTCTCCGGTGTGGAACGGGACCAATGGCCCCTCACCGCGGGCCGCCGACGGCCGCACGATGAGGTGGACGAGGTTGCACAGAGGAAAGACGGGCGAACCATGTATCCGAATGACGGTTTCCGTGAGCTCGGCCGCCACGAGTGTCTGTGCCTCCTGGCGAAGGCGCCCATCGGCCGGATCGTCCACACGCGTCAGGCCCTGCCGGCAGTCCTTCCCGTGAACTTCCGCCTGGACGAAGAGGGCGCGGTGCTGCTGAGAACGTCGGCGGACTCGGAACTGGCCCGTGCCGTCGACGGCGCCGTCGTCGCCTTCGAGGCCGACGAGGTCGACCCTGTCGCGCAGTCCGGCTGGTCCGTCGTCGTCACCGGACGGGCCGCCGTCGTGTCCGATCCGGACGAGCACGCCCGGCTGTGTCGAGAGGGCCCGAGCTCGTGGGTGCCCTCGCCCGAGGAGGTCTTCGTGCGCGTCGAACCGGAGCTGGTCACCGGCCGGGAACTCGTCGGTGGCCGGACCCGGTACGGGGCGGGCCCGTCCACCTCACCGTCCACGAAAGCCACCCTCACCTGACGCCCGCACGCCGCTGACCATCACTCCGGCCCGCCACACGGCCCGGCGGAGTCGCAGCCCCCCGACCACCCGACCCGGAAGGCCTCCCATGTCCGTCGACACCCAGCAGACGTCCGCCGAGCTCACGGGCGAAGAGCTGAAGAAGCTGGACGCCCACTGGCGCGCCGCGAACTACCTGGCCGTCGGCCAGATCTACCTGATGGCCAACCCCCTGCTGACCGAACCGCTGCGTGCCGAACACGTCAAACCGCGTCTGCTCGGGCACTGGGGCACCACCCCGGGCCTGAACCTGGTGCACACGCACCTCAACCGGGTCATCAAGGCCCGCGGCCTGGACGCGCTGTGCGTCTGGGGGCCCGGGCACGGGG
Organism: Streptomyces sp. NPDC057424; assembly: GCF_042803315.1. NCBI lineage: Bacteria > Bacillati > Actinomycetota > Actinomycetes > Kitasatosporales > Streptomycetaceae > Streptomyces > Streptomyces sp. NPDC057424. The sequence goes on from NZ_JBHVCP010000039.1 coordinate 33,636, forward strand.
GACCGGCGGTGCTCGCCAACTCCTGGCTGGAGGGCTCGTACACGCAGACCTATCCGGACATCACGCGGGATTCGGCGGGTATGGCCCGACTGTTCAAGCAGTTCTCGTTCCCCGGCGGGGTGCCCAGCCATGTCGCCCCGGAGACCCCCGGCTCCATCCACGAGGGCGGCGAACTCGGGTACGCCCTCTCACACGCCTATGGTGCCGCCCTCGACAACCCCGGCCTGGTGGTCGCCTGTGTCATCGGCGACGGTGAGGCCGAAACCGGGCCCCTGGCCGCCTCCTGGCACTCCGGCAAGTTCCTCGACCCGGTCCACGACGGGGCCGTACTGCCGATCCTGCACCTCAACGGGTACAAGATCGCCAACCCGACGGTGCTGGCACGAGTGCCCGAATCCGAACTGGACGAGCTCCTCCGGGGATACGGCCACGACCCGATCCACGTCGCCGGGGACGAGCCCCTGGCCGTCCACCGTGCGATGGCGCAGGCCATGGACACCGCCCTGGACCGCATCGCCGCCCTGCAGCGGGCCGCCCGCGAGGACGGTGCGACCGGCCGTCCCCGCTGGCCGGTGATCGTGCTGCGCACCCCGAAGGGCTGGACCGGCCCGGCCGAGGTCGACGGCCTGCCGGTGGAGGGCACCTGGCGCGCCCACCAAGTACCGCTGTCCGCCGTCCGCGACCATCCGGAGCACCTGCGCCAACTGGAGACGTGGCTGCGTTCCTACCGGCCGGAGGAACTGTTCGACGAGCACGGCAGCCCCCGCCCCGACGTGCTGGCCTGCGTCCCGGAGGGCACCAGGCGGCTCGGCGCCACACCGCACGCCAACGGAGGCGTCCTGCTGCGGGAACTGCCCCTGCCGTCGCCGGACACGTATGCCGTCGCGGTCGACAAGCCCGGCACCACCCTGCACGAACCCACCCGTGTCCTCGGCGACTTGCTCCGGGACGTCATGAGCGCCACGGCGGACCGGCGCGACTTCCGGCTCGTCGGACCCGACGAGACCGCCTCCAACCGGCTCCAGGCCGTCTACGCCGCCAGCGGCAAGGCCTGGCAGGCCGAGACGCTGCCCGTGGACGAGCACCTCGACCGGCACGGTCGCGTGATGGAGATCCTGTCCGAACACACCTGCCAGGGCTGGCTGGAGGGCTACCTCCTCACCGGCCGGCACGGACTGTTCTCCTGCTACGAGGCGTTCGTGCACATCGTCGACTCCATGGTCAACCAGCACATCAAGTGGCTGCGTGTCACCCGCCGGCTGCCCTGGCGGGCGCCCATCGCCTCGCTGAACTACCTGCTGACGTCACACGTGTGGCGGCAGGACCACAACGGCTTCTCCCACCAGGACCCGGGCTTCATCGACCACGTCCTCAACAAGAGCCCCGAGGTCGTGCGGGTCTACCTCCCGCCGGACGCCAACACCCTGCTGTCCGTGGCGGATCACGCCCTGCGCAGCCGCGACTACGTCAACGTGATCGTGGCCGGCAAGCAGCCCTGCTTCGACTGGCTGACCATGGAGCAGGCCGAGGCCCACTGCGCCCGTGGCGCCGGCGTCTGGGACTGGGCCGGAACCGAGGACGGCACGCGTGAGCCGGACGTGGTGCTCGCCTGCGCGGGCGACGTCCCCACGCAGGAGATCCTCGCCGCCGCCCAGTTGCTGCGCCGCCACCTGCCGGACCTGGCGGTGCGCGTGGTCAACGTCGTCGACCTGGCCCGGCTGCTGCCCCGGGAAGAGCACCCGCACGGCATGCCGGACGCGCAGTACGACGCCCTGTTCACCACGGGCAAACCGGTCATCTTCGCCTACCACGGCTATCCCTGGCTGATCCACCGGCTGGCCTACCGCCGTACCGGCCACAAGAACCTGCATGTGCGCGGCTACAAGGAGATCGGCACCACGACGACGCCGTTCGACATGGTGGTGGGCAACGACATGGACCGCTACCGCCTGGTCATGGACGTCATCGACCGGGTGCCGGGCCTCGCGGTGCGCGCGGCGGCCGTACGCCAGCGGATGGAGGACGCCCGCCTGCGCCACCATGACTGGATCCGCGTCCACGGCACCGATCTGCCGGAGATCACCGACTGGGCGTGGGACGGCTGAGAGAACTGCGCTCGTCACACCTGTCTCTCGCTGATCTGCCCGTGCGGTTCGCCGTCCGCGGGAGTGAGCAGCACGCCAGTGACCAGGTCGGGGCGGATACGGACCGCGTAGTCCATCGTCCGCTGCACCCAGGGGCGCAGCATCGACCGGTACCGCGCCACGTCATCGGGATCGGTGACCAGCCGCGCGTGACCGGTGACGGCCACGCTCCAGCCGAGAGGCGTCTCCGGATCGATGACGCCCGCCTCGTAGGCGACGAGGACGCCCCCGGTGAGGGCCGTGGACTAGGGCCGGTCGGCCCTGGTCTTTCGGGCCTCGAACGAGGAAGATCCGAACCGTAGGCCGATGACACCCGGGAACGGGCACCGGTACGACACGTTGGACAAGGAGCATGAACATGGCGGACGGCGAGCGGCCCGGCCCCGACGAGCGGATCCGTGTCTTCCTGCTGGACGACCACGAAGTGGTACGGCGTGGAGTGCACGATCTGCTGAACGACGAACCGGACATCACCGTGGTCGGTGAGGCCGGCACCGCCGAGCAGGCTCTGGTGCGTGTGCCCGCCCTGCGCCCTCACGTGGCGGTCCTCGACGTCCGGCTGCCCGACGGTGACGGCGTGTCCGTGTGCCGCGAACTCCGCTCGAGCATGCCCGACCTGGCGTGCCTGATGCTGACCTCCTTCGACGACGAGGAGGCGCTGCTGGACTCCATCATGGCCGGAGCGTCCGGGTACGTCCTGAAGCAGATCCAGGGCTCCGACCTGGTGTCCGCCGTGCGCACGGTGGCCCGGGGCCAGTCCCTGCTCGACCCGAGCGCCACCACCAGGCTGATGGCGCGGCTGCGGGGAGGCCGGCAGAAGGAGGAGGAACCCGACGCTCTTCCCGGACTGACCGAGCGCGAGCGGGAGATTCTGGCCCTGATCGGCGAGGGCCTGACCAATCGTCAGATCGGTCAGCGTCTCTACCTCGCCGAGAAGACGGTGAAGAACCACATCTCCCGCCTCCTGGCCAAGCTCGGCGTCGAACGCCGCATCCAGGCCGCGGTGATCGCCACCCAGGCCCAGGCCCAGGACCAGCTCAGGCGCGAAGGCCGCTGAGCCCCCGCTGAGCCTCTCCTCCGACCGGACGGTACGGCCGCGGGTCCCCGAGACGGGGGCACCCGGCCATCCTCACCATCCGGCCGTCCCGCTCCCGACTCACGCGCACGCACCGTCGACGGCGTCTCCCCGTCCCGGCCACCTGCCTTGATCTCGTCGCGGTCCCTCGCACGCCCCGTTACGGTGGCACCAGCGGGACTGACGGCCCGCGGCACGGTGAGACGGACCGGGAGGACACGGCGTGGAAGGCTCCGCGGAGTCGCGGGAGGCTCGGGTTCGGCTTCCGCAGTTGCGACTGGACGAGCTGCTGGAAGAGCTGCAGGCGCGCCTCGACGCCGCCCGGGGCACGCGCGACCGGGTGCACAGCCTGCTCGAGGCGGTGTTGTCGGTCGGCCGTGAGCTGGACCTCGAACAGGCGCTGTACAGCATCGTGCAGGCCGCTGCGGTCCTCGTCGACGCCCAGTACGCGGCACTCGGAGTCATCGGGCCGGACGGCAAACGCCTGTCGGACTTCCTCACCGTCGGTCTCACCGACGAGCAGATCACCCGGATCGGCAACTACCCGGATGGCCACGGCATCCTGGGAGAGCTGATCCGCCACCCCGAGCCCCTGCGGCTGGCGAAGCTCTCCGAGCACACCGCATCGTACGGCTTCCCGCCCAACCACCCGCCGATGAACACCTTCCTCGGCGTCCCGATCCGCGTGCGCGAGCAGGTTTTCGGCAATCTGTACCTGACCGAGAAGCGGGGCGGAGCGCAGTTCGACGACGACGACGAGTCGGTGCTGTCCACCCTCGCTGTCGCGGCCGGCGTCGCGATCGACAACGCCCGCCTGTACGAGGAGTCCCGGCGTCGCGAGCGCTGGCTGCAGGCGAGTGCGGAGATCACCCACGCCATCATGTCCGGCAGCGAACGCGACGACGTCCTCCGGCTGATCGCCGAGCGGGCCATGGAGATCACCGGCGCCGCCCTCGCCGAGGTGGCGGTGCCCATGGAGGGAACCACCTCGCTCATGGTGGAGCTGGCCATCGGGGAGGAAGCGGCGACCCACCGCGGAATGGTGCTGCGCGTCGAGAAGAGCCTGATCGGGCAGGCGTTCTTGGAATCCGCCACGGTCACCAGCCCCGATGTCTCCCAGGACGAACGAGTGTCCTCGGGCCCGCCGCGCTTCGAGGGTCTCGGCCCGGCCGTGGCGGCCCCCATCGGCAGTGGGGAAGGCGTGCGAGGCGTCGTGCTGCTGGTCCGCGCAGCGGGCCAGTCGGTGTTCTTCGAGCAGGAGACGGACCCCCTCAAGGCCTTCGCCGCCCAGGCCGCGGTCGCGATGGAGCTCGCGGAGCGCCGCCAGGCCGCCGAGCAGATCGCACTTCTGGAGGACCGTGACCGTATCGCCCGTGATCTGCATGATCTGGCGATCCAGCGGCTCTTCGCGACCGGCATGACGCTGCAGAGCGCGGGACGTTTCATCGAGCACCCCGAGGCGTCCGAGCGGGTGGTTCGGGCGGTGGACGACCTGGACGAGACCATCAAGATCATCAGATCGACGATCTTCGGCTTGCGTTCGCGTGAGAGCGCGGCCGGCACCGGTCTACGAGCCCGGGCCGTGCGCGCCGTCGGCGAGGCCGCGCCGGTGCTGGGTTTCGCTCCCAGCCTGCGGATGGAGGGGCTGCTGGACACCCAGGTGCCGAAGGAGACGGCCGACCACCTGATGGCGGTCCTCTCGGAAGCCCTGACCAACATCGCCCGGCACGCACGGGCCGGCCGTGCGGAGGTCGTGCTGGCGACGGACGGCCGTGAGGTGAGGCTGGAGGTTTCCGACAACGGCGTGGGCATCCCGGCCGGCGGACGCCGCAGCGGTCTGGGCAACATGGCTGAACGTGCCCGGCAGTTGGGCGGCGGACTGGACTGGACCTGCCCGGACGGTGGAGGCACCACGCTGGTGTGGCGCGTCCCGGTGGGTGATCGCCAGGGCCGGTGATCGCTGGGCCGGGGTCCCGCTCGGAACAGGCCCCGGGACGCATCTCTCCGCGCGGTACCCGCGGACGGTGCGGCTCGCGGCGACCGGTGCAGGGGGTGTCCGCCCCGTCCTCCGTGGACGGGAGGGCACACCGCGGGCGGAGGTGACGGGAAGCCAGGGACCGTCGTCTTCCGGGCGGGGACCAGTGGCCCCTCCTCTCAGGCTTCGAGGGAACGAAGACTCGAGGCGTGCCCCTGAAGGAGGTTCCACATGCACCGCACCGTCACCGTCGGACTGGACGGCTCGCCGGAGAGCCTGGCCGCTGCCGACTGGGCCGCCCGCGAAGCACTGCTGCGTGACCTGCCCCTGCGTCTGGTGAACGCCTGGGAGTGGCAGCCCTCGGCCTTCGCGCCTGAGGCCGGGCTCACCGTGCCGGTGCCGCCGACCGACCAGCAGCGCGCGGAAGCGCGACGCGTTCTGGACGAGGCGCGGGAGCGCGTCGCCCGACATCACCCCGGTCTGCGGATCCACGCGGACGAGATACCCGGGCAGCCCGTCCCGGCCCTGCTGAAGGCCGCCGAGGACGCCGAGCTGCTGGTCCTCGGATCACGTGGCCTGAGCAGGGTCACCGGGTACCTGATCGGCTCCGTCGCCCTGTCCGTCCTGGCCTGGAGCGCACGTCCGGTGGTCCTCGTGCGGGCCGACGGGGGCACGGGGGAGGAACCCCTGGCCGACGACTCCGCTGCCGGCTCCGCCGCACCCGGCGAGGTCGTCCTCGGCCTCGACCTGCACAAACCCAGCGACACCGTCATCGAGTTCGCGTTCGACGCCGCCTCCCGGCGGGCGGCGGACCTGCGGGTCGTCCACGGCTGGACGCTGCCGCCCTACCACTACGGCGGCGAGTTCATGCCCGGGGTAACCGCCGAGACGGCTGACCGGGTCCGGCACGAGCTGACCGATGTGCTGCGCCCGTGGCAGGCGAAGTTCCCCGCGGTGGAGGTGCACGCGCAGGCGACGGTCGGGGGCGCGGGTGCTCACCTCATCGACGCCTCGCGCGGAGCGGCCCTGGTGGTCGTGGGCCGACAGGTCCGCCGAGCACCGCTCGGCACCCACATCGGCCCGGTGACGCAGGCGCTGCTGCATCACGCCGTCGCCCCGCTGGCGGTCATCTCGCACAACTGACCGCCCCTGCGCCCAGCCAGGGGCAGTCCGGGGAGACCGTCCCCGCGCGGGAGGCCACCCGGCCTCAGGGACAGCGCGCTGAAAACGCCTCAGCACGAGGGCCGGCCGGGTCCAGGCGCTGTCCCCCATGACTACCTGCGCGGTGCGACGAGGGGAAGCGGGGCTCTCGGGAACGTAGCCCAGCCGGATCACCATCTGGGTGCGGCCCGCTCCGCCGAGGCCCGTCGGACCGGCGAGGGCCCCGCGCAGATCGGGCCGTTCCAGCGCCCGGTGGAAGAGGGACGTCCGCACGTCGTGCGCGGTCGCCACGAGGGGGATCCGCTCCAGCGCGAGCGCCGGATGCGTGGTAGGGACGTGCGGGCAGGACGGCCGGATGCCGGTGAGCCCCGAACTCCTGCATGGGGGACCGGTCCAGACAGCCCTGCGGTCCAAGAGCCGCCGGAGCCAGGCCCGACGAGACGGGTGTGTCCCGTGGCCCCGGAAGGCTGAGCGAGGTTCCCTTCGCGTGGGCCGCCGTAGCCAACTCCGCCCCGGGAGGCCGGATCTGCTCGCCACCGTCCCGCCGGCCGGGGCGGACAAGCAGTCGTGCCACCGGTTCCCGGCCGCACCGGGCCGCCGCCACCGGCAGGTTGAAGACCGCGCATCCTGATCCACCCGCCCCGGGTCCAGGCGTGACTGCGGTCCCGCTCCCACCCACCGGCCGCCGGGAGGGCCGTTCGGCCCTCACCGGGGACCAGCGGCCCCTGCCGGGGGAGGGCCGCGGACGAGACGCTCTGAGCAGTCACCACACAGGAGGTGGGCACATGCCCGGCACGATCATCGTAGGACTGGACGGCTCGCTGGAGAGCCGGGCCGCTGCCGAATGGGCCGCCCGCGAGGCGACGTTGCGGGGTGCAGGAGTGCGGCTGGTCCATGTGTGGCTGCCCGTGCCGGAGCGAATGGCCAAGGCCCCGGTCCTCGGCGCCGAGACCCACCAGCACTGGACCGAGCGCGTTCCCCGCGAAGCCGCCCAAGGGCTGAGGCTGCGTCACCCCGGCGTCGAGGTGGCCTTCGTCCAGCGCACGGGATCCGTGGCCGAAGCCCTCCTGGAGGCCTCCCGCGACGCGGAGTTGCTGGTTCTCGGCTCCCGCGCGCTGAGTGGGCTCTCGGGCTTCCTGGTCGGGTCCGCCGGCCAGTCGGTGGTCGCCCGGGCCGAGGTGCCGGTCATCCTGGTCCGTGCCGGTGAGCAGGCCGCCGACGAGCACGTGAAGGACCCCGTCGGCATCCCTTCCGCCGCGACCGACTTCCGGCCCGTCGTCCTGGGCATGGACACCGACAGCCCCGACGAGTCCGTGATCGGCTTCGCCTTCGAGGAGGCACGGCTGCGTCAGGCCCCGCTGACCGTCGTTGAGGGCTGGAACCCGCCGGCCTCCTACGTGTACAGCCTGGCGGCCGGTGTCGACCCCCGCGAGGACGTCACCCGTGAGCGGGCCGCCGCGCTCACCGAGGCGCTGCTGCCCTGGCGTCAGAAGTACCCGGATGTCGAGGTCGTCGAGATCTCGCGCCTCGGCAGCCCCGCCAACCACCTCGTCGACGCCTCCCACGACGCCTCCCTCGTCGTCGTCGGCCGACGCGTCCGCCGCAGCCCGTTCGGCGTCCACATCGGTTCCGTGGCCCACGCGGTCATGCACCACGCCACCGCCCCCGTCGCCGTCGTCGCCCACGGCTGAGCCGGCCCGTTCAGAAGGAGAGAGCCATGAAGGCAGCGGTCGTTCAGCAGTTCGGGGCACCCTTGGTCATCGAGGAGCGCCCCGATCCCGAACCGGGCCCCGGGCAGGTCCGGATCCGGGTCGAGACGTCCGGACTGTGCCACACCGACATCCATGCCGCGCACGGCGACTGGCCCGTGAAGCCCACCCCGCCGTTCGTGCCCGGGCACGAGGGGGTCGGCCTCGTCGAGAAGCTCGGCGACGGCGTGACCCACCTGGCGGTCGGGCAGCGCGTCGCCGTGCCCTGGCTCGGCAGCGCCTGCGGGCGGTGCGAGCACTGCCTGTCCGGCTGGGAGACGCTGTGCGAGAGCCAGGTCAACACCGGCTACGGCTGCGACGGCGGGTACGCCGAGAAGATGCTCGCCCGGGCCGACTTCGCCCAGCCCGTGCCCGACGGCGTCAGCGCCCTCGATGCCGCCCCGCTGACCTGCGCCGGCGTCACCACGTACAAGGCGCTTAAGGTCGCGGGCGTCGGGCCCGCCCAGCTGGTCGCCGTCTCGGGCGTGGGCGGACTCGGTCACCTGGCGGTGCAGTACGCGAAGATCGCCGGGGCGCGGGTGGCCGCCATCGACGTCACCGACGACAAGCTCCGGCTCGCCCGCGAACTGGGGGCGGACATCGTCATCGACGCCCGCACCCAGGACGTCGGCGTCGAGCTGAAGCGGCACGGCGGTGCCCACATCGCCCTCGCCCTCGCCGTGCACCCGACCGCCTTCGAAGCGGTCAACTCCGGCCTCCGGCGCGGCGGGAAGCTCGTCATGGTCGCCCTTCCGGCGCACGGGACAGTCCGGCTCCCGATCTTCGACACGGTACTCAACGGCACCTCGGTGATCGGTTCCATCGTCGGCACCCGGCAGGACCTCGCCGAGGTCTTCCAGCTCCACGCGGCCGGCCGGACGAAGGTCGTCAGCGAGACCCGGCCGCTCGCGGCGGTCAACGACTGCATCGACGAGGTCCTGCACGGCCAGGTCAAGGCCCGGATCGTCTTCGACCTCACAACCGGAAAGTGAGAACCGTGCACCTGCCCCTGGTCGTCGGCGTCGACGGCTCCGAACCGGGCCTGCGGGCCCTCGACTGGGCCGCCGACGAGGCCGCCCTGCACGGGGTGCCCCTCCGGGTGGTCCACGCCTGCCAGGGGGAGAGGTACGAGGGAGCCGCGCTCGCGCCCGACCTCGCCGGACCGTCCGGGCAGGTGGCCGCCGAGGACATCGTCCGCGCCGCCATGAGCCGTGCCCGGCGCCGCCAGGCGGATCTGCCGGTCACCACCGCTGTCGTGCCGGAGGAACCCGAGTACGTCCTCCTGCGGGAGAGCCGCAGCGCCTCCCTCGTCGTCGTGGGCACCCGCGGGCGCAGCGGACTCGCCGACGCGCTGCTGGGTTCGGTCAGCCTGGCGGTGGCCACGCACGCCCACTGCCCGGTCGTCGTGATCCGCGGCAACCACGACAACCGGGCCACCGGCGGAAGGCACGCCCGCATCGTGGTCGGCGTGCCCGGCGCGCCCACGGCGGCGGTGCGCGTCGCCTGCGAGGAGGCGCGGCGACGCGACGTCGTACTGGAGGCCGTACGGACCTGGCGGCGCCCCCCGCGCGAAACGGTCGATCACCCGCTGCTCGCGGGTTCGCCGGAGCCTGGGTACGAGGAACGCGCCGCCAAGGAGCTGGAGGCCGCCCTCGCCGACGCCCCACCGGACGTGACCGTGCACCGGCGCATCGCCGAAGGGCACGCCCGGCGGGTACTGCTCGCCGCCTCGCACGAGGCCGGCCTGCTGGTCATCGGCCGACGCCGACCCGGGCAGCTCGGACCCCGCCTCGGGCGGGTGGCCCACACGGTCCTGCACCACTCCGGCTGCCCGGTGATGGTCGTACCCGACCCGGAGTGAGAGCGAGCCGGCCGGCAGTGCGGCGCAGCCGGGGGGCGTCAGCGGCGAGGTGAGGCTCGCGAAGGCCGCGGCACACCATGGCGATCAGCCGTGACCGGCATGTGCTGCGCACTCTGTGATCGTTCCGCGGCTCCAGCCTGGTGCGAGTACCCGTCCCGGCCCCAGGACCGCCGGGCCACGCGACCGGGACCGTACCGGTCTCACCGGCTGTCGCTCTCCTCGCTCCCGGACAGCGCCGCGCGTCCGGCCTCCAGCCGGGCCACCGGGACGCGGAACGGCGAGCAGGAGACGTAGTCCAGTCCCGCGTCGTGGAAGAAGTGGACGGAGTCGGGATCACCGCCGTGCTCTCCGCAGACGCCGATCTTCAGGCCCGGCCGGGCGGCTCGCCCCTCGGCGACGGCGATGCGGACCAGGCGGCCGACGCCCTCGGGGTCGATCCTCTCGAACGGAGAGGTGGTGAAGATGCCCTTGTCGAGGTAGGCGGAGAAGAAGGCCGCCTCGACGTCGTCGCGGGAGAAGCCCCAGGTGGTCTGGGTGAGGTCGTTGGTACCGAAGGAGAAGAACGCCGCCTCCTCGGCGATCCGGCCTGCCGTGAGCGCGGCCCGGGGCAGCTCGATCATGGTGCCGATCGGGCAGTCGAGCGGGACGCCGGACTCCTCCGACACCTCCGCCAGCACCCGCCGCACCTCCGCGCGTTCGATCCGGAGTTCCTCCACGGCGCCGACCAGCGGGACCATGATCTCCGCCCGGGGAGAGCCGCCGGCCCGGGTGCGTTCCACGACCGCTTCGGCGATGGCCCGCACCTGCATGGCCACCAGACCGGGGACGACCAGACCGAGGCGCACACCGCGCAGGCCGAGCATCGGGTTCTCCTCGTGCATGCGGTTCACAGCGTCGAGCAACTCGACGTCGTGCGGGGCCGGCTGACCGACGGAGGCGACTCGTACGGCGAGCTCCGTGCGGTCGGGCAGGAACTCGTGCAGCGGCGGATCCAGCAGACGGATGGTGACGGGCAGGCCGTCCATCGCCTCCAGGATGCCGATGAAGTCCTCCCGCTGCAGCGGGAGGAGAGTGGCCAGCGCCCGCTCGCGTTCAGCGCCGTCACGGGCCAGGATCATCTCCTCGACCAGCTTGCGGCGTTCCCCGAGGAACATGTGCTCGGTGCGGCACAGGCCGACGCCCTGCGCGCCGAACCGGCGGGCACGTGCCGCGTCCCCGGGGGTGTCGGCGTTGGCCCGCACCTCCAGCCGCCGTATCCCGTCGGCCTGCCGCAGTGCGGCGGCCACCGCGTCCACCACGCCGGCGGTGTGCTCGCCGGTCTCCAGGTACCGCATGACCTCGGAGTCGGCCAGCGGGGCCGCACCCGGGTACACGACACCGGTGGAGCCGTCCACGGAGACGACCGTGCCCTCCTCGACGACGGTGCCGTCGTGGGTGGTGAACCGCCGCCGCTCGATGTCCACGGTCAGTTCCTCGGCGCCGCACACGCACACCTTGCCCATGCCCCGGGCCACCACGGCCGCGTGACTGGTCTTCCCGCCCCGGCTGGTCAGCACGGCCTGCGCGGCGACCATGCCGGGCAGGTCGTCCGGCGTGGTCTCCTGGCGTACCAGGATCACCTGCTCGCCGGCCGCGGAGCGTCGTACCGCTGCGGCGGAGTCGAAGACCACCGCGCCGACCGCGGCACCGGGCGAGGCGGGCAGACCGTGGGCGAGCGGATCACCGGTCGCGGAGGCGTCGAAGCGCGGGAACATCAGCCGCGCCAGCCCTTCCCCGCCCACCCGGGACAGCCCCTCCTGCGGCGTGATGCGCTCTTCGTCGACCAGCGCGGCCGCGATGGCGAACGCCGCCTCGGCGGTCCGCTTGCCCACCCGGGTCTGCAGCATCCACAGCGTGCCGCGCTCGATGGTGAACTCGATGTCGCACAGGTCCCGGTAGTGGTTCTCCAGGGTGTGCATGTGGGTGAGCAGCCGGCGGTACGAACGTGTGTCGAGGCGTTCCAGCTCGGCCAGGGGCACGGTGTTGCGGATGCCGGCGACGACGTCCTCGCCCTGGGCGTTCGGCAGGTAGTCGCCGTACAGCCCGGGCCGCCCGGTGGCGGGGTCGCGGGTGAAGGCCACGCCGCTGCCGGAGTCGGGGCCGAGGTTGCCGAAGACCATGCGCTGCACGGTGACCGCGGTGCCCAGGTCGTCCGGGATGTGCTCGCGCCGCCGGTACAGCCGCGCCCGGTCGCCGTTCCAGGACCGGAAGACGGCCAGGACCGCGCGGCGCAGCTGCTCCGCGGGGGACTGCGGGAAGTGGTCGCCGGTCTCGACGAGGATCAGGTTCTTGTACGTCTCCACCAGCTGGGCGAGGTCCTCCGCGTCCAGGTGCACATCGTCCGGGACGCCCCGCAGGCCCTTGAGCAGCGTGAGGGCCTGCTCGAACCGGGCGGAGTCGACGCCCATGACCGTACTGCCGAACATGTGCACGAGGCGGCGGTAGGAGTCCCAGGCGAACCGCTCATTGCCCGACACCTTGGCCAGACCCAGAACGGACTCGTCGGTGAGGCCGATGTCGAGGACGGTCTCCATCATCCCGGGCATCGAGAACCGTGCCCCCGAGCGGACGGACAGCAGCAGCGGATCGTCGGGCCGTCCCAGGCGACGGCCGGCGGACTCCTCCAGGGCGGCCAGGTGCCGGGAGACCTCCCGGAACAGTCCCCCGGGCTCCGCACCCGTCGCCAGGTAAGCCTGGCAGGCCTCGGTGGTGACGATGAATCCGGGCGGGACCGGCAGGCCCATCCGGGTCATCTCGGCCAGGTTCGCCCCCTTGCCGCCGAGCAGACCGGCCAGGTCACGGCCGCCCTCATGGAAGTCGTACACGTAACGGACCATGACGTCGCGCTCCTCAGCTCTTCCCGGGGTTCGGGTCCCTTCCGTTCCAGCGTCGGCCGCCGCGGGGGCGGGCGGCAGGTGCCGGCGGTCCCTGCCGGTGGGCCGATCGGCCCCGGCAGCTGAGCATCCCCCGCTGGTGGGCCTGAGGTGGGGAGACGGCCTGTCGCCTGCCGGCCGGGCCGGCGCCGAGCGGTCCGGACGGCCGTGATCGCCGCGGCCGCGCAGCCGCACCGGGCCGGTGGGGCACTGGTCCGGGCCGTTCGGCCCCTGTCGTGCCGGGCCTCCCTCTGGGAGCGTGGTACCGAGTCGGACGAGGTGGATCCGTCTTACCGGGCCGTTGTTCGAGTCGGCCACAGGAAGGGCGGGAAGCGCCTCGAACGACGTCCCGAGGGGAGGAGGGGGCCTCGCGCCTCCTGTGCCGGGCCTCTACCGGGCCGGCGGGAAGCGGGAAGGCTCTTCGGCCACCTGCCTTCTGTGCCGACCCGGCGGAGGCCCGGCACGCGCGGGGTGGGGAGGGCCGGTGCCGTCGCGCATCCGTGCATCCGTGCATCGGTGCCACGGGACGGGGCGCGGCTCCCGGCCTTCGACCCCGCGTCGTGACGCCTGCGGCGCAGCCACGTGCGCCACCTCTCCCCTCCCTGCTCCGCGGTCTGGCGGAGCGTCAGGTCCGTCTCCCGGACGACCGATGACCTTGAGGCGGGCAGTTCTCGGAAACGGGACTCGACCGTCCGCTGCCATGAGTTCCTCGCCGATGCTCGGCTTCGCGTACACCCTCCGGCTACCGGGGGACCGGCCACCCGACCCTCGCCGCACGGACGTTCGGCCCGCTTCCAGGGCCCCACAGCACCTGCGGCCCCCGTCGCGGACACGGGACATCGAAGACGACTCATGCGAGCGGTGCGCTCCCAGCTCCTTCGGGCCGGCATCCGAGCCCGGCACATCCGGTACGAAGTCTTCGGTCCTGACGTGTGGCTGGCCCACGCGGAGGCCTGACGCATCTCCGTCGGCGGCCCTGGCATGATCAGGGTGACGAAGGCCGCCGAGGAGTTCTTCGAGTCCGGGGCCGAGGCCATGAGAGAAGGGCCTCAACCCGCTGTGGCGCTTCAGCGACCACCGCACAGCCGAACCGCAGGCCCGGATCGAGGCGATGGAGAAGATGGAGATGTCCGACCTTGACTTCTACGCCCACGTCGCCACGCGCGGCGACGTGCTGGGCGCGGGAATCGGCGCGCAGCCCGCCGAGTGGGAGACCAGGCTCGGCACCGACTTCCTCGATACCGAGGACGGGGTCCTGCTGCGCCGGGACTACGGGCTGGTGGAGCTGTCGTTCCAGCAGGAGGGCGGCGCCTGGCCCTGCTTCGGGGTGAGCGTGCCGGTGCACCGGCTGCGATGGGACACCGAGTCGTCCGTACCGTCGGCCCTGCGCGGCGCGTACGGCGCATTCGCACCATCGACGCGCTTCGAGGACCTGGCCGACGCGATCGCCGGGCTCGGCCGCTCGGTCGAACCCGAGCCGGACGAGGGCGGCGCGACCGGGGACATCCACCGCTACCGGGTGCCCGAGTCCGGCGTCCGGATCTTCGTCCGCGCGGACGAACTCGCCCAGGGGCAGGCGGGTGAGGTCCGGAGCCTCAGCGTGTCTCCCGCGTGGTGGCGTGAGGCGGGCTGAATCAGACCCTCGGTTCGGCCGTGCCACCATCCGGGCCCTTGCCGCGCGGCCGGTTCCCTGACGCGACGGGCACGGACGCGATGAGCGCTCAAGAGGACCACGCCCAGAACCGGCCAGGTCGGGCGAGGGCTGAATCCGGCCGAAGCATCGACGGCAAGTCACGCCGAGGGGCGGCGGGATGGTGTTCGCACGGTGCCGTTCGGTCTCTGGCGTGCATGCAAGAATGTCGCCCGTGACCGGATCGTCTTCGCCGCCTGTCGCTGAGAGCACGCCCGGCCGTGCCGGTCTGGGCCCCCGTGCTGCCGCCATGCTGGTCTTCGGGTCCTCGGCAGCGGTTCTGGTGGTCGAGATCGTCGCCCTGCGACTGCTCGCTCCCTACCTCGGCCTGACCCTCGAGACCAGCACCCTGGTGATCGGCATCGCGCTCACCGCTATCGCCTTCGGCTCCTGGCTGGGCGGGCACATCGCGGACCAGGTCGATCCACGCCGGCTCATCGGTCCCGCGCTCGGAGTGTCCGGAGCGGCGGTGGCGCTCACCCCGTCCGTGTTGCGCAGCACTGCGGAGTGGGCGCCGGCGGTGCTCTTGGTGATCGCGTCGCTGACCATCCTGGTGCCGGGCGCGCTGCTCTCCGCGGTGACGCCGTTCGTGACGAAGCTTCGTCTCACCAGCCTGGCGGAGACCGGTACGGTGGTCGGCCGACTGTCAGGAGTCGGCACCGTCGGCGCCATCGCCGGCACCGTGCTCACGGGCTTCGTCCTCGTATCGAGGGTGCCGGTCAGCGGCATACTGCTCGGCCTCGGAGCACTGCTGGTGGCAGGCTCGGCGTGGGTCGAGTGGCGAACGCGTGGGTGGAGCGGCGCCCCGGCCCTGACTCTCATGGTCGTAGCCGGCGGCCTCGCCGTCACGGTCGCGCCCGGGGGCTGCGACGTGGAGACCAAGTATCACTGCGCTCGGGTCGTGGCGGACACGGACGGGACCAACGGCCGCACGCTCGTTCTGGACGGCCTGCGGCACTCCTACGTCGACATCGACGACCCGACCCATCTGAAGTTCGAGTATGTGCGCGCCATCGCGTCGGCGGTCGACGTCGCCTTCCCGCACGGCGAACCACTGGTCGCCCACCACCTGGGCGCCGGCGGGCTCACCTTGCCCCGTTACCTCGCGGCCACCCGGCCCGGAACGCACAGCCTCGTCTCCGAGATCGACGGCGGGGTCGTGGGCATCAACCGCGAGCAA
The DNA here is from genome assembly GCF_042803315.1 of Streptomyces sp. NPDC057424. Lineage (NCBI taxonomy): Bacteria > Bacillati > Actinomycetota > Actinomycetes > Kitasatosporales > Streptomycetaceae > Streptomyces > Streptomyces sp. NPDC057424. The sequence goes on from NZ_JBHVCP010000039.1 coordinate 49,382, forward strand.
CTCGGTCTGCGGTCGCAGCCCGGTGTCGACGTACGTGTCGAGGACGGCAGGCTGGGTCTGCGGCGGCTGGCCACCGGCAGTCGTGACCTCGTCGTCGGCGACGCCTTCGGGGGCGTCAGTGTGCCGTGGCACCTCACCACGGTGGAAGCGATGGCCGATGTACGGCGGGTGCTCAACGACGAGGGCCTGTATGTCGCCAACCTCATCGATCACGGTGGTATGGACTTCGCACGCGCCGAAGTAGCCACCCTCGGTGAGACCTTCGACTACGTCGCCCTTCTCGGCGAACCGGCCGATGTCGGCCTGGACCCGACCGCCGAACCCGAGGGCGGCAATCTGGTGGTGCTCGCTTCCGACCGGCCGGTCGACCTCCGCGCGGTCCAGAAGAAGCTGGACGTCCGGAGAACCGGCTGGAAGGTCACCACCGGCGAGGACCTCGACCCCTGGACCGGCACGGCCCAGCTCCTCACCGACGATCACGCACCCGTGGACCAACTCCTGCAGCCGTACAGTCCGCAGAGCGGCCGGTAGCACGCCACGTTCGCGTCCCCGGCGCTTTCCGCACGGCCCTGGCCAAGCAGGGGGCGGCCGATGTGGGGGAGCAGAGCCGGCAACGCCCGGTCCCGGCGTCTCAGCTCCCCGAGCCGAGGGCCTCGCCTACCAGCCCGCGTACGGCCTCCAGCGCCTCGGCCCGGTCCGCTGGGACCAGTCCGATACGCGTGCGCCGGTCGAGCAGGTCGGCCTCGTCCAGGGCGCCCTCGTGGCGCAGTGCCCACAGAAGTTCGGCGCCGGTGACGGGATGGCCCGGCACGACGGGCTCGCCCAGCCTCGGGTCCTGCGCGGCCAGGGAATGCACCGCCGGTGCCTCCGTGCCGTAGCGCTGGACGAGGCGGCGGGGTGCACGCAGCGCGGCGAGCGTTCGGGGGGCTGCGGCGCCCACCAGCGGGAGCGTGGCGGTGCGTGAGGGGCCGGCGGCCAGGCCGCGTGCGTCGACTGCGGCGTCGACGGCGTCCTCGGCCATCCGGCGGTACGTGGTGAGCTTGCCGCCGACCACGCTGACCACCCCGTCCGGTGAGGTCAGTACCGCGTGCCGGCGGGAGATGTCGGCCGTGCGCGAGGCGGCACCGGGATGTGAGGTGGGGGTGGTGTCCAGCAGGGGGCGCAGTCCGGCGAACGCGCCGACGACGTCGCCGCGCCGGACGGGGACGTCCAGTACGGAGCCGAGGACGTCGAGCAGGAAGCCGATGTCGGACTCGGGCACGTCGGGGACGTCGGGGACGGGCCCGTCCAGGGGCTCGTCGGTGAGTCCGACGTAGATGCGGCCGTCGTCCTGGGGCAGCACGAGGACGAATCGATTGCTCTCGCCGGGGATGGGGACATGCAGACCGGCGGGGAGCGGGCCGATGTCCTGCGAGCGCAGGACGAGGTGGGTGCCGCGGGAGGGCCGGATCCGGATGCCGTCCACGAGCTCGCCGGCCCACACACCGGATGCGTTGATCACCGCACGGGCTCGGATCTCGCCCTCCTCGCCGGTGAGTTCGTCGCGTATGCGGGCGCCGGACGCGGTGAGTTCCAGCGCCCGGACACGGGTCAGTACCCGGGTGCCCCACGCGGAGGCGGTGCGGGCGAGGGCGGTCACCAGGCGGGCGTCGTCGGTGAGCCTTCCGTCCCAGGACAGCAGCCCGCCGCGCAGCCCCCCGTGGCGCAACGCCGGGGCCAGGTGCCGGGTCTCGACCGGGGAGAGACGGCGCGGGGCGGGCAGCGTGGCGCGAGCCGTGCGGGCCGACAGCCGCAGGGCGTCGCCCGCCCGGAAACCGGCCCAGGCCAGCGCGGCCTGCCCGGGCGAGACGAGTCCGGTCAGGGGCAGGACGAACGGCTGGGCGCGCACCAGGTGAGGCGCCGTACGCTCCATCAGCACGCCGCGTTCGACCGCGCTCTCGTGGGCGACGTCGAACTGCGCCGAGGCCAGGTAGCGCAGCCCGCCGTGGATCAGTTTGGAGCTCCAGCGCGAGGTGCCGAACGCCAGGTCGTGGGCGTCGACGGCGACGACGTCGAGTCCACGGGCGGCGGCGTCCAGGGCCGCTCCCGCACCGGTCGCGCCGAGGCCGACGACCAGCACGTCCACCACGCGACCGCCGGTCGCCTCGGACAGCTCGCGGGCCCGTCGCGCGGCGGACAGAGAGGTCCCGCCGGCCGGGACGGTGGTCTGGCTCATGGGGTGAGGGTCCTCTCCAGAACGGTGCGCAGTTCGGCTAGAAACGCCGCGGTGGTGAGCTCGTCGTCGTCCTCGTCGGTCATGGTGCGCAGGGACAGGGCGAAGGACTGCAGCATCAGCAGCACGGTCCGGGCCTGGAGTTCAGCGGGGGCCTCGCGCACCGAACCGTCCGCGTGGCCCTCCCGCAGTGCCCCGGCGAGCAGCTCCAGCAGGGCCTCCTGACTCGCGCCGCGACGGTCCAGCACGTAGGGCAGGAGCAGTTCGGGGTCCACGTCGACGATCTTCTGGAAGAGCGGGTGGGCGCGGAACGCCTTGACCCCCGCGACCAGGCCGTCGACCAGCGGCGGGCGCGTGCCGACCTCCGGCCGGCTCTCGGGCATGGCTCCGGTCGCCACGGCGATCCACTCCCGCGTCATGAGATCGCCGACGAGGGAGCGGACGTCGGGCCAGCGCCGGTAGAGCGTCATCCGTGAGACGCCCGCGCGGCGGGCCACGTCGGTCATGGTCGTCCGGCGGACACCGACGGCGAGAACGCAGTCGCGGACGGCGTCGAGCACCACGTCGCTGTCGGAGGACTTCTGCTGGGCCGAGCTGTTGTGACGATTAGGCGTCATGTGTAACAGTGTAACGCCCAGGGCCGCTCCAGCGGCAACCCCGACCGACGGTGAGGACGACAGGCATGGACATGCTGTGGAACGGCTGGGGCGACCCGGCCAGAGCGACGCCACTGCCCGACACCGTCACCGGGCTGCTGCGCGACTGGCTCGGCGTCAAGCCGCAGCCCGCGGCATCAGCCCGGCTGGAGGAGATCAGGATCTCCGCACCGGCCCTGGAGAGCCCCGCCCTTCACGCGCTGCAAGCCGCACTCGGCGGCCGGGCGGAGAGCGTCCGCACGGACACGGAGAGCCGCATCCGGCACACCCGCGGCAAGTCCACCCCGGACCTGCTGCGCATCCGCGCCGCCGACACCACCGACGCCCCGGCGGCAGTCGCTCTTCCGCAGAGCCACGACGAGGTGCTCGCCGTCCTCCGCGTCTGTGCCGAACACCGCCTCGCCCTCGTCCCGTTCGGCGGCGGAACCTCCGTCGTGGGCGGACTCGCCCCGTCCGGCCGGGCGCCCTTCATCGCCCTGGACCTGCGGCACATGAACCGCATGCTCGACCTCGACCCCGTCTCCCGGACCGCCACCCTGCAGCCCGGCCTGCGCGCACCCGAGGCCGAGGCGCACCTGGCCGAACACGGTTTCACCCTCGGTCACTTCCCCCAGTCCTACGAGTGGGCCACCATCGGCGGCTTCGCTGCGACCCGCTCCAGCGGGCAGGCCTCCGCGGGCTACGGACGCTTCGACGAGATGGTCCTGGGCCTCACCCTCGCCACGCCCGAGGGCACCCTCGACACCGGCCGGGCACCCCGCTCGGCCGCCGGACCCGATCTGCGGCAGCTGCTGCTCGGCTCGGAGGGCGCCTTCGGTGTCATCACGTCGGTGACCGTCCGCATCCGCCCCGTCCCCCAGACGCGCCGTTACGAAGGGTGGCGCTTCGCCTCCTTCGACGAGGGCACCGCCGCGCTGCGCCGGCTCGCCCAGGACGGTCCGCGCCCCACCGTCCTCAGGCTGTCCGACGAGACGGAGACACTGATCGGCCTGGCCCAGCCCGAGGCCATCGGCTCCACCGTCGAGCAGCGGAGCGCGGGATGCCTCGCCGTGCTCGGCTTCGAGGGCACCGGGGAGGACACCGCGCAGCGCCGGGCGGCCGCGGCGGCCGTACTCACCGACTGCGGCGGCGAGTTCGCGGGTGACGAACCAGGTGAGCGCTGGGCACACGCCCGCTACTCGGCGCCCTACCTGAGGGATTCGCTCCTCGAGGCGGGCGCGTTCGCCGAGACGCTGGAGACCGCTGCCTACTGGTCGCGGCTGCCCGGCCTGTACGCCGCCGTACGCGACGCGCTGACCGCCACGCTCACCGCGAACGGCACCCCGCCGCTGGTCATGTGCCACATCTCGCACGTCTACGAGAACGGCGCCTCGCTGTACTTCACCGTCGTCTCGGCACAGGGCGAGGACCCGGTGGCGCACTGGACGCGCGCCAAGCACGCAGCGAACGAGGCGATCCTCGCAGCGGGCGGCACGATCACCCACCACCACGCGGTCGGCACCGACCACCGCGAGTGGTACGTACGGGAGGCCACAGACCTCGGTGTCGCGGCGCTGCAAGCCGTCAAGCGACGGCTGGACCCGGACGGCCTCCTGAACCCCGGTGTCCTGCTCCCGGCCGACTGAACAAAGCCCTACTCCCTGCTGGAACGCGCGCACCACCACATCAGACGACAGCCCGGCACCACCCGTCAGCCCGGAGGCACATCGATGCGACAGTTCACCGCCGTCGTCAACCCCACCGCGGGCGGAGCCACCAGCGCTGCGGCGCTGCTGAAGGTGGCCCGTCTGCTGCGGGAGGCGGGCGCCGAGCTGGAGACCGAGTACAGTCGCAGCCTCGCCCACGCCCGCGAACTCGCCCGGCGCGCCGGGGAACGAGGCCGGGTGGTGCTCGCCGTCGGTGGCGATGGAATCACCGGAAGCATCGGCGGAGCCCTCAGCGGAACCGGCGCACTGTTCGGCATGGTCCCGGCCGGACGCGGCAACGACTTCGCCCGGGCCCTGGGCCTGCCCGGCGACTCTGACGGCGTGGCCCGTGTGCTGCTCCATGGCACGCCGCGTGCCGTGGACACCATCGAGGTCACCTCGTCCGTCCACGCCGGCACCGTCGTGCTCGGCAGCGTCTACGCAGGGGTGGACGCGCTGGCCAACCTCCACGCCAACCGCTCCCGGATGCTGCGCGGTTCGGCCTCCTACTCCGCCGGCGCCCTGCGCGCGATCAGCACCTGGCGTCCCGTCCGCTACCGGATCACCGTCGACGGTCAGCACCACACCTACAGCGGCTACACCGTGGTGGCCGCGAACTCCAGCTCCTACGGCTCCGCGCGCCGCATCGCCCCCGAGGCCCGGCTGGACGACGGTCTCCTCGACGTCGTGATGATCCGCGACGCGCCACGCCGGCTGTTCTTCACCCTGATGAAGGAACTCGACACCGGCGCCCACATCCACCGTCCCCAGGTGCAGATCGTGCGCGGCCGGGAGATACGCATCGAGGCCGACAGGGACCTCCCCTACGGCGCGGACGGCGAAGTCGAGGCCGTCCTCCCGGTCACGGCCCGGGTGCTGCCCGGCGCACTGCGAGTCCTGTGCTGAGGCGGGGCAAGCCGATGAAGCTGCTCGGGGAGCCGGCGAACGGCTGCGCCACCGTAGGGGACCCAGCAGAAACGAGGCGGCGGGTCACGCCCGATGTCACACCGGCCCCGGTGCCGTCATCCAGCGCCACTGGGTGAACTGTTCCAGGCTGGCTGTGCCGCCGATGCGGGAGCCGTTGCCGGAATTGCCCATACCTCCGAAGGGGGCGTTCGCGGCGTCCTTGGCGGAGACGCCGTTGATGTGGACCATGCCGGTACGCAGCTGCTCGGCGACAGCGGTCGCCCTGAGCACGGAGCCGGAGTGCACGGCAGCCGTCAGGCCGTATGCGGTGTCGTTGGCGATCTCGACGGCCTCCGCCTCGCGGTCGAAGGAGATGACGGGGGCGACGGGACCGAAGATCTCCTCGGTGAACACCGGCATGGCCCGGTCGACGTGGTCCAGGACGGTGGGCGGGTAGAAGAGTCCGTCGCGCCGGCCGCCCGTGAGCACTCGCGCCCCGGCGGCCACGCTCTCGTCGACGATGCGCTCGATCCTGGTGGCCTGCCCCTCACTGATGATCGGGCCGACACTGACGCCCTGCTCACCGGGATCGCCGACGCGCATGGACCGCGCGTGCCCGACCAGCGCGTCGGTGTAGGCCTCGACCAGGTCGGTGTGGACCAGATGGCGGCCTGCTGCGACACACGCCTGTCCCTGGTATCCGAAGGTGCTCACGGCTCCTGCCAGGGCGGCCGCCTCCACGTCCGCGTCCTCGAGCACGACCAGCGAGTTCTTGCCGCCGAGCTCGAGCAGGACCCGCTTCAGCCCTTCACCCGCCACCCGGGCCACAGCGCGTCCGGCCTCGGTGGAACCGGTGAACGCGATCATGGCGACATGGGGGTCCGCCGCGACCGCCCGCCCGGTCTCAGCGCCGCCCGGCAGGACGTGCAGCACCCCGTCGGGCAGTCCGGCGTCCTCGAAAAGCCGGGCGACGAGGACACCCCCGGACACCGGGGTGAGCGGGTCGGGTTTGAGCAGCACGGCGTTGCCCAGCGCGAGGGCGGGCGCCAGCGCGCGCATCGCGAACAGGAGCGGCGCGTTCCAGGGATTGATGACACCGACGACGCCGAGGGGCACCCGCCACGCCAGACTCGTCCCCCCGGGGGCCTGCGGGGCCAGCACCTCACCCCGAGGCAAGGAGGCGAGTCCGACGGCGTGTGTCAGCTGGGCGAGGGCGGCGACGATCTCGTAGTCGCCCTTGGCGGGCACACCGGCCGACTCACGGACGATCCAGCCGCGGAACGTCTCGCTGTGTTCACGCAGCGCTCCGGACGCCTTCAGCAGGACCTCGGCACGATCGGAAGGAGCTGCCGCGGCCCAGTCCCCGGCGGCCTGAGCGGCCCGTGCGCCGGCCCGGGCAACGTCCGCGGGGGAGGCGATGCCGATGACGGCCAGCGCGTCCCCCGTAGCGGGTTCGATCACCTGACGGGTGCCGCCCTCGGACTCGCGCCAGCCCGAGCTGTAGATCCTGCCGGCCCACTCGGCCTCGTCCGGCCACCTCTCGCCGATGACAGCCATGGGTGCCACCCTCCGTCCGGGAGCGATGCCGTCGTCCTGCCATGAGGACCTGTTCGCGTACATCTGTCACGCTTGATGTCTAGTGTCGTAAAAAATGATGGCGCGGCGCACCTCGGCTTCAGGGCGCTCCCCGGCAGACGGCCCCAGGGCGGGAGGAGGCGGGATGAAGTCATGAGCGGATCCGCGTCCGCCCGGGACGAGGGCCCGTCGGCCGATGGGCCGCGGGAACGTGTCGACGAGGCGGCCACGGCCAGGGCTGTCGTCGATGGGCACGGTGCCGTGACCGCGTGGAACGAGGGAGCCCGGCGGCTGCTCGGATACCGGGCCTCCGAAGTGATGGGCAAGAACGGGGCCCGGCTTCTCGCGGACGCCGCGCACACGCACGTGCCGGACTTGCCGAGCGGCCTGCGAAGGTGGAGCGGGACTGCCACGCTGCTGCACCGGGACGGTCACCGGCTCACCGTGGGACTGCTGGCCCATCGCCGGGAGCGCGACGGAGGTGACGACTGGCTTCTGGTGTCACCGGTGACCCGGCCGGCACCGACGCCTGACGACGATGCGTTCGTGCGGCGAGGGTTCGCGCAGGCTCCCTCCAGCATGGCCCTGTACGACACCGGACTGCGGTTGCGCTGGGCGAACGCGGACATGGAACGTGTGATGGGCTTGTCCGAGGAGGAGATGCGCGGTCTACGGGTGACGGAGATCGTCCTCGACCCGGAGGGCGAGCGGACCGAGGAGGGCATGCGAACCGCACTGCGGACCGGTCATCCCCAGGAGCTCGGAGCCGCACTGCACCTCGCCGGGCACGAGCGGGAGAGCGTGTGGTCGGTGTCCCTCGTTCCCGTGCGGGACTCGGGCGGGCGAGTCGACGGCGTCCTGCTGTCGGCGCACGACGTGACGGAGCAGTACCTCGCACGGCAGCGACTGGTCCTGGTCGACGACGCCAGCCTGCGGATCGGCAGAACCCTGGACCTGCCCCGTACCGCTCAGGAACTCGCCGACGTGGCCGTCCCGCGGTTCGCGGACTTCGTCACGGTCGATCTCCTGCCGTCGATCGAAGGGGGCGAGGACCCGCCGCAGGGCCCTCCGCACGGGCCGGTGATGTTGCGCCGGGTCGCCTCTCAGTCGGTACTGGAGGGCTGCCCCGAAGCCGTGGTGCCGCACGGGACGGTGGCGACCTACCCGGAGCGTTCCCCCGCGGCGCACTGCCTGGCCGCGGGCCGGCCGGTCATCGAGCACGTCACGCCCGCCATCCTGGAGGATCTGGACCGGACCGCCCCGCAACGAGCCGAACGGATGCGGCAGTTCGGATTCCACTCGGTGCTGGCGGTGCCGATGCGCGCGCGTGGGCTCACCTTGGGAGTGGCCACGTTCTCCCGCCATCAACGACCCAAGCGCTTCGAGCAGGACGATCTGCTGCTGGGCCAGGAAATCACCGCCCGCGCCGCCGTGTGCATCGACAACGCCCGGCGCTACACCCGCGAGCGCGACACCTCCCTCGCGCTGCAGAACAGCCTGCTGCCACAACGGCTCCCCGAGCAGGCGGCCCTGCATGTCGCCTCCCGCTATCTGCCCGCCAGCGCCCGGGCCGGTGTGGGCGGCGACTGGTTCGACGTCATACCGCTCTCCGGTGCCCGGGTCGCTCTGGTCGTCGGTGACGTGGTGGGCCACGGCATCCAGGCCTCGGCGACCATGGGGCGGCTGCGCACCGCCGTACGGACGCTGGCGGATGTCGACCTGCCCCCCGACGAGTTGCTGACCCACCTCGACGACCTGGTCAGCCGCTTGGCCGGCGGGGGAGACACCATGGCCCTGCTCGACGGCGACATCGTCGCCACCTGTCTGTACGCCGTCTACGACCCGGTCTCCCGCCACTGCACGATCGCCCGCGCCGGCCACCCCATGCCCGCCCTTGTGACACCCGACGGCACCGTCGAGTTCCTCGAGGTGCCCGCGGGGCCTCCCCTCGGCCTGGGGGGCCTGCCCTTCGAGTCGACCGAGCTGGAGCTGGCCGAGGGCAGCCTGCTCGTCCTCTACACGGACGGGCTCCTGCAGTCCCGCGGCCGTGACATCGACGAAGGGATCGCCGCCATGCGCGAGGTGCTGCGGCGACCGGCTCATGATCTGGAGGCCACCTGTGACGCCCTGCTGCGCACCCTGCTCATGGACCGCCCCTCCGACGATGTGGCGCTCCTCGTAGCGAGCACGCGGGCCCTCGGCGCTTCCCGCGTGGCGACCTGGCCGGTGTCGCCGGACCCCGCCGCGGTCGCCGAGATGCGCAAGGCAGCCTGCCGGCAACTGTCCGAGTGGGCCCTGGACGATGCCTCGTTCGTCACCGAGCTCGTCGTCAGCGAACTGGTGACCAACGCCATCCGGTACGGCCGGCCTCCCATCGAGCTCAGACTGATCTACGACCGCACGCTCATCTGCGAAGTCTCCGACGGCGGCACGACCGCACCCCACCTGCGCCGGGCCCGTACCTTCGACGAAGGCGGACGCGGGTTGCTCCTCGTCGCCCAGCTCACCCAGGGCTGGGGGACCCGTCAGTTCTCCAACGGCAAGATCATCTGGGCGGAGCAGTCACTGCCTGCCGGCTGAGGAGCAACCACTGCGCACGTGGTCCGCAACGGCTCGTCAGGACGATGCGCGGACCACGAGCTCGGTACGGAGGATGACGTGGCGCCAGGCCATGGACGGCTCTTCCATATCCTCCAGCAGGACCCGGATCATGGCCCGGCCGATCTCCTCCAGCGGCTGGCGCACTGTGGTCAGGGGCGGTTCGGTGCGCTGGGCCAGCGGGAAGTCGTCGAAGCCGATCACGGCGACGTCCTCGGGCACTCGCCGTCCCGCGACACGGAGCGTCCGGAGTGCCCCCGCCGCCGTGGTGTCCGACGCGGCGAGGACGCCGTCGATCTCCGGGTGCCGTTCGAGCAGTTCGGTCATGGCGCGGCGTCCGCTGTCCTCCGTGAAGTCCCCCTCGGCGACCATGGATTGGAGGCTCTTCAAGCCCGCCAGCTCCAGTGCGTCCTGGTAGCCGCGCAGCCGGCACTGGGCGGCGTACATGTCCAGCGGGCCCGTGATGGTGGCGATGGACCTGCGGCCCCGCGCCAGCAGGTGGGAGACGGCACTGCGCGCACCGCCGACGTTGTCCGCGTCCACGTAGCTGACGTACTCGTCGCCCGACCGGCGCCCCAGCATCACGGTCGGCAACCGTGCCTCGGCGAGCATGTCCGGCAGCGGATCCCCCGCATGCACGGACATCAGCAGGACTCCGTCGACCCTGCCGCCTCGTGCGTACTCCAGGAAGCGCTGCCGCTCGGCGTCCGAGCGGACCAGGGTCAGCATCATCTGCATCCCGGTGTCCGCCAGCGCGTCCCCGAGCGAGCCCACGATCTCCGAGAAGAACGGCTCCGCGAAGAGTCTCCAGTCGGGCTCTGTCAGAACGAGAGCGACGGCATCGGTTCCCCGTCCGGCCAGGGAGCGGGCCGCGAGATTCGGGACGTACCCCAGTTCCTCGATGGCGCGCTGCACGGCGTGCCGTGTCGAATCCTTCACGCCCGCCGCGTTGTTGATGACGCGTGAGACCGTGCCCCGCCCCACCCCGGCGCGAGCGGCCACCTCTTCCAGCGTCGGCGTGCCGGGGCGTCGCCTGCCCATGACCACCTCCCCCACGAGGTTACCGATCTTACGGGCCGAAAGAACCGGGCATGAGGATTATGCGTATGGCTCATGCTGTATCGGCCGAGAAGGCGCGGCGTTCGTTCGCGAGGGGCAGGCGGTTCGAGTTCTGTCGTGATTGGCGCTGGAGAATCAGCGTGCGGCCGTCCTTTTCGCGGAACTCCCGCCGAGCCAAGCATCTCGAGGCCGACTCTCGGTACCGACGGATTCGGGAGCGCTCCCAATGCCTTGCGACCGCCGGATGCCTGTGCCTTCCGTCGGCCCTGTGCGCTGATGGGTCCACATCGCTCCGCGCGGTCACCGTTCAAAGGGTTGTCAGGGACATGAAGCGCTTCTACAGTCCGACATCGAAGCAATGGGTGGGAGCGCTCCCAATATCGACAGGCGGGGCGCTTCGAATGTGCGTCGCCCGTCCGCTCGACTCTCCCGGAGAGGCCCCCACATGCGATCGTCACCACACCGCCCCCACATCCCGCGCGTTCTGTTCGGCGCGCTGCTCACCGTTCTCACCACCCTGGCGGCCCTGGTGGCCGGTGCGCCGGCGGCGCAGGCCGACACCACGATCTGCCAGCAGTTCGGCTCGACCGTCATCCAGGGGCGCTACGTCGTCCAGAACAACCGCTGGGGCACCAGCGCCACGCAGTGTGTCACCGCCACCGACACAGGCTTCCGTGTCACCCAGGCCGACGGCGCGGTGCCCACCAACGGCGCCCCGAAGTCGTACCCGTCCGTCTACAACGGCTGCCACTACACCAACTGTTCACCGGGCACCAGCCTCCCGGCTCGGATCAACGGCATCAGCAGCGCGCCCAGCAGCATCTCCTACGGCTTCGTCGGCGACGCCGTGTACAACGCCTCCTACGACATCTGGCTGGACCCGACACCCCGCACCGACGGGGTGAACCGCACCGAGATCATGATCTGGTTCAACAAGGTGGGCTCGATCCAGCCGATCGGCTCTCCGAGCGGCACGGCCTCCGTGGGCGGGCGCAGCTGGCAGGTGTGGACCGGCAACAACGGTTCCAACGACGTGATCTCCTTCGTCGCCCCCTCGGCGATCAGCGGGTGGAGCTTCGACGTCATGGACTTCGTCCGGCAGACCGTCTCCCGCGGGATGGCGCAGAACGACTGGTACCTGACCAGTGTGCAGGCCGGTTTCGAGCCGTGGCAGAACGGCGCGGGACTCGCGGTGAACTCCTTCTCGTCGACCGTCAACACCGGCGGCTCGGGCAACCCGGGAGATCCCGGGGACCCGAAGACGAGCTGCAAGGTGACCTACGCGCCGAACATCTGGGAGGGCGGCTTCACCGCCGACGTCACGATCGCCAACACCGGTTCGTCCCCCTTGGACGCCTGGAAGCTGTCCTTCACCCTGCCCGCCGGGCAGCGGGTCAGCAGCGCCTGGAACGCCGCCCTTTCCCCCTCCTCCGGGGCGGTGACGGCGAGCGGCCTGGGGCACAACGCGCGGATCGCGCCCGGTGGCAGCCAGACGTTCGGCTTCCAGGCCACCTACAGCGGCTCGTTCGCCAGGCCGACCGGGTTCAGCCTGAACGGCACCGCCTGCGCGTGACCCGGCGCGGCACGTCGCACCGGACCGGCCCCGGGGCCTACCCTCCACTTCCCACGCCGAAAGGGTGGGCCCCGGGGCCCCGGGGCAACCACTCCGCTCCCTCACTCCTCCGGCCGCCCCCCGGAAAGGCCCTACGCCATGAGCCAGAGCCTCGCACCGCCCTCCCGCCGCCCCGCGTTCGCCGCCGCCCTGTGTGCCGCCGCGCTCGCCGTGACCGGCCTGACCGGCGCGGCCGCGCCCGCAGGCCCGGCGGTGCCCGCCGTCTCGATGGTGTCCGCCGGCCTGCCGTACCGTGACCCCGCCCTGCCGGTGGCAGACCGTGTCACCGACCTGCTGTCCCGGATGACGCTCGACGACAAGGTCGGGCAGATGACACAGATCGAGAAGGACGCGTTGGTTCCGCGGGCCGACCTCGCCACCTACCGCATCGGTTCGGTGCTCTCCGGCGGCGACTCCACGGTCAGCCCCAACAACGCCCAGACCTGGGCCGACACCTACGACTCACTGCAACGCACGGCACTCGGTACCCCGCTCGCCATCCCGATGATCTATGGCATCGACGCCGTGCACGGGCACAACGCGGTGCGCGGCGCCACGATCTTCCCGCACAACGTCGGCCTCGGCGCCACCCGCGACCCCGCCTTGGTGCGGCGCGTCGGGCACGCGGTGGCCGAGGAGGTGGCCGGCACCGGCATCGACTGGTCCTTCGCGCCCTGTCTGTGCGTGGCCCGCAACGACCGGTGGGGCCGCACCTACGAGTCGTTCGGCGAGAAGCCCGAACTGCCCACCTCCATGACGTCGTTCATCACCGGCCTGCAGGGCGAGACCCTGGGCGCCGGCCCCGCCTCGGTGCTGGCCACCGCCAAGCACTACCTCGGCGACGGCGGCACCACCGGTGGGGTCGACCAGGGGACCACGGAACTGTCCGAGGCCGAACTGCGCGCCATCCACCTGCCGCCCTTCCAGGAGGCGGTGCGGAGGGACGTGGGCTCGGTGATGCTCTCGTACAGCAGTTGGAACGGCGTGAGATCGCATGCCCACAGGTACCTGGTCACCGACCTGCTCAAGGGCGAGCTGGACTTCGGTGGGTTCGTCGTCTCCGACTGGGCCGCCGTCGACCAGCTGGACGGGCAGAGCGGCTTCACGGGCGCCGAGATCACCACGGCCGTCAACGCGGGCGTGGACATGGTGATGGTCCCGCAGGACTACAGGAAATTCCTCGGCCTGCTGCGCGCCGAGGTCACCGCCGGGCGGATTCCCCTCGCGCGCGTCGACGACGCCAACCGCCGCATCCTCACCAAGAAGTTCCAACTCGGCCTCTTCGAGAGGCCGCTCACCGACCGCTCGTACACGCCGGGCATCGGATCCGCCGAGCATCGGTCGCTCGCCCGCCAGGCCGTGCGCGCCTCGCAGGTGTTGCTGAAGAACGAGGACGGCGTGCTGCCGCTGGCGAAGAACGCCAAGCTGTTCGTGGCCGGCAAGTCCGCCGACGACATCGGCAATCAGAGCGGCGGCTGGACCCTGGGCTGGCAGGGCCGCAGTGGCCCGGTCACCGAGGGCACCACGATCCTCCAGGGCATCCGGGCCACCGCCGGCTCTTCCCGCGTCACGTACGACCGCTACGGCAACGGCATCGACGCCGGCTATGCGGCAGCCGTGGCGGTCGTCGGGGAGACGCCCTATGCGGAGATGCGTGGCGACCGGCCCGGGAGCATGGGGCTGGACCAGGAGGACGTGCAGACCCTCGCCAGGCTGAAGGCGAGTGGAGTGCCCGTCGTCGTGGTCCTGGTATCCGGCCGTCCGCTCGACATCGCCGCCCAACTGCCCGATTGGAAGGCTCTGCTGGCGGCCTGGCTGCCGGGCACCGAGGGGGGCGGAGTGGCAGACGTGCTCTTCGGCGACCACGCCCCCTCCGGCAAGTTGCCCATGACCTGGATGCGCAGCGCCTCCCAGCAACCGGTCAACGACGGCGACGGAAAGAGCCCTCTCTTCCCGTACGGCCACGGCCTGACCTACGGCACGGACCCCGGCCCGGACCCGGATCCGCAGCCCGCGCCCAAGGCCTGCACCGCCCGGTTCGAGACCACCTCGTCCTGGTCCGGCGGTCACCAGGCGGAGGTCACTGTCAAGAACACCGGCACTGGCCCGCTGACCGGCTGGTCCGTCGCCTGGCACCTGAACGGCTCCACCGTCTCCAGCCTGTGGAACGGCACCCTGTCAGTGGCGCAGGGCCGGGCCACCGTCCGCAACGCCGCTCACAACGGCGCCCTGCCACAAGGCGCCACCACCTCGTTCGGCTTCACCTCCAACGGGGACGCCGGCACGCCCGCACCGCAGTGCACCGGCTCCTGACGTACGGCCCAGGACGTCGGACCGCGGCCGGGCGCGCCCGGTACCGCGGCCGGCGGGACGTCTTGCTGGCGGGCGACCTGACTCCGTGGCCGCCGCAGGGGGACTTCACCGAGCCCGGCGGAGTCGCAGCCATGGCCGTACCAGGGGGCGACCACCCTGACGTGGACAGGGCGTTCGCTGTAGGGGGCGGGTATCGAAACGTGTCTGGTGGGGATGGCGGAGAGCCCATGTGCGATCCAGAATGACTGGATGGTCACGCTCGAGACTCCCCGTTTGGTCCTGCGTCGCTGGCGCGAGGAAGACGTTGCGCCCATGGCTGCCGTCAACGCCGACCCCGAGGTCATGCGGTGGATCCGTGACGGCAGCGTCCGTGACGAACAGCAGACTCGCGGCGGGGTCCGGGCATGGGAGAACGAGTGGGAGTCACAGGGCTTCGGCCTGTTCGCGGTGGAGATCCGGTCCACTGGCGAGCTGGCCGGGTTCACCGGCCTTTCGGTGCCCCACTTCTTGCCGGAGGTACTGCCGGCGGTTGAGGTCGGCTGGCGGCTGGGACGTTCCCACTGGGGGCAGGGCTTGGCCACCGAGGCCGCTGCGGCGGCTGTACGGTTCGGGTTCGAAGAACGAGGGCTGGAACGGATCGTCAGCATCGCTCAAGTGGGCAACGACGCGTCCGAACGGATCATGACCAAGCTGGGGATGCATCCGGTCCGTGAGACCGTCAATCCCACCTGCGGTCGGCGAGTACGGGTGTTCGAGTTGTCGTCGGACCAGTACGTCACAGCCACTCGCTGATCGCCGAAGGGGGCGTCCTCGGCTCTGGGTGGAGTCGTCGGCAGCGGTATGCCTATGTAGGGGGTCGCTGCCTGATCAGCACTGCGCCAAACCCGGAAGCGGGGTTCAGGCTGTCTGCCCCGCGTCACAGGCCCCGGCTCGGGCCTCTTGGCCATACCTCCGTCTCCCGAGGAGCGTCCACGCAGCCGCCGCCACATCCAGGGGCCGAGGAAGGCCGTGGCCCAGCGCAGATCGGCTCCTACGGCTCGCAGGGCCGGGACCGGGGCCAGCACAGGCAGTGGTTCGGACCAGTCATGGTGGCCCGGCAGACCGAGAGTGTGGGCCATGCCGGCGCCGATCCTGGCGTGTCCGAGCGGACTGGCGTGAAGGCGGTCGTCGCTCCACAGCCGCGGGGCGGTAGTGACGGGGTGGGGGAAGACGTCCAGGACGGCGACGCCGTGCCGTTCTGCGGCGGCGCGCAGAAGGGTGTTGAGATCGAGGGTGCGGGGGAGTGCGCGACGGGCGAGCGGGGAGACCTTGCCCAGGTCCGGGAAGGTCACTGTGGCCACGCGGGCCCCCGAGGCGGTGAGACGGGCGAACATCCCCTCGATGTCCGCGATGACCGAGGCGGCGTCGAAACCCGACCGTACGAGATCGTTCATGCCTGCCATGACGGTCACCAGGTCGGGCTGCAGTGCGAGCGCCGGGCCGAGCTGTTCAGCCCTGATCTGCGCGGCTGTCTTTCCGCGCACAGCGAGACGGGTGTAGGTGAAGTCCGGCTGTCCCGCAGCGAGAATCTCGGCGAGCCGGTCGGCCCAGCCACGGCATCCCCCTGCGGGGCCGGGGACCCCGATGCCCTCGGTGAGACTGTCGCCCAGCGCGACATAGCGCGTGTGAGGGTGGTACACCGTGGTCACGGGCGTCGAGTCTGGTTGTTCTCACACCGGGCGTTCCATGCACACCAGCTGATCCCGCTCGTCCCATGACTCGGTGACGGTGAATCCGAACCGTTCGTACAGGGCGATGGCCCTGGTCCGCCACGTCCAGACCGACAGCCGCACGGTGCTGACGCCACCAGCCGCAGCATGCGCCAGGGCGGCATCGAGCAGGCCGGAGGCTATGCCCCGGCCCCGGAATGCCGGATCCGTCCAGAGCCGTTTGACCTCCGACCGCCTCCCGGCAGGCGCGGTCAGCACCGCGCAGCCCACAGCGGCGTCCCCGCTCATGGCCATCAGTACGACATCGTCGGCGAACGTTGTCCCCGGGTCGGAGATCTCTGCCCGGTAGCGGTCCGGCAGCCCGTCCACATCGGCAACGGGCTCGCCCTTCTCGGCCTGCGTCCGCAGATGGTAGGCCGCCAGCAGCGCGGCCAGGCCGTCGTCCCTGACAGAGGCCGCCTGGCCCGGCCGGTGGACGATGGCGATGCCGACTCGATCAGTCATGGCGCCAGCATCGCACGACAGAGAGCAGGCCCTGGGTGAGCTTCTCGGATCGCTTCCGAGATCCGGTGGCGCGACGTGCCCAGTGGAGTCGCCGACGGCGAGCCGGGTGCCGTCCGGACTGAAGGCCAGTGCGGTGCCCTCCCGGCCGTCGGCCAGGGCGCGCCCGCTGACCCGGCCGGACGGCAGCACCACGTAGCGGTCGGTGGAACCGGCGAGCAGCCGGCCGCCGGGCCCGCAGGGCGGGTCCGCCTCCGTGGAGAGCGCAACCGCCGAGATCATCGCCCACACCCGCAACGGCACCGGGCTCCCCCTGTCGCGCATCATCGGTCCCCTCCACGGCTCCGCACCGGTGGCCCGGATGCCGGCGGCCTCGGCCAGTGCGGGATGACGGGCCGGCCGCGCCGCCCGTCGGTGGGGTGGACTGTCTCAGTGCTGCGGCTCCATCTCCCGACTGGCCAGCAAGCGCAAGGCCTCCTCTGATGGGGAGCCCGGTTCCGCGTGGAAGGTGACCATCCGCATGGGGGCGCCGCCGGGCAGCGCCATGGGCTCGTGGAGGAGTTCGTACTTTCCGACCAGCGGGTGCCGCATCCGCACGGACTCACCGACGCTCCCGCAGCTCACCTCGTGCCGTGCCCACAGACGCCGGAACTCCCCGCTCTTCTGCGACAACTCCTGGATCAGGGAGGAGAAGTGCGGATCAGCAGGGCTCTTGCCGGCGTTCATGCGCAGCGCACCGGCGACTGTCAACGCCGCCCGCACCGGGTCGGCGAACCGTTCGCGTGTCTCGGGCGAGAGGAAGATCAGCCGGGCCGCATTGCGCTCCCCGGGCGGCAGTTGCCCCCAGTCCCCGAAGACGGCGACGGCGAGCCGGTTCCATCCCAGGATGTCCATGCGCCGGTCCACCACATAGGCGGGTACGCCGAGCGCGTCCAGCAGATGCCGGATGCCGGGCCGCAGTCGCTGCGCCGGGGCTGCGGCCTGTGCCGGACTGTTCCGGTCGGGCCGGGCGAGCCGGACCAGGTGCTCACGCTCCTCCTCGTCCAGGCGCAGGGCGCGGGCCACGGCGTCCAGCACCTCGGCCGACATGGTCTCCCCGTAACCCTGTTCCAGGCGCGCGTAGTACGCGTACGACACCCCTGCGAGCTGCGCCAGTTCCTCGCGCCGCAATCCCGGAACCCGCCGCCTCCCGTACGAGGGCAGGCCCGCGTGGGCAGGCTTGATGCGGGCCCTGCGAGAGCGCAGGAACTCTCTGAGCTCGTTCCGCCGGTCGAGTCCGGACGTCACTCGGTCACCGGGCGCCTCATGTGAAGACACCTCTGTCCTCCAGTCGTTCGATGTGCCTTGCCGTGCGAGGCAGCGTACAACAACGATTCCGTGACTCATCTTGATACTCCGTCTCGCATAGATGTAGAGTCTCCTCCTAAGACTTCATTTCGAAGGAAGTGTTTTCATGAGCAAGATCTGGTTCATCACCGGCTCGTCCCGCGGCTTCGGCCGTCAGTTCGTCCAGGCGGCCCTGGAGCGCGGCGACAAGGTCGCGGCGGCCGCCCGCAATGCCGACTCCCTCGCGGACCTGGTGGCCGCCCACGGCGAGGCGATCCTTCCTCTGACCCTGGACGTCACCGACAAGGCCGCCGCCGCCGAGGCCGTGAAGCGGGCGCACGACCACTTCGGCCGCCTGGACGTCGTCGTCAACAACGCCGGCTACGGCCTGTTCGGCGCGGTCGAGGAGCTGACCGAGCAACAGGTCCGCGACCAGATGGAGACCAACTTCTTCGGCGCCCTGTGGGTGACCCAGGCGGTGCTGCCCCTCCTTCGGGCGCAGGGGAGCGGCCACATCGTGCAGATATCGAGCATCGGCGGCGTCATCACCTTCCCCCTCATGGGCGGCTACAACGCCTCCAAGTGGGCTCTGGAGGGCTTCACCGACTCCCTCGCGCAGGAGGTCGCCGGCTTCGGAATCAAGGTCACTCTCGTGGAACCCGGCAGCTTCGCCACCGACTGGAGCGGGTCCTCCGGCGCCTTCGCCGAGAACCTGCCCGCCTACGAAGAGGTGCGCGCGGCCGTGGTCGCCAACCTGAGCAGCGTCCAGAACGGCGACCCGGCCGCCGCCGGCCCGGCTCTGCTGAAGATCGTGGACGCCGACAACCCGCCGCTGCGTGTCTTCTTCGGCGCCTTCCCCCTCCACTACGTTCCCCAGGTCTACGCGGACCGACTGAAGACCTGGGAGGAATGGGCCGACGTGGCCACGCAGGCCCAGGGGCAGGCCGCATAGCCCCGCGCCGCGGCTCCTGCGGCGCATGCGCCTGCGACGGACGGACCCGCGCCGTTCATCGCGTGGCACACGCATGTGCACCACTCACGAGAGCCGGTCTCCGAGGTGTCAGTCCGCAGTCGCACCGGCAGGTATCCCGCGTCTGATACTCGGTATCACATTGAGTCTCTGCTGTAGGCTCCCGGTATGACCGAAGCAGCCCGACCCTCGGCCCAGTCCACCGGCAAGCCGCCCGGCCTGCGTGAGCGCATGCGTGCGACGGTCCGGGCAGAGGTGGTCGAGGTGGCGCACCGACTCTTCACCGAGCAGGGGTTCGACCGGACGACCGTCGACCAGATCGCCGCCGAGGTCGGCCTGTCGCGCGCCAGCCTGTTCCGCTACTTCGGCACCAAGGAAGAGATCGTTCTGGGACGCCTGGCGGAATCCGGTCGTGTGATCGCGGAGGCACTGGCCGCCCGCCCCGACGACGAGCGGCCCTGGGAGGCGCTGCGCCGCGCCTTCGACGTCCTGACGCGAATGAACGAGGAGGCCCCCGAGCAGGCACTCAGCTACCTGCGCATGCTCCAGGAGACACCTTCCCTGCGCGCCGGGCACTACGAGAAGCAACTGAGCTGGCAGGAACTGCTGGTGCCGGAGATCGCCCGGCGCATGGGAATCGACCCCGGCCGGCCGGAGGACACCAGGCCGAGCGCGCTGGTCGCCGCCGCGCTCGCCTGCCTGGACGTCGCCGCCACCGGGTGGGTGGCCTGCGGGGGATCCGTCCCGCTGGCGGTGCTGCTCGACCGTGCGATGGGCGCGCTGGCGGAGTAGACCGCAGCGCGGGCGGCAGCCCAGCTGCACGCCGTCCTGGAGCCTCCCTCCGAGGAGGGTCCGTGCTCGCGGCCAGGTTCAGCAGAGATCCCGGCGGCCGTCTCGCGGTGGTCGTGGGCGGCAGCAAGGGAGCCGGCGCGGCGACGGTGACCGGCTGCGGGAGGAACGGAGCGCGGAGCGTGGCCATCGCCCGGACCTCTGTGGAAGCGCCCGGTGCCAAAGTCGGTCCGATGCCGACCGCGAACAGCCTCGGTATCGACGAGCGGTTCAGGTCACCTACCGTCGCGAACCGCCGGTACGCGAGGCCGCCGACGCGCGGGCCAACTGTCCGCGCCACATCCGCGAGGTCAGGCCGCCCCGCTGGCGTGCTGATCGCGCCCCCGCCGGCGCGGCACGGAAGCCGGGGCGGACAGCGTGCGGCACCTGTTCCGCGGTGCTGCCGACCGCGCTGGCGATCAGCACTGCTCGGCGGGTTCCGGTGAGGCACCCGTCCCGCAGTGGCCCCTACGCCGGGCCCGGCCCGTGGTGGGCCCGGGCGCCGGGAATAAGCGGGCGGGCGCCCCGGGGGGGCCAGTGGCGGGGGGGGGGGGCCGGGGTATTGGGGCGGTCGTACGCGGCCAAGAACACCCCGGACCATGAG
>NZ_JBHVCP010000039.1:69945-80755 GCF_042803315.1 Streptomyces sp. NPDC057424
GGGGTGGGGGGGGGGGGTGCGGGGGCGCCCCCCGCCCCGCGGGGCCCCCCCGGCGGGGCCGGGCGGGGGGGGCCCCCGCCCCCCGACAACCCGCGGCCGGCCCCACGGGGGCAGCCATTGCCGTGGCGGTGCTCCAGGAGTAGTCGGCCGATCTTCCGCTGCAAAGACCACCACGATCCATGAGATACGGAGGACCGCACCCCGATTGTTCGGAGTGCGGTCCTCGAGGGGTACTGCGGGGCAGGTGACCGCTCACTCCCGGACGGGGCGCCGGAGGTGCGGGAACCGGACCCGCCCGGCTTCGGCGGGGCCCACGTGGGCGCGGCCGTCGCCTCGGCCGGGTCGGTCTCGGCGAGGGTGAGACCCCAGGAGTCGTCCTCACCGATGCGGGCCTCGATCTCCTTGGCCTGGCCGCTCTTGGCGAAGTACAGGACCACGACCTGCCGCAGCAGTCCTGGCCGTATTCCCAGCGGGTGTTGACGTTCCGCTCGCGACGAGGTGCGCGTCGTGGCCGGTTGCCCTGGCGGCCTCCAGCCGCCCGCGCCGCACTTCGGATTGCCCTTGGTCTCGGTGGACGTCGCGCGCTGGGTGTGCAGGGTGGGCTGGGACGCCCAGCGGCTCGAGACCGAGGCCTTGCCGGCCGACCAGACCTCCCAGGGCTGGGCCCTGCGGTCGGTGTTGCCCGAATGGAGGTTCCACAGGCTGGGCTCTGCGCTGGTCACCAGGGCGTCCGCGCGCGGGGCCGTTCCCCAGGCGATGAAGGACCGTGCGGTGCTCGGGGCGCCGTTGGCGTTCTTCGTGCCCGGTTGCCCAAGTCCGGCTCGGTGTCGGTGGACCAGTCGCAGGCTTCGCCCTGCTGGACGTACGTGTCGAAGACGGTGCTGAGGACGGAGGTCGAGGGGAGGACGGTGCCGTCGGCGGCCATCGACACGGTGAACACACGCTCCCAGGTTGCGGGGGTGCGTGCGGGGGTGGGCGGCGCGGGGTCGGCCAGTGCGGTGCGGGCGGTGGTCCACTCAACGCCGCCGCGCTTCCCCTGCCCCCAAGCGCCGTACTCTGCTGCCGGACACGTCCGAACTCTATACGCTTACAGCACAGTTCGGGCATGCTGGCCGGGGGGCGGGATGGATCGCAGGGCGCTGAAACGGATCGCGCGGCGGGTGGCACGCGCCAGACGCACCGGTGACACCCGGTCCGTGCTGGAGCCGAAGGTACTGGACGAGGCTCGCAGGGTCTGGGAATCCCTCGACGGCGGCGAGAAGGATCTCCGGGCGCTGCACACACTCGGCTGGCTGCACTGGTACCGGTACGACGCCCTGCCCGCGGGCGCGGACCAGGAGGAACTGGAGTCGGTCGCGCGGGCATTCGTGCCCTGCTATCTGGGCGGGGTCGGCGACCTGCCGGACGTCCTGGTGCCGCACCTCGCCGCCGCGGCGGCGTCCGATGCGATGGAACAGCTGAACGCCGCACTGGACGAGGCCGAGGGTGTGACACCGGCCCTGGTGTCCCTGTGGCAGCGCATCGTCGCCGACCTCGGTCCCGACCACGACGACCGGCCCGGATGCCTGCTCCACCTCGGTGCCGCCCTGCGGGGGCGGGCCGTGCACACCCAGGACCCGGAGATCCTGCGCCGGGCCGTGGAGACTCTGGAAGAAGCCGTCGCCGCGGCGCCCGGCACACACTCCGCCCGGCCTGGGGCGCTGTTCAACCTGGCGCTGTGTCTGTGGCTCCGCTACGACCGCTCAGGGGCGCGGGCGGACCTGGACCGCGCCGTCGACGCGTATCACGAGGCCGTCGACCGGCTGCCGGAAGACCACCCGGACCGGCCGGTCTTCCGCCGCTTGCAGGGCACCGCACTCAACAGCCGGTACGTCGAGGACGGCCGGGCCGGGGACCTCGACGGGGCGGTGGACGCGCTGGAGGAGGCCGTACGGCTCACCGCCGACGATGACCCCGGTCTGCCGCTGCTGCTGGAGGAACTGGGCACGCTGCTGCAGACCCGCCTGAACGACCACGGTGACCTGGACAGCGGACGCAGAGCCGTCGATGTCCTCGACCGGGCGGTGCAGATCACCCCCGTCGGCGACCCCGGTCGTGCCGGACGGCTCTCCGACCATGCCCTCGCGGTGCGCATGCTGGCCTTGAGCACCGGCGACCCGGCCGATGTGCACCGCACCGTCGTAGCCTTGACCGAAGCGGTACGGGCCACCGGGGCCGACGACCCCGAACGTGCCTGGCGTCTGTCCGGCCTGGCCACCGCGCTCTGCGACCGTGCGGAGATCACCGGTTCCCAGGACGATACGGCGGCTGCCGTCAGGGCGGCCCGCGAGGCGGAGCGGCTCACCGCCGACGGCCACCCCGACCGTCTCCTCGTCCTCGGCAACCTGAGCACAATCCTTCAGTCGGCGGCCACCCGGACCGACCAGCTGCCGCAACTGGAGGAAGCCCTCGACGTGATACGGCGGGCCGCGTCGCGGGCGGATGCAGACGACCCGGACAGTGCCCTGCTCCACCACAACCTGTCCGGCGTGCTGGTCCACCGGTCTCTGGCGCTCGGTGATCCGGCCATGCTGGAGGAAGCCGTCACGATCGCGCGCCAGGTGATCCACATGGCCCCCGGCGAGCAACCGGACCGGGCGAGCCGACTGTCCGGCCTCGGCACGGCAACGCTGGCGTTCCACGCTGTCACGGGCCGGCGCGGGCTTCTGGAGGAGGCCGTCGACGCCCTGCGGGAAACCGCAGCCGCCACCCCCGAGGGGCACTTCCTGCGCGCCCAGCGGTTGTCGAATCTCGCCCTGGCTCTGTACACCCGCTACTCCCGCGGCGGCCCTCCCGACGACGGGGACGAGGCGGTGGACGCCGCACGTGAGGCGGTGCGCGCCGCACCACCCGGTCATGTGAACCTGGGGCAAATGCTGTCCAACCTCGGGGCGGCCCTCCAGGCCCGGTACACCAGGACCGGTTCCCGTGGCGATCTGAACGACGCGGTACACACCCTGCGCGACGCGGTGACGAAGACTCCGGCCGATCATCTGTACCGGGGACGGCACTTGTCCAACCTCAGCGTCGCGCTGCTGAACCGCTTCGGTATCACCGGCTCGGGCAGCGATCTCGACGACGCGGTGGCCGCGCTGCGCGAGGCGACGAGGGCCATGCCCGACGGCAACCTCGAACGTGCGCTCCACCTGTCCAACCTGGCGTACGGATTGCAGGAGTTGTCGGCGCGGTCAGATTCCCCCGCCGACCTGGACGAGGCGATCACGGCAGCGCGCGAGGCCGTGGGCACCCTCCCGGACGGCCATCCCAGCCGGGTGACCTGCCTGTCCGGGCTCGGTACGGCGCTGGGGCGGCGCTTCCAGAGGTCCGGGGCCAGGGAGGACTGCGAAGACGCCGTCGGCGCCCTCAGAGAGGCCGTCCGCATCGCTCCCGAGGACCACCCCCACCGTGCCGTGGGCCTCGCCAACTTGGGGGAGGCGCTGCACAGCCGCTTCGGCGCCTATGGTGATCCGGCGGACCTGAGCGAGTCCCTCACCCGGTACCACGAGGCCTTGGCGGTCACCCCCGAGGACGATCCCGGACGCGCCGTGCTGTACTCCAACCTGGCCCTCGCCCTCGGCGACCACGCGGACCGCTCCGGCGATCCTGCCGACCGGGAAGCCGTGTCCCAGGCCTGGCTCCGTGCCTGGGGCGCACCCACAGCGGCGGCGTCGGTCCGGCTCCGGGCCGCCCGCTCACTGATCGGACACCTCTCCGACAGCGACCCGGAACAGGCGGCGGACATCGCCGAGGCCGCCGTACTGCTGTTGCCCGAAGTCGCCCCCCGACAGCTGGAACGTGGCGACCGGCAGCGCGCCGTCAGCGAGTTCGAAGGCCTGACCGGCGCCGCCGGCGGGCTCGTCCTCGCCAGTGGCCAGGGCACCGATCAGGAACGCTCGGTTCGGACCCTGAGACTGCTGGAGACGGGACGGTCGGTTCTGCTGAGCCAAGGGCTGGAAACCCGAAGCGACCTCAGCGAACTCCGCGCCGAACACCCACTGCTGGCCGAGCGGTACGTCGAACTGCGCGAACTGCTCGACAGCCCCGCGCCCGCCTTCCCGCCGGTCATGATGACCGATCTGGGGACCGGGTCCGAGGGCCTCGCCACACCCGACCGCACCCCGCTGGCACGCGAGTTCACCGCGCTCACCGCCCATATCCGCGCCCAGCCGGGTTTCCAGCGGTTCGGCCTGCCGCCCAGCTCCGATGAACTGCTCCACACCGCCCGGACCGACTCGGTGGTCGTCATCAACCTCAGCTTCCAGCGATGCGACGCCCTTCTCCTCACCCGGGACGGCATCACCCACGTCGAACTGCCCGATCTCGTCGGAGAGATCCTGGTCGACCAGGTCATCACGTTCCGTGACGCGCTGGCCGACGGCTGGCGCGCCTCGGCCTCATCCCAGCGACGGCAGGCCCAACGGGCCATGAGCGGGGTCCTGGAGTGGCTGTGGGACGCCGTGACCGGGCCCGTCCTCGATGCTCTCGGACACGATCGCGAACCCGGACCGGACGACCCCTGGCCGCGCGTGTGGTGGGTCCCCGGCGGCCTGCTGGGGCTGCTGCCGCTGCACGCGGCCGGACACCACACCGAACCGGGGCCCGGCAGACGCACCGTCATGGACCGCGTCATCTCCTCCTACACGCCCACGGTGCGCGCGCTGGGTCACGCCCGGGAACAGGACGAACGGGCGGCCACCGGGCCATCCCGCTCCAGCCGTGGTCTCGTCGTCGCCATGCCCACCACTCCCGGGCTGCCCGACGGCAAGCTGGACCACGCCGACCAGGAGGCGGAGACGGCCCGCGCCCTGCTGCCCGGTGTCACCCTGCTGCGAGAGGACCCAGGCGCGGGGACCGCCAACCCGGCACTGCCCACCAAGGCCAACGTTCTCGCCCAGCTCACCGACTGCGCCTTCGCCCACTTCGTCTGCCATGGCCGCACCCACCCCCAGGACCCTTCCCGGAGCATGCTGCTGCTCCACGACCACGAAGCCGACCCCTTCACCGTCAGAGGCCTCGCTCCTGTCGCCCTCGACGGCGCCAAACTCGCCTACCTGTCCGCGTGCAGCACAGCCGGCGCCGACATCACCGAAGCCCTCGACGAGGCCATCCACCTGGCCTCCGCCTTCCAGCTCGCAGGATTCCCGCATGTCATCGGCACGCTGTGGGAGATCGACGACCAGATAGCCGTCACCGTCGCCCGCACCTTCTACGAGAACCTACGCACCGACAGCGGCGAACTGGACCCGGCGCGAGCCGCCCTTGCCCTCCACGCCGCGGTGCGTGCCGTTCGCGACGGAGACGACATGCCCGGCTCCTACGACCGTACCCGCGTCCCGTTCCTGTGGGCGTCCTACCTGCACGCTGGAGCCTGAACCGGAGGGCACATGACCGTCGATCCCCAGACCGAGGAAGAACTGGTGGCTGTGGGCACGGCCGCGGTGTGCGCCGACCCGGAGGCCATCCGCGCGGCCCTGCTGGAGACGTTCGCCGATGCGACGCCCCTGGACGACGCGCTGCGGGCGGTCACCACGAGGGACACCACGACACCGGCCGCACTGAACGTGCTGCACGCCGCACTCCAGGGCACCGGCGACGCCCGCGGCCTGTACGGCAGACTGCGCGCGGGCGAGCCCGGTTTCCAGCCCCCGGGCCAGCCGCGGACCGGCTCGGGCGGCGCGGCGTATTACTGCCCGGGCGACCGCTGTGCCCGCTTCTGGCTCCCCTGCCCCGGTGACATTCCCCGGTGCACCCTCACAGGCGCGCTGCTGCGCAGGAAGCCGCACTGAACACATGCTCTCCGGCTTCCTCTCCGAACTCGGCAAGAAGTTCGCCGAGCGGTGGTTCACGCTGCTCGTGCTGCCGGGCGCCCTGTACCTGGCGGTCGCGACGGCGGCCCGCACGTCGGGGCACTGCCACGCCCTGGACTTGCCGTACCTGGTCCGGCGCATCACCGACTTGGCCGCCGACCCGGTCACCGACACGCTCGGCGGCCAAGTGGTGCTGCTGGCCGGTGTACTGGGTGGCGCGGCGGTCGCCGGAGTCATCGCCCAGGCCCTCGGTGGAACCGTGGAGCGAGCGGCGCTGGCTGCGGGATGGCGGGAGCTGCCCGGCACGCGACTGCGCGGGCTGGTGCGGGGACGCGTCGACGCCCGCCGCGCCCGCTGGACCGAGGCATCCCGCGCATGGCACCGCGAGCAGGACGCGCTGGTGACCGCCAGGTCGCTGAACCGGCCGGTGGACAACACCGCCGTCCTGGCCGCGCGACAGGCCATGAACGCCATCGCCCTGGAGGCACCGGACCGGCCCACCTGGTGCGGCGACCGGATCAACGCCGTCGCGGTACGCCTGCGCCGCGACCTCCACCTGGACCTGACCATCTGCTGGCCCGCCCTGTGGCTGACCTTGCCGGACGCCGATCGCGGCGCCCTGTCCGAGGCCCGCCGGGCGCTGGAGCGCGCCACCGCTCTGGCGGCCTGGGCCATGCTCTACGCGCCGCTCGTGGTCTGGTGGTGGCCCGCACTGCCGCTGGCGGTCACCCTCGCCCTGCTGGCCCACCGCCGCACCCGAGCCGCCACTGAGGCCTACTCGCAGCTCGCCGAGGCCGTCTGCCGACTCCACCTGAGGGCACTCGCCGACCATTTGGGCCTCGACCTCGACCGCACCGCCCCGGCCCACGAACTCGGCGCGCGCGTCACAGCCCGGCTGGACCCCACGGACCCCCCGCGGCCGTGATCGAGCCCCTTTCCATCTGGGGTTGAGCTCGTGTGATGCAGGTGAGGATGGCCTGGACGAGGCTCGTGATGCGGATGGTGGAGCAACGAAGTCTGCGGAGGAGTCCGCCATGGGCAACCTCCAGACGGCACGGCGATGAAAGCGCCCCAGTGGCAGAAGTGCCGGCGGTCAGGGGACCTGCCCGCCACCGCCCGTGCCGCAGGGTGCAGCGTGGCGGCGCTGCCGTGTCCGCCGGCGAGTTGGCGGTGGAAGACGGAGAACAGCGCGGCTCCGGAGCCATCGGCCACCCGCCACTGGCCGGCGATCACCGTCCGGCTTCCGCCCAGCAGCAGGGCCTGGGTCAGGCGGGCTTCGGTGAACGGCACCGCGTCGGCGTCCTGCTCGCCGAACTCCCGGGCGAACCACAGCTCCAGCTCCAGTTCGGCCGATACGAAGGCCGTCTCGGCGCGGGAGAGGGCGTCGCCCCGCCGTACGGCTTCCCCCGCCGCGGCGACAGGCAGCCGACGGGCGCGCGGCACGTCGCTGCCCGGGGCCGCGGGTGCGCGAGCGGTGGCGAGGCCCGGTGCCCGGTGAACGCCACTGCGGTGAGCGGGTCTTGAGAGCCCGTCACGGCGAGCGTGGCCCTCGAGGCCGTGTACGCCGTGGCCATCGGACCACATCCCGCCGACGCCTTCCGCCCCGGGAAGGACGGCATCCCGCCCTGCGCGGCTCTCGCCGAGCAACCGCGGGCAGCGGGCTGTGGGCGCTGCTGCTGTTCCTCGGCGTGCCCGCCGCCGACGCCGCGGTCGTCTCCGGGAGTTCGCACCGTCGGTCGCCCCCACGGGTGAGATGAGCATCGTGACCCACTCGACGAGGGCGTGAGGCAGGTCGAGTGCGGCAGGACAGGGCACCAATAGGGCTCCCGTACCGTGGGGTTGAGACGTCGAGCACCTCCCCACAACGGGATGCCGACCCCGCCTGTCGCGGCCTTTGCTCTCACACTGAGCCTGTTCCATCCGCAGTCTGAGCTGGTCAGATGGAGGGTGAGGACGGCTTGGACGAGGCTCGTGATCCGGGTCGTCGAGCAGCGGAGCTTGCGGAGGAGCCGCCAGGATTTGAGGGTGGCGATGGCTTGCCCGACCGGTGCCCGGACCTTCGCATGGGACCGATCGACGGCCTGCGGGCCAGTGGAAAGGCTGTCCCATCGGCCACGGTAAGGGAGACGGACCGTGCCGCCTGCGCCCTGGTAGCCCTTGTCTGCCCAGCAGTTGATGCCGGCCTCGGCGAGGGCGTTGATGATGCCGTGCTCGCGTGCGGCCCGGACGGCATGGACGGTACCGGCCAGGGCCGGTGGAGCCCACAGGAGACGACCCTTCGGTCGGCTGTGACCTGCACATTCATGCCGTGCTTCTTGTGTTTGCCCGGGTAGAAGGGACGGTCGGCGGCGATCCGGTCGATCGGCGGAAGCGTCCCGTCCAGGATCGCAAACGCCTTCATCGACGCGGCCCGGACTGCTTCGGCGAGCGTGGGGGCTAGGGCAGCCAGGAGCTCGACGGCCTCGGTGACGTACCGGTAGACGGTGGTGGTGCCGACCCCGAAACCGGCCGTGAGCTGGGCATAGGGCCGGCCATTGCGGAGGTGAGCGAGGGTGAGTAGGGCCTGTCGGCCCGCGCTCAGGCGCCGCCATCGGGTGCCGAGGGTGCGGCGACGTTCCCTCAGGCGGGCGGCGAGGAAGCGGAGGTCAGAGCTGGACACGTCGACCCCGGACGAGTAGACAAGCATTCGAAGCCTCTGGTGGAGACGGTTCTCTTGGTCGAAAACCCATCTACCAGGGGCTTCACCCGTCCGTCAGGCCGACTGTCCAGCCAACGCGGGAGGCTGGAAAGGGCTCACTGCCCACGGCACCGCGTCGGTACTCACGCTGAGAATGCTCAATGAAAGGCGCCCACCGGAACAACCGGGGGAGCGCTCTTACCTCATGACCAGACGAGTCGCCCTTCGGCGACCTCACAGACCGGATGTCTTCCATCGCCGATCTTCGTCAGCATCTCCGCTACGGAGTCAAAATAGTGAGTCAGCGATTCGTAGTCGCCCGTGATCGTGATCTCACCCACGAACCACCTGCCGATACGCCCGTCCCGCACGTCGATGAACTTTCCCGTCCAGCCGTCCTGGTCCGACAGGAACGGGATCCACTCATTACGCCAGAACGTAGTGTCCGGCTGGTCCGGAGGGGCGACTCCACCAGGCATGAGGCGGCTCGCGTAGAGCTTCTCCATCTCCCGGACACCCAGAAAGAAGCTTCCCTCGTCCGGGAACCCGGCGAAGCCGCAACATGCCACATCGTCGTCCACATCTTCCTCAGGAAGATCCAGATTGTTCTGCAGCAGCCACGCCCGCAGGTCCTGGGGGAGGGAGATACCCATCCGTTTCTCGGCGGCCGCGAGCATCTGTTCCGTAGCGGGCCCAGGCAGATCCGCGTGATCGGCTGGGGCGTGCTGCCGAAGAAGACTCATCACACGGGACCAGCTCTCCACCACACTCTTTCCCCTCTGGACGGGTGCCCCCTACGACTGCGCCACTGCGGGGGTTAGCGTTCGAAGCGTCGATCCCGGGCGCCGAAGTCCCGGAGCGTGTGCGCAGAAAAGCCACGTTGCGGAGTGCTGACCGGAAGACCTCGCAGAGATGGTACTCCCGAGCAAGCCTCCTGCTCCACGTCAGTTCGCCCAGCTCATCACCGCATTGCGGCGTGAAGGCGCGGACCCGGTTCGCCAGGGTCGGCCATGGAGTCCGCCGCTGGAGGACCGGGTCCTGCTGGTCGCCGCACTGGCGCACCAACCTCGCCCTGCGCCACCGAGCCAGCGTCTCCGCGGCATAGCCGCCCCGCATCACCGTGACCGCGCCCCCCGGAGGCCGGCTCGCGACACCCGCGCTCGTCGAACGCGACGGCATCCGCGCCGCGATGGAGCGCATCCTGGCCGGAACCCCCGAACAGTCCAACGGTGCCCCGACCATCGTCGCCCTGGCCGCTGAAGCCCAAGTCCCCCCAATGCCTGTCCTCGACGTCACCTGGATCTGAAGGAACGACGTCTACGCCAGGGTCCGCGCCCGTGGGCAGACCCCCGACAGCGGGAAACGGCTGTGCCGGCAGGTCCGGCGCCTGAGGGAACTGCGAGCGGCGGACGCCGAAGAGATCGCCCACCTCAAGGCCGACGTCGAAGCACTGATCGGCGCCCTGCACCAGGTCACGACGGACAGCCCCTGCGCCAGGAACTCGCCGACCGCCCTGCCAGCGTCCGCCCCTGCCGACGCAGGCCCTGCTCGGCACACGGCAAGACCCCTGCTGTTGGCGACCGGCTGAGGTCTTCGGCCTCAGCCCGGCCCGCGCCGACGCAGGACCCCGGCGTTCGCCGAGAGCCCGACGTCGATGACCTACCATTAATCATCTATGGAAGATAATTCTTCGGAAGATGCGTGATGGCTGACCTGAAGCAGCTGTATCGGGAGCTGGTCTCGCTGGAGACCGAGCTGTGGAATGGCATCGAGGGGCGGTTGCGGGCGGAGCACGGCCTGCCGCTGACCTCGTTCGAGGTGCTCCATCTGCTGTTGCGTCGGCCCGGGCGGCGTATCCAGGACATCGCGGAGGAGTTCTCGATCACCGTGGGCGGCACGAGCAAGGTGGTCGACCGTCTGGAGTCGGCGGGTTTGTGCGAGCGGCGGGCCAACCCGAACGACCGCCGTTCCTCGGTCGTCGAGTTGACGTCCGAGGGGCGGAAGCGGGTGGACGGGGCGTTGAAGGTCTTCGAGGACGAGCTGGAGCTGCGGATCGGGTCGGTGATTTCCGAGAAGTCGGTGCGCGAGGTGACTGCGGTCCTCAGCACGCTGCGGGCGGCCGGACGGGCCCTGGACGCGGATCGGAAGGCCGCCGGGCAGACGCCGGTGCCGGGCATGCGGGCGCCGAAGCAGCCCGGCCGGCCGACGTCGTGAGCCGCGACGGCCGGCGCACTGCCCGTGGGCTGAGGGGGCGGGGCCGGGCGAGTGCTTTCGCGCGGCCCCGCCC
>NZ_JBHVCP010000040.1:0-18219 GCF_042803315.1 Streptomyces sp. NPDC057424
CGGCCGTGGACGACCTTCATGACCTCGTCCCCGTCGAGCCCGTGCCGCTCGGCCCGACCAGCACAGCGGCGATACCGGCGATGATTCCGGTGTTGGAGTCGGCGCCGGTCTCGGCGAGGTTGGAATCACCGGCCGGGGCGGGCGCGTTGGCCGCAGGCGAGGTGCTCTGGCTCTCCGACGGCGTCGGAGCAGGGCTCTCGGTCTCCTCGGCCGGCTGCGACGGGGAGGCCGACGGGGTCGGGGTCGCCGGGGGAGCCGAAGCCGAGGGCTCCTCCTCCTTCTTGCAGGCGGTGGCCGGGGTGACGAGGTTCGGCTTGATGTCCTCGTCGACGTAACGGGAGGCCTTGACGTGGATGCGGTACTCGGCGTTCGGCTGCCAGTCCTCGGCGAAGGTGATGGTGGTGCCTTCGCGCGAGCCCTTGACCACCTGCTCGCCGATCTTCTTCACGTCGGCGCCGTTGTTCTCGAGGTACACGGTGACCGTCGCCGGGATGCCGGCGGGGTCCACGTCGGTGACGGTGATGACGCCCTTGTCGCCGTCGCACTTCGCCTCGGCGGAGAACTCGCTGATGTCGCAGGCGAGCGCGTTGCCTGCGGCACCGAGCGCGAGCGCGGCCGAGGCGGAGACGACACCGAGGACGCGCACGGCGCGTGCGCGGCGGGATACGGACAGAACTGCCACGTTTGTCCTTTACAGGATTGCTAAAGCGGGGGGCTGAGGCAGTGCTGACTGGACATCAGCACCACCGTGAGACTCACAGGTCTATAAGCGCTGCATAAGCAGTGTCAACGCATATGCAGGGTGCAAGCACTTGCTTTGCCTTCTTATTAACCGCCGAGACGTTTCAACGCCTCCGGCGCCTCCTCGATCCGCTCCACCAGCGCGATCCGCGTCTCCATAGAGCGCCCCCCGGCCAGCGACCGGAGCAGCGGCCACGCGGGCAGCTTCTCCGTCCAGTGCGCGCGGTTCACCAGGACCATCGGCGTCGGCTCACCGCGTGACTCGTAATAGTTGGGCGTCGCGTTGTCGAAGATCTCCTGGACGGTCCCGGCGGCACCCGGCAGGAACACCACACCCGCGTTGGACCGGGCCAGCAGGCCGTCCTCGCGGGTGGCGTTGGCGAAGTACTTGGCGATGTGGGAGGCGAAGGCGTTCGGCGGCTCGTGGCCGTAGAACCAGGTCGGGATGCCCACCGAACGGCCGCCCTGCGGCCAGCGGGTGCGTATCTCGAAGGCCGCGGCGGCCCACTGGGTGATCGACGGAGTGAAGTGCGGTGCTTTGCCGAGGAGTTCGAGTGACTCGGTGAGCATCTCGTCGCCGAACGGGGCGGCGTACGCGCCGAGGTTCGCCGCCTCCATCGCGCCCGGGCCGCCGCCGGTGGCGATCGTGAAGCCGGCGCGGGCCAGCTCCCGGCCGAGCCGTGCGGCGCCGGCGTACTCCTCGGTGCCCCGGGCCATCGCGTGGCCGCCCATGACGCCCACGACCCGGGCGCCGGACAGGAGTTCGTCGAGCGCGTCCGAGACGGAGTCGTCGTGGACCGCGCGGAGCACGGACGCGTAGATGTCGCGGTCCGCCTTGGTGCGCTGGAACCAGGCGTAGGCGAGGGCGTCGGGGGTGGCCTCGTAGCCGTCGGCCAGCGACTCGAAGAGTTCGTCCGGCGAGTAGACCAGGCCGCGGTACGGGTCGAACGGCAGGCCCGGGACCGGCGGGAAGACCAGGGCGCCGTCGCTGCGGACCTTCGCGGCCGCGTCGTCGCGCATCGCACAGCCGAGGAAGACCGCGCCCGACGTGTCCGTGGTGAGCAGTTCGCGCGTACGGTCCGTCAGATCGACGGCCTGGACGCGGTGTCCGGCGAGGGTGCCGCGCGCCGAGACGGTCGCGTCGAACTCCTCGAGGGTCTCTATCTCACGGTCGTCGTGGTGGGCCGCATGGGCGGGCATCGTCTGCACCCGCCCATGCTGGCACAGCGCCTCTCAGCCCTCGACGGCCGCCGGGTCCATCCACACGACCTCGAAGGTGTGGCCGTCCACGTCGTCGAAGGCGCGGCCGTACATGAAGCCGTGGTCCTGGGTCTCGCCCGAGACGGAACCGCCCGCCGCGACCGCCTTCTCGACCAGCTCGTCGACCTTCTCGCGGCTCTCGGCACTCAGCGCGAGCAGCACCTCGCTGGTCTTCGTCGAGTCCGCGATCTCCTTCTTCGTGAACTGGGAGTACTTCTCCTTGGTGTGCACCATCACCACGATGGTCTCGCTGATCACGACCGATGCGGTGGTGTCGTCGCTGAACTGCTCGTTGATCGTGAAGCCCAGCTCCGTGAAGAACTTCTTGGAGGCGCCGAGGTCGTTGACGCACAGGTTCACGAAGATCATCTGCTGGTACATGCGAAGACTCTCTCTACGGGGTCCGTGTCGTTACGCGGGGATAGACCGGGGGCCCGCGCGGAACTCATCGCCGTGCCGAGATTTTTTTCGTACGAGTTTTCCAGTGGAGGCTCAGCGCGCCAGGGGCAGCGCCGCCAGCTCCGCGACCGTCAGGGCGAGCGGACCGAACAGGGCGAGCAGCGCGCCCGCGCGGAGAGCGGCGGCACTGCGCAGCATCGTGGCGGGGGCACCGAGCCGCAGCAGTGCGGCGGTGGTGCCGGCGCGGGCCTGCCGGGCCTCGACGGCGGCCGTGAGGAGCGTCGCCGTGGTGCAGCCGGTCACGAGCAGCACGCCGAGGGTGGTGAGCGGGCCGAGCGAGAGTCCGTCCGGGGCGTGCAGCAGCGCCATGGCCCAGGCGGCGGACAGGACCGCGCAGACGATCCCCAGGGGGCGTCCGATGCGGACGGCCTCCGCCATGAGGATGCGGCCGGCCAGGAGCCGCAGGGCGCCGGGGCGGGCCGACTGGAGCAGCCGCCCGCACAGGTGGGTCAGGCCCGGTCCGGCCAGGGCCAGGCCGACGGCGGCCAGTGCCCAGCCCGCCATCACGCCGGGGGACGCGCCGGAGAAGGAGAGGTCGGGGGGTGTGGGGGCGGTGCGGCTCGTGTAGCTCTCCACGGCGAGGCCCGCGGCCAGCAGGGTGATGCCCCAGGGGAGACCGGAGGGGGCGGCGACGGTGTCCGGCAGGGGCGCGTCGGGGGCCGCTGACTCGCCGGGGGCGGCGGGCGCCGCGGCGCCCGGGTCCGGGTGACTTGCCCATGCCCCGGCGGGGCTGATGGCTCCGGCCGCGTCCGGCGCCGCCGCGCGCGGACTGAGCCGCTGGGCGGCATCGCCTGCCTGGGCGCTCGCGACCGCCGCTTCCGATGAGGCCGGGGCCACGGCGCCCGGGTGGACAGCGGGCGGTCGGGCGGGGTCCGCGACCGCGCTCACCGTTGCGCCGGGACCCGATGCCGCCGGCGAGGCCGACCCGCTCGTCCGGGCCGCGGGCGGCCCGCTGTGCGTGGCCGGCCCGGCGGTACGGCCTTCCGCGGACCGGATGATCTGCCGGCCGAACCTGCCGTACGCCCCGAAGGTCTCGCGGGTGCCGGTGCGCCGGTACGCGCCGAAGCGGCCGCACATCCGGGCCGCCCGGGGCCCGGCCGGCCCCGCCTCACGCGGCCGCAGGGCCAGCGCCACCGCCACCGACGCGCCCACGGGCACGAACGCCAGCAGGGTCAGGGCGCCCGGCAGCGGCAGCGGCTGGTCCGCGGCCAGGGAGCCGGCGGCGGCACCGTCGAAGGGCATGCCCGTCAGGTCGCCCCGCAGGTGCAGGAAGACGAGCAGGGCCAGCATCGAACCCAGCGTGCAGGACAGGGCCGTCGTCGTCGCCGAGACGGCCATCATGCGCACCGGGCCGAGGCCGATCGCCGAGAGGCCGGCGCGGGGCTTGGTACCGGGGTCGGTCCGGGCCACCGCGACCGCGAAGTACACCGTGGCGGCCAGCGGGGCCGCGCACCAGGCCAGCCGCAGCAGGGCGGCGCCGGGGGAGCCGGGGTGGCCCAGTGCGTAGCCCAGGGCGCAGAGCAGCAGGAAGCCCGTGCCCGCCGAAGCCGCCGCGACCATCAGGCGGCGCAGCTGAACGGCGGGGTGGGCACCGCGGGTCAGACGGAGAGCGAGCACGCGGCCCGGCCTTCCGGCTCGGCGTTCTCACTGACCGGCGGCAGGTGCAGGGTCTGGACGCGCCGCCCGTCGAGCAGGGACACGGTGCGGTCGGCGAGGGCCGCCGTCTCCGGGTCGTGGGTGGCCAGGACGACGGTGATGCGGTGGGACCGGGCCGCCGTGGTCAGGGTGCGCAGCACATGGGCACGGTCGGCGCGGTGCAGGGGCGCGGCGGGCTCGTCGGCGAACAGGACCGACGGCGCGGGGGCGAGGGCACGGGCGATGCAGACCCGCTGGCGCTCGGCCTGCACCAGCTGGTGTGGCCGTTTGCGGGCGCTGTCGCCGATGTCCAGGCGCTCCAGCCACTCCAGGGCCGCGGTCTTGGCGCGGCGCCGGCTGGTGCCGCGCAGCATCAGCGGCAGGGCGGCGTTCTCCCAGACGTTGAGCTCCGGGACCAGGGAGGGAGCCGGGTCGATCCAGCCGAAGCGGTCGCGACGCAGCCGCTCGCGGGTGAGGGGGCCCATGGTGTGCACGGGCACGCTGTTGAACCAGACCTCGCCGCGCCGGACGGGCACCAGGCCGGACAGGCACCGCAGCAGGGTCGTCTTGCCACTGCCGCGCGGTCCGCTGAGCGCGAGGATCTCACCCTCGCGCACGCCGATCGAGACGCCGCAGAGCGCGGGCGAGCCGTCGTCGTGCTGGAAGTGCAGGGCGCGTGCCCAGAGCACGTCGTTGTCCGGCGGGGCCTCCATGCGCGTACACCTCGGTTCAGATCCGTAGTTCCCGTGCCATCCCCCGTGCGGGGGAACGAAGGGAGGGCCGATCGGTCACTGGGCACGCTAGGCAGAAGGCGGCGGGACGCCGGACAGCACGCGGCCCCGGGCCGCCGTTTCTCACTCGAACGGGCGGTACCGGGGCCGGTGTTGATCATCCAGGCAGACGATCTGAGCGACGGGCGTCAGAGCTTCGTCCACGCCTCCGTAAGGGTGGCGCGCAGGATCTGCTCGATCTCGTCGAACGTCGACTGGTCGGAGATCAGTGGCGGGGCGAGCTGGACGACCGGGTCGCCGCGGTCGTCGGCGCGGCAGTACAGGCCGTTGTCGTAGAGCGCCTTGGAGAGGAAGCCGTACAGGACGCGCTCGGTCTCCTCGTCGTCGAAGGACTCCTTGGTGTGCTTGTCCTTCACCAGCTCGATGCCGTAGAAGAAGCCGTTGCCGCGGACATCGCCGACGATCGGCAGGTCGTGGAGCTTCTCCAGGGTGGCGCGGAAGTTGCCCTCGTTGTCCAGCACGTGCTGGTTGAGGTTCTCGCGCTCGAACAGGTCGAGGTTGGCCAGGCCCACGGCCGCGGAGACCGGGTGGCCGCCGAAGGTGTAGCCGTGCAGGAAGGTGTTGTCTCCCGTGTAGAACGGCTCGGCCAGGCGGTCGGAGATGATGCAGGCGCCGATCGGGGAGTAGCCCGAGGTCATGCCCTTGGCGCAGGTGATCATGTCCGGCACGTAGTCGAACTTGTCGCAGGCGAAGTAGGTGCCCAGGCGGCCGAAGGCGCAGATGACCTCGTCCGAGACGAGCAGTACGTCGTACTGGTCGCAGATCTCGCGGACCCGCTGGAAGTAGCCGGGCGGGGGCGGGAAGCAGCCGCCCGCGTTCTGCACCGGCTCCAGGAAGACCGCGGCGACCGTGTCCGGGCCCTCGAAGAGGATCTGCTGCTCGATCTGGTCGGCGGCCCAGCGGCCGTAGGCCTCGGGGTCGTCGCCGTGGATCGGGGCGCGGTAGATGTTGGTGTTGGGGACCTTGTGCGCGCCCGGGACCAGCGGCTCGAAGGGGGCCTTCAGGGCCGGCAGGCCGGTGATGGACAGGGCGCCCTGCGGGGTGCCGTGGTAGGCGACCGCGCGCGAGATGACCTTGTGCTTGGTGGGCTTGCCGGTCAGCTTGAAGTACTGCTTGGCGAGCTTCCAGGCGGTCTCCACCGCCTCACCGCCGCCGGTGGTGAAGAAGACCTTGTTCAGGTCGCCCGGGGCGTGCCCGGCGAGACGCTCGGCCAGCTCGACGGCCTTGGGGTGGGCGTAGGACCACACCGGGAAGAACGCGAGCTCCTGCGCCTGCTTGAAGGCGGTCTCGGCGAGCTCGACCCGGCCGTGCCCGGCCTGCACCACGAACAGGCCGGCGAGGCCGTCCAGGTAGCGCTTGCCCTGGTCGTCGTAGATGTACGTGCCCTCGCCCCGGACGATGGTGGGGACGGGAGCCTTCTCGTACGACGACATGCGCGTGAAGTGCATCCACAGGTGGTCGTACGCGGTCTGGGAGAGGTCCTTGCTCACGGCTATCGGGTCCTCACGATCATCGGGTTCCCCACATGTAGGTCTGCTTCTTGAGCTTGAGGTAGACGAAGCTCTCGGTGGAGCGCACTCCGGGCACCGCCCGTATGCGTTTGTTGATGACGTCCAGGAGGTGGTCGTCGTCCTCGCAGACGATCTCCACCATCAGGTCGAAGGAACCCGCGGTCATCACCACGTACTCGCATTCGGACATGGCCGACAGCGCGTCCGCGACCGACTCCACGTCGCCCTCCACGTTGACGCCGACCATCGCCTGTCTGCGGAAGCCCACGGTGAGTGGGTCCGTGACGGCGACGATCTGCATCACGCCCTGGTCGAGCAGCTTCTGGACGCGCTGGCGCACGGCCGCCTCCGACAGGCCCACGGCCTTGCCGATGGCGGCGTACGGCCGGCGGCCGTCCTCCTGGAGTTGCTCGATGATGGCGAGGGACACGGCGTCCAGCTGCGGCGAGCTGCCGTTCCTGGACTCGCGGGAGGGCTCGCGGGGCTCCCGCGACCCCTTCTGGTCTGCGCTTCGACTGGCCACGAGGTCACTGTGCACGAGGTCTCGACACTTCCGCAAGCCTCGATCAATGAAATCCGTTGTTTCGGTAGCTCACTCCTGCGGATTCCGCACGATCGAAGGGAGCGGGGGTGTTGAAAACGTGGGTCGGACGACTAGGGTGGGTGTCTCAAGTACTGGACATCCGAACTGGAGGGCCGGCAGTGAGCACCGAGCTGCGTCGCTTGCGCAACTACATCGGCGGTGAGTTCCGGGACGCCGCCGACGGACGGACCACCGAGGTGGTCAATCCCGCGACGGGCGAGGCGTACGCGACCGCTCCGCTGTCCGGGCAGGCGGACGTGGACGCCGCGATGGCGGCGGCCGCCGAGGCCTTTCCCGGCTGGCGCGACACCACGCCCGCCGAGCGCCAGAAGGCCCTGCTGAAGATCGCGGACGCCTTCGAGGAGCGCGCCGAGGAGCTGATCGCGGCCGAGGTGGAGAACACGGGCAAGCCGGTCGGGCTGACCCGCTCCGAGGAGATCCCGCCGATGGTCGACCAGATCCGCTTCTTCGCGGGCGCGGCGCGGATGCTCGAGGGCCGCTCGGCCGGTGAGTACATGGAGGGCCTGACCTCCATCGTGCGCCGGGAGCCGGTCGGCGTCTGCGCGCAGGTCGCGCCGTGGAACTACCCGATGATGATGGCCGTGTGGAAGTTCGCCCCGGCGATCGCGGCGGGCAACACCGTCGTGCTGAAGCCGTCCGACACCACCCCCGCCTCGACGGTCCTCATGGCCGAGATCATCGGCTCGATCGTCCCCAAGGGCGTCTTCAACGTCATCTGCGGTGACCGCGAGACCGGCCGCATGATGGTCGAGCACGAGACCCCGGCGATGGCCTCCATCACCGGCTCGGTGCGCGCCGGCATCCAGGTCGCCGAGTCCGCCGCCAAGGACGTCAAGCGCGTGCACCTGGAGCTGGGCGGCAAGGCCCCGGTCGTGGTCTTCGAGGACACCGACATCGCGAAGGCCGTCGAGGACATCTCGGTCGCCGGCTACTTCAACGCCGGCCAGGACTGCACCGCCGCCACGCGCGTGCTCGTCCACGAGTCCATCCACGACGAGTTCGTCTCCGCGCTGGCGAAGGCCGCCTCCGAGACCAAGACCGGGCAGCCGGACGACGAGGACGTGCTGTTCGGCCCGCTCAACAACCCCAACCAGCTCAAGCAGGTCGAGGGCTTCATCGACCGGCTGCCCGCGCACGCGCGCGTGGAGGCCGGCGGCAAACGGGTCGGCGACAAGGGCTACTTCTACGCGCCGACCGTCGTCTCGGGCCTGAAGCAGGACGACGAGATCATCCAGAAGGAGGTCTTCGGCCCGGTCATCACCGTGCAGTCGTTCTCCGACGAGCAGCAGGCCGTCGAGTGGGCCAACGGCGTCGAGTACGCGCTGGCCTCCTCCGTGTGGACCAAGGACCACGGCCGCGCCATGCGGATGTCCAAGAAGCTCGACTTCGGCTGTGTGTGGATCAACACGCACATCCCGCTGGTCGCCGAGATGCCGCACGGCGGCTTCAAGAAGTCCGGCTACGGCAAGGACCTCTCGGGGTACGGCTTCGACGACTACACGCGGATCAAGCACGTGATGACGTCGCTGGACGCGTGAGCGGACCCGACACCGCAGAGCGGCCCCGGACGGCTGGATCCGTCCGGGGCCGCCGCGTGCTCAGGCGTTGTTCGCGCTGGACGGACCGAAGAACTCGATCTCCGCGATGGCGACCTGCTTCTTCGCCGAGATGCCGTAGGCGGACTCGATCGTGAAGCGGACGGCGCTGACCTCGCCGACGCGGAAGGAGCGCCGCTGCGGGCCCGCCCCCTGGTCGAGGGTCAGCCGGCGGGTGGTGGTCCGGCCGTCCTTGCCGGTGATCGTGGCCAGGATGCGGTGCGGCAGCGCCGACTTGGCGAGCTGGTCGGCGCGCGTGGACGTGCCCGGCGTGATGATCAGGTCCAGCAGCCGGGTGGGCTGGTCGAACCGGGCCTCTATGTACTGGCCCTGACCCGACTGGGACACGCCCGGGCCCCACCAGGTGTCGTTGAGCTTGTCGAAGACCAGGTCCGGCTTGTGGCCGGGGTAGGAGCGCGAGGCGTTGTAGCGGTCCGGGGAGACCGGGGCGCGCTTGGCGAAGTGGTCGCGGGTGGCCTGGATGCCCGCCGGGATGTTGACCGCCAGCGCGATCAGCAGCGACAGGACGATCGCGATGCCCAGCCAGGACAGGACGCGGTCGAAGGCGCGGCGCAGCCGGGGGCGGTCGCCCGCCCAGGGCGTCTCCGGGCTGCCGAAGGGGCCGAGCCGCCGCCACCAGGGGAGCCGGGCCGGGGCGGGTCCGTCACCGGCCATGGGCATCGCACACCGTGCGCAGAAGTGCCGCTCGGGGCGGTTGCGCGTCGCGCACCAGGGGCACGGGGAGCCGCCGTCGAGGCCGTGCTCCTCGCCCGGGGCCCGGACGGCCTCGGGGCGCTGGGGGGCGGGGCGGCCGGGCAGGACGGGGGCGACGGAGGGTTCGGCGGCGGGGCGGGGTTCGGCGTCGGTGACCGGGACGAGGAGCCGGCGGGCTCGGTCGGTCATGCCGTGCGGATCTGCGGGGCGCGGGTGCGGGTGCGGCTGTGTGGCTGGGGGGACGGGCTGGGTGGGGGCGGTTTCGCCGGGGGCGGGTTGCCCGGTGGTGCGCGGAGGGCTCGCGTGATCGTCGGGGGTGCCGGGCCGGGGCGCGGGGTGCCGCGGGGCCGGTCGGAACGCGCCGGTGGCTTCGCCGGTGGTGGCGGTGGCGGCTGTGGACGCGCCGGGCTGTGCCGTCCTGTCCGTGTTCTGCCGGTCCCGGGAGGTGAGGGGCAGGCCGGTCCCGCCGTCCGGGCGTGCGAAGGCGTCCCAGCCGGGCTCGGGCTCGGGTGAGGACGCCGGGGAGGGCGACCTGCGGGAGTCGGCGCCGGAACCGGCCCGGGCGGTCGAGGACACCGCGGAGGATCCGCCGGCCGACTCGCCACGGGCCGCTCCTGCGGAGTGGGCAGGCTGGTGGACGTCGGGTCCTTCGGCCGGGGTGGAGGGGTGGAGAGGCCGGTGGGCGCCGGGTCCTTCGGTGGGGGCGGTGGAGTGGGGGGTCCTGGCGGGGTGGGGAGGTCCCTCGGCCCCGGGGCCGCCGGTCGGGCTGGTGGTTCGGGGCGGGGTGATGGGGCCCGGGGCTTCGGGGTCGTCGGCCGTGCCGGAGGTCCGGGGCGGCCCGTCGGCTTCGGAACCGTTCGCCGGGTGGGAGGGCCGGGAAGGGCCGGTGGCGCCGGCGGGTTCGGGTGTCCTGGGCGATCCTGCCGGGCGGTCCGTCCAGCTCAGTACCGACCCGCATGCGTCGCAGAACGACTGGCCCGGTTGCGCGCGGGTGCCGCAGTCGGCGCAGTTCTGGGGGGTCGTCATGGGTGCGGGGTCCTCTCGGGGGTGGCGGTCACCTGGACGGTGTAGGGCATGTGGGCGGGGCGGGCCGCGGACACGAGGGTGTCCAGGCGGTGCCGGTCCGCGGGGGTGGGGGCGGGCAGGCGCAGGTGCACGTGCAGGCGGGGGCGCGGGTCGCCGGGGAACGGGCCCAGGGGGCGGGCGTCCCACGACGCGCCGCCGCTCTCCGTGATCTCGGGCTCGACGCCGAACGCCAGCCGGACCGCCTCGGCCAGACCACGCCGGGTGCCGCGGATGCGGTGCAGATACGCGGCGGCGGCCACGGCGGCCCGAAGCAGCGGCTCGGGTTCGTCGCCCTCGGTCTCCGCGCCGACCCAACTGCCCAGCCACTGGGCGAAGTCGAGCGGCGCGAGGGACGGGCGGAAGTAGGTGTCGAGACAGTCCAGCACGCTCAGGATGGGGGCGACCACATCGTCGAGCCCGCCCACGAACCGCTGGGCCAGGTCGTCGTCGGCGAACACGGCCGGCAGCATCACGCCGATCGGCGCGGACGATCCGAGACCGTCGATGGAGCCCCTCATACGCTGCTCCGCTTCGGGATCCGGCCCATCGGGATCCGGCCCATCGGGATCCGTCCCATCGGGATCCGGCCCATCGGGATCCTGCTCATCGGGATCCGGCCCATCAGGATCCGTCTCCGATCACCCGGACGCGGTGGTCGAAGGAGAACACCAGCGACGGCGCCGACAGATCGATCCGGTCCGTCGGCTCGCCCCGTTTGCCGGTGAGCGGGTCGGCGGGGTGCAGGATCACCTCGTCGACCAGTTCGACACCCGGTACGCGCTGCAGCACCGCGAACACCTCCCCGGCCTGGACCGGCCGCCCGAACGGCCAGCCCGTGCCGTCCGCACCGCCGGTCAGCGGATCGAGGTGCCGATACAGGGCGTCGTGCGCCTGCCGGCGCACCCGGTCGGTGTCGACGCCCCGGAACGCGTGCACCGTGGCCACGACCGTGACGCCCTGGTAGTACGGCGGCCCCACCGCCAACCGGGTGCCGATCAGGCGCCGTTCGTCCAGATGCCGGGTGATGCGGTCCAGCAGGGCGTCGCCGGGCACCAGTTGCTCGAAGCGCAGCCGGCCGCCGGGATCCGGCACGGCCTGCGGGACCACCAGGACCCGTACCGCGTAGGCCCCGTGCTCGCCCTCCTTGCCCTCCAGACACGTGATGCGTGCCGTCTCCGGAGCGGCGCGGCGGGCCAGCTCCTCGTAGTCGCGCAGGGTCACGGCCCGCTCCTGGGCGCGCAGCGTGATCGGCGCCCGGACCTTGGCCTCCTCGACCGTCTCCCCGTCCACACCGCCGCGCGCGGCCTCGCGGTTGACGACCTCGGAGACGTACGGGATGGAGGTGCGCAGGATCCGCACGGCACCGCGCGCCACGTTGCCCGCGCGGCCACCGCCCGTGCGGTACCGGCGGGCCCGCACGGGGGCGCCCTTGGGGGCGACCGTCCCGTACTGCCGCAGGGAGCCGTCGGGTTCGCGCACGGCCGGTCCGAAGGCGATCTCGCCGGTCGTCGCGTCGAGGGTGATGTGCCGGTCCCGCGGCCCCGACGACGCGAAGTTCGGGACGACCCGCCAGTCCGCCCAGCCGTCGTGCTCGGCGGTCTGCAGCAGCACCGGCGGGTCGTCGCCGACCACCGGTGCGTGCGCCAGCCGCAGCCGCTGCCCCGGCAGCCCGGTGGACTCGCCGAGCGCCTCGTCGTGGACCGTCTCCGCGTGCACGGCGCCGGTGGTGCCGCCGATCGTGAACGCCTCGGCGGCCCGCACCGTGGGCGAGGTGGTGTAGAAGGGCTGATTCGGCAGGGGGTCGGTGACCCGGCAGCGCAGCCAGCCCGCCTCCTGGCCGGCGTTGCGGGACAGCACGTGCCCGCCGGGGACGTGCAGGACGACCTCGCCGGGCCGGTTGAGGCCGCCGGTGCCGTCCCGGTCCACCTCGCAGGGCTGCCAGCCGTCCGCGGTCCACGCCTCCCACACCAGCGGCGGCTGCCGCGGGTCCACTCCGACGCCGTCCACCCGGCTGTCCAGCTCCAGGGCGACCGCGCAGTGCGGCACCGCCGCCGTCAGACCGAGCAGCATGGCGTCACCGGGGCCGGGCGACTCGGCGAAGCACAGCAGGTCCTTGTCCTCCTCGGCGAGGTCGTGCGTCCGGTCGGCCACCGGCTCGCCCCGGAGCTGCACCAGCAGGTGGCGCAACGCGCAGGGCACCACCGCCAGTTCGCGCTCGGTCGCGAAGACGACCGCCTCCTCGCTCTCGGTGCGCAGCGTGGCGACCTCCGTGCCGACCGGCACCCGCACCGGCGCCTCCTGCGGCGCCGACAGCCAGAACGTCACGTCGGTGCGGGCCGCGGACGGCGGGAACAGGGTGATCCCGACGAGGTCCAGGAACGCCAGATGGTTCTTCTCCGGCACCCGGTTCAGCCGGTAGACGATCTGGTCGGCCATGTGGGCGACCGTCTCGACGAGGGTGACGCCCGGGTCGGAGACGTTGTGGTCGGTCCACTCCGGGGCGCGCTGCTGGATGTAGCGCTTGGCGTCGTCGACGAACTGCTGGAAGCGGCGGTCGTCGAGGTTGGGGGAGGGCAGGGCCATCAGTGGTCGCTTTCGGGGGCGGCGCCCGCGCCGGGGGCGTCGGGCTCCTCGTGGGACGGAATGACGTAGAACGGGAAGACCAGACTGCGCGGGTTGTTGGTGCCGCGGATCGAGTAGCGGACGTCGATGAAGAGGACGCTCTGGTCTCCGCCGGCGGTGACCTCGACGTCGTCGACCTCGATGCGCGGCTCCCAGCGGTCC
Source organism: Streptomyces sp. NPDC057424 (assembly GCF_042803315.1). Lineage (NCBI taxonomy): Bacteria > Bacillati > Actinomycetota > Actinomycetes > Kitasatosporales > Streptomycetaceae > Streptomyces > Streptomyces sp. NPDC057424. The sequence goes on from NZ_JBHVCP010000040.1 coordinate 13,160, forward strand.
AGGCTGACGTACACCTCGTGCTGGATGCGGCCCGCCGTCTGCTCGTTGACCGGCGCGAACACCAGGTCATGGATCGCGCAGCCGAAGTCCGGCCGCATCGGCCGCTCGCCCGGCGCGGTCGACAGCACCAGCCGGATCGCCTCCTCGACCTCCCGCTCCCCGCTGACCAGGGCGATCCCGCCGGTCGGCCCGATGCGCAGCGGGAACGACCAGCCGGAGCCGACGAACTGCTCGGCCATCAGAAGCACACCCTGTCTTTCCTGGTCACGGTCACGGTCGCGGTCACGGGATCGGCATCGGGACGGGGATGGTGGTGACGCCGAACACCTTCGATCCGATGAGCGTGGTCGGGGCCTTGATCGTCGTGTTGACGAGCGAGTTGATCTGCACGGTGCCGCCGCCGGTGAGGTTCGCGATGCCCTTCGCGTCCAGGTTCAGCGCGCCGAGCGCGTTCACGCTGATCGCTCCGGCGGCCCGCACGTTGACCAGACCGCCGCCCTGGATACTCAGCGGGCCGCCGCTCTTGATGGTCAGACTGCGCCGGGCGCTGAGGCTGAGATCGCCACCGGCCTCCACCGACACCGACCGGCTGCCCTTGATCGTCACCGAGCCCTTGCTGTCCACGACGATCTCGGTCTTCGTCCGGTCCAGGTTGATGGTCAGCTGCTTGTCGCCGGAGACCAGCCGGACGCCCTGCTTGCGGCCGCCGGTCTTCTGGCTGAGCAGGTCCATCCGGTTGCCGTCCCGGTCGGAGACGGTGTGCCGGCTCGCCTTCTTGCGGACCGTGTCGTGCAACGGCACGTCACCGACGGCGGTCGGCTTGTCCCGCCCGTTGTAGAGCCCGCCGATCACGAACGGATGGTCCAGGGCACCGCGGTCGAACGCGACCAGCACCTCGTCGTTGACGTCCATCGGGAACACCCCGCCGCCGCCCAGACCGCCCAGCTGCACGGTCCGCGTCCAGTCGCTGACGTAGGTGTCGTCCAGCCACGGGAACTGCAGTCGCACCCGCCCTTGCTTGAGCGGGTCGTTCACGTCGGTGACGAGCGCGTTGGCCACGCCGGGCAGCCGGGGCGCGGCGGGCGTCCCGCCCGAGGCCAGCCCGTACAGCGAGCGCCACTGCCGTCCGCTGACCGTCACCCACGCCTCGTAGTGCTTGCCGTCGCCGAAGTCGTGCCGCACCGAGGTGACGGTGTACTTGCCCTCGAAGGGCACGCCGACATCGGCCAGCGCGACCGGAACTCCCGGGCGCAGCTTGGGGTTTCCGCGCGCGACGACCTCCAGCTCGGCGAACGAGCCGGTGACGTCGTCGGCCAGGGCGTCGGCGGCGAACTTCACCTCGCTCTGCTTGTCGTAGGGCGTGCCCGTCTCCACGAGCTTCGCCTCCTTGAACGTCCCGGCCGCCGCGCCCGGGGTGGTGCCGATGGTGATGCCGGGGTTGCCGGTCGCGGGCGCGGTGGCGGTCAGCTTCTTCTTGGTGGTCACGTCCCATCCGCGCGACTCGACCCTGGCCACCTGGTCGGCGGCGGTGACGGCGGCCCGCAGGCGCAGGATGTCGTGCCCGCCCTGGAGGACGAACGGGCTCTTGTCGCCGTCGGTGTCCGGGGAGGGCGCGCCGGAGGCCGACTTGGGCCTCACGAACCGGAACCTGCCGTCCGCGTCCACCGACATGACCATCTCGTTCTCGTCGGCGAGCCGTGCGAGGAAGTCCCAGTCGGTGACGTTGGACTGGCTGATGAACTCGTACACCGTCTTCGTCGAGTCGATCCGCCCGATCGGCACACCGTCCTTGCCGGCGAGCTTGCGGGCGATGTCCGAGGCGCTCTGGTTGCGGTACGCGGCCACCCGGCGCTGGCGCAGCAGGCGGTGCCCGAAGTCGTAGCCGCGGACGACGGTGTAGCTGCCGGTGCCGTCGTAGTCGGCCTCCAGGCCGGTGACCTCACCGGTCAGCAGCGGATCACCGGCGCCCTCGCCGTCGGCCACCGGTGCGAACACCACCTCGGTGCCGAAGGTGATGCCCAGCTTGCCCAGCAGCAGCCGGTACGGGTCGCGGAACGTCAGCCGGAACGCGGCCGGGACACCGACGCCCTGGTCGACGTGGCTCTCCACCAGGTCCGGAACGAACTCGGGCGGCAGCGGGGCGCCGCCGATCTTCACGTCGACGACGCTGACGAAAGCGGACTGCACCATCAGGAACGCACCTCCTCGGCGGCCGGCAGCACGAGTTCGACGCCGGTCGGCAGCCGCGACGGGTCGTCGATGCCGTTGGCCTCCGCGATGGAGCGCCACGCGGCCGCGTTGCCGTACTCCCGCCAGGCCAGCGACTGGAGCGAGTCGCCCGCCACGACCCGGTGCACGCGCTGTGCGGTGAGGGCGCCGGAGGTCGGGTTCTGCCCCTTCGTCTTCATCGGGATCTCGTGCAGCTGCACCCGGCAGGTGGCGCGGATGGGCACGCCGGTCGTCGAGAACAGCGTGTAGTCGGCCGCCACGGAGCTGACGTACGCCGTGAACCGGGCCGTCGAGAACGACCCCCACTGGAAGACGACCCACGGCGGCGACGGCTGCTTGGCTGCGATGCTCTTGGTCGTCACCTCGCAGCAGGCGAGCAGCGAGTCGACCTTCTTCATCACGGAGTTGCTGGTCGGCTCGTCGGAGGAGTCCAGGAAGATCTCGACGGCCATCTCACGCGGTTCCGCTCCCATGAACTCCGGGAGCGGCCCCACCCGTTCGGTCTGGGCGGGGGTCGCCTTCCACTGGGCCCGGCGGGTCAGCGACAGCTGCGCCGGGTTGAAGTCGAAGTCGAACGTCTTGATGATCCCGCCGGGTGTCCTGCTCTTGCCCTTCGGCGGTTCGTGAATGGCGAGCGTGGCGCGGATGAGGCTCTTGCCCGCGCCCCTCTTGCTGCCCTTGGCCATGATGTCCCGTTCCTCCCCTCGGTTCGTTCCGCTTGTTCCGTCGGTCCGTCGGTCCGTCGGTTCCGTCCGTTCCGCTCAGTCCGTGAACCCGTGGTGGGTGATCTCCAGAACCTCGGTCGCCACGGCCGGGTTGGCCGGGTCGAGGGTGGGGCCGGTCCAGCTGACCGGCAGCACGTCGATGAGCCCCCACCGGGCGACCTCCGACCCGTCGGCGCGCAGCGCCGCGATCTGGGCGGTGGGCCGCTTGATGCCCGTCTGCAGCGACGAGATCCACTTGGCGACCTTCGTGGTGTCCGGGGTGAGCGGACGGGTCAGCCGGATCGTCGAGAACGACACGCGGGTCGGCAGCTGCCAGACGAAGCCGTTGTTGCCGCCTTCCTGGCGCTGCTCGATCTCCACCTGCGAGGACAGCCCTTCGCATCCGTTGAAGTAGCCGAGGCTCTCGCCGTCGATGCTGAGGGTGAACCAGATGGTGGAGCCCGGATCCTGGCGGGACATCGCGGGTGGGCCTTTCTGTCGTTCCGGGGCGGCTGGAGGGCCGGTCAGTGGCGGGGGTCGCGGAGCCGGCCGACGCGTTCGCGGTCCAGGCGCAGTTCTGCGCGGATCAGACGGGTGATGCGGCCGATGATGCGGTGCACGAGTTCGTCCAGCTGGAAGTCGGTCAGCTCACGGGGGTCGAAGGCCCCGGCGGGGACTTCCGTGTAGGCGGGCGGGGGCGGCGGGCCGGCCGGGGGTGTGTAGGGGGGCGGGGGATCGGAGTGGCCGGTGGGGGGAGCCTCCTGGTTGGTGGGGGGAGCGGCCTGGTTGGTGAGGGTGGTGGCGACCGTGGCTGCGGCGGCTGCGGCGAGGGCTCCGGTGGCGGAGGGGGGCGAGGCCTTGGGCACCGTCTTGGGCTTCTTGCGGAAGAGGTGCTGGACGACGGGGAGGGGTGGTTGGAGGGCGGGGGCGCGTTGTGCGGACGGCTGGGGCGGTGGGGGTGTCGCGGGGGGTGTGCTGCCGGGAGGCGGGGTCGCTGGGGTGGGGCCGAGCGGCCGGGTCGCGCTGGTGGGAGCGGTGGGCACGGGAGCGCCCAGGGGGGAGCGGCGGGGGGTGGGCGAGCCGGCGTCGGCCGTGCGCGAGGGAGAGGGAGGCGATGCGAGGGTGGGCCGCGCGGTGAGGGGGGCACCGAGGCCGAGGCGAGGGGGGCGGTGCGTGGTGCTTCGCTGGACGGGAGGCGCGGCGGCCGGGGGCGCTTGCTTGGCGGGGTTGTCCGTCCCCCGCGCGGTGGTGGGCCCCTTGGAAACGCGGTCGGGGTGGGGCACGGCCTGCGTGGGGCCGGGTGCCGGGGTGTCGTTGGCGGCGGGGCTCGTGGCGTCGTGAGGGGTGGGTGCGGGGGAGTGGCCGGGGAGCGTTGTCCGCTGGACATCCGGGACCGGCGTCGAGGCGTGGCGATGCGTGGCCCCGGCCGGTGCCGACGGGGAGGCGGGTGTGGTGGGGCCGGGGTGGCCGCCGCCGGGTGCGGGGGCGGTGGTGGAGGGGGTGCTGCGGGGCTGGGGCGGCGCGGTGGCACTGATCGGGGTCGTACGGGTGTGGTGGCCGGAGGCCGAAGGGGTGCGCTGGGGGTGAGAGGCAGGGGTGGTGCCGGTCGAGGCCGGCGGAAGCCGGTGGCCCGGGACCGAGGGGGTGTTCCGGGGGGGGGGGGCCGGTTCGGTGCCGGTCGGAGCCGGACGGTCCTGGTCGCCTGGCGCCGGTGCGGGCGTCGTGGCACCGGCGTTCGAGGGCGTTCCCTGGGCGTGCGAGGCCTGGACGGCGGCACGGGGTGCTGTGGGGTTGGCCCGCTCGCCGGGCTGTAGGGCGGGGCCGGGCGTCGTACGGTCGCCGTCGGCACGTACGGGGGTGGAACGGGAGCTGTCGGGCGTCGTCCCGCTGCTGACGTCCGGGAGACGGGGCGACGGGCCGGAGTCGGCCGGGCGGCGTTGGACGGCGGGGGCCGGGCCGCTGGGGCCACCGGACGATGCGCGCGGTGCCCTGGCCGGGGGCGGCGGGGTACTCGCGGGGGTGCCGGGGGCGGGGCGTTGCGGCCCTGCCGGGCGCGAGGGCGTGACCGAGCCGGGGGGCCGCTGGGCGGAGGCTCCGATGGGGCGGGCTGAGGGCGTGGCCGGGGCG
>NZ_JBHVCP010000040.1:18318-80102 GCF_042803315.1 Streptomyces sp. NPDC057424
AGGGGTGCTCGGCGGAGGCTTCCGCGGGGCGTTGCGGTCCTGTCGGGGCTGAGGATGTGGCCGGATGGGTGGGTGCCTGGGCGGGTGCTTCCGCGGGGGGGTGTGCCGGGGTCGGGTGTGGGGGTCCGGCCGGGGCGGGGGGCCGCTGGGCGGAGGCTCCGATGGGGCGGGCTGAGGGCGTGGCCGGGGCGGAGGGGTGCTCGGCGGAGGCTTCCGCGGGGCGTTGCGGTCCTGTCGGGGCTGAGGAAGTGGCCGGACGGGAAGGCGGCTGCGCGGGTGCTGCCGTGGCGGACGGGCGGTTGCCGGTGTTCGTGTCGATCCCCCGGGCGGCCGTCGCAGGGCCGGGGGCGCCAGGGGGCGCGGACGGCACGTCACCGAGCCCGGGTGTGCTTCGGTCGTGTCCCCGCACCGCGTCACGCGGGGCCGCGGTCATGCGCTGTACCGGGACGCCGCCGGACTGGGGCACCGGGGTGCCGGGGTGCGCTGCGGTCGTGCCGGTGGACGGGCGTGCCGACCGCTGCACCGGGATGTCGGGGGAGCTGGATGCCGTGGTGGGGGTGCTGGGTGGTGCCGCCGGGCGGGGCACGTGGTGCGTCGGGGGGTGAGGGGCGTCGGGCGTCGTGGGGGTGCTGGACGGAGGTGCCGGGTCCGGCACCTGGTGTGCCGGGCCCTGAGGGGAGTTGGGTGTCGTGAGGGTGTTGGGCGGAGGTGCAGGGCGGGGCACGTGGTGCGCCGGGCCCTGAGGGGAGCCGGGTGCGGAAGGGGCGCCGGAACGGGGCGCCGAGTGCCCGTCGGGACGGGAGGGCGTGCGGTGCACCGGCGTATGGGAGTCGGGGGGTGCGTTGTGGGGGCCGGCCGGGGTTCCCGGCGCCCGGACCGTTCGCTGGGCCTGCACGGTCTCGGACGCACCGGTGCCGCTCATCCCTGGCGCGGTGCCGGCGGGCCCCGGAGGCGAGGCGGGCACCGGCGTGGTGGTGGGGACCGGGGCTCGACCGCCGTCGGTCGCCGTCGGTGCCACACCTGCCGTGCTGCCCCTGGAGGGCCCGAGGGCGCCACGTGCCGTCGGCAGGGTCCGTCGCTGTACCGGAGGCGCCGTCATCGGCGTCCTCGTCAACGACCCCGGCCGGGACGGCTGGTGCGCCGGTACGGGGGTCACCCGGAGACCGGAGGCGGGCGGCGGGGAAGCGGTTCCGGCCGACGGCACGGGAAGGGTCGAGCCGTCGACTCGGCGACCCGGGCGCGCGGGTGTGGCGGCCGGGGAGCGCGGCGCGGCCGAGGGGGTGCGTGGTGCTGTGGCGGGGGTGGTTCCGCCCGCAGGCGTCGCAGCGACCGTGCGCGGCGGGGCCGACGGCGTGCCGGTCCTGGCCGGGGCCGGGCCCGCCCCGGTCCCCGTGGCAGCGTCACGGCCGGACGCAGCGGCCAGGGGCCTCACCGCACGCACCGCGCCCGGCGACGAGCCCGCGGACGGGGCCGGTGTGACGTCACTGCGCTTCCGCTGCACGGCAGGTCCGAACCCGGTGCCCCGGGGACCAGCCGGCGCCGCGTCCGCCACGGCACCGGCAGCACCGGGCTCACCGGCCACCCCCGGCCCCGTCGGGGCGAGCGTGCGCAGCGGTACCGCCGGCGGCCGCTGTGCCACCGGCTCCGGACCGGCCAACGGCAGTGCACCCGCGCGGCGTTCGAGGCCCGACACCGGCCGGCCGGACGTCGGGCCCGGCACGTCGGCGAGCATGGCGCTGGACCGCCCGTCCAGAACCGCGTGGGGCACCATGCCCACGAACGACGGGTTCTGCCACGTCGGCAGCCGCCCGCCGAATCCCGCGTCCGCGACCCCGGACCGCTGCCCCGGAGCCAGCGCACGCCGGATCGGCGGCAGCTTCGTCCAGGAGGCGGTCACCGCCGGGCGGGCATCCGCCTGGGCGCCGGTGCCCGGTACGTCCGTACCGGCGTCCGCCCGCCCGACGACGCGCGGTTCGCCCGTACCGGCATCGGACCGCGCCTCGGCCTCCGCCCCGCCGTCCGACGACGCCGCACCGGCGGCCACCCCGCCGCCACCGGCGCCGGGGGCGTCCGCCCCGTTCCCGCGCGCCCGCAACCGCCCCAGGAACCCCATCCCTCAGCCCTCCGCCCCGGCACGCGTCACCAAGGACGCGATCTCGTTCGTGAACCGGCGGCGGTCGTGGTGTTCCAGGTCCAGGATCTCGTCCATGCTCCAGTGGAAGTGGTAGGCGACGTACGCGATCTCCTCGTGCAGCCGGTCGGTCGCGTACGTCACGATTCCCCCAGGCGGCTCCCGCCGAGCTCCACCTCGAAGGGCTCCGTGCAGTGGGGGCACCGCACGGCCGCGCGGGTGTGTCCCTCGGCGTTGATCTGGCGGTAGAAGTCCTGCAGGAACGCCAGGTCGGAGGCGAACATGTTCTCCACGATCCCGTCGTGGACCATCGCCAGCGTGCCGAGCCGGGTGATGACCCGGCCCAGCAGGACCACCGACAGGTACGCCGGGTTCTCCTGGACGCGGACGTCCCGCAGCGGGACCAGTTCGTCCCTCGCCGTCGACAGGCGCATGACGCCGTCGCGGTGCACGGTGCCCGCGTCGTCGACGTAGCCGCGCGGCAGCTGGAAGGGGAACTCGGTCCGCAGGTGGTCCTGTCGGAGGGGCGGGGCCTGCGCGGGGACCGCGGAGTCCCGGGCCGACTCCGGCCCCGACTCCGCGGTCCCCGGTGCCTCCGGCGCGGCCCCGCCCGCCCTCGCAGCCGTACGCCGCATTACTCGATGACCAGTTCTTCGAACACGATGGTGACGGTCTCCGTGAGGGCGGCCGCCTCGCCGGCCTTCACCGTGCTCGTGTCGATCTTGCTGCACCAGGCGTTGCGGAGGTTGTACCGCTTCACCGGGTTGTCCTCGAAGTCCATCATGATGATCGAGGCGTTCTTGCGGGCCGTGGCCATCCGGCCGCCGATGGAGTCGTTGATCCACTGGGTGAACGACGCCGACTGGGTCATGCCGCGCACGACGGTGCACTGCCCGTTCTTCTGCACGCCCGGCAGCAGGGCCACTCCGGACCTGCCCTGCGCGGTGTTCTGCTGGTAGGTGATGACGTCCTGTTCGAGGGTGAGGCCGCTGACCTCGGCGAGGTACTCGACCATCACACCGTCGATCTGGAGGCCGAAGTTGTGTGAGGTGAGGGCGTCACCCGGCTGGAGACTCATGTGTGGGATGTCCTTGTGACAGAGGTCGTGAAGGGCTTACGGGGGCGGGGGCCGGGGATCCGGGGCGGGCTACTCCTCCAGCTCCCCGTTGCCGCTGGAGAACTGGGCCAGGCGGAAGATCACGAACTCGGCGGGCTTGACCGGGGCGATGCCGATCTCGCAGACGACCCGGCCGACGTCGACCGACTCGGGCGGGTTGGTCTCCTCGTCGCACTTGACGTAGTACGCCTCCTCGGGCCGCTGCCCGAAGAGCGCCCCGCTGCGCCACTCGTTGACCAGGAACGCCGAGATGTTGCGGCGGATCCGGGCCCACAGGTTGTGGTCGTTCGGCTCGAACACCACCCACTGGGTGCCGATCAGGATCGACTCCTCCAGGTAGTTGAAGTACCGGCGGATGTTCAGGTAGCGCCACGCCGGGTCGGAGGAGAGGGTGCGGGCGCCCCAGACGCGGATGCCACGGCCCGGGAACGCCCGGATGCAGTTGACCCCGATGGGGTTGAGCAGGTCCTGCTCGCCTCGGGTGATCTGGGTCTCCAGGTCCACCGCGCCGCGTACGACCTCGTTGGCGGGCGCCTTGTGCACGCCGCGCTCGGCGTCGCTGCGGGCCCAGATGCCGGCGACGTGACCGCTCGGCGGAACCAGCCGGGCGTGGCCGCCGGCCGGGTCGAAGGTCTTGATCCAGGGGTAGTACAGGGCCGCGTACTTGGAGTCGTAGCCGGCCGTCTCCTGGCGCCAGACGCGGATCTGGCGGGCGTTGAGGCCCGGCGGCGGATCGATCACGGCGACGCGGTCGCCCATCAGCTCGCAGTGCGCGATCAGCCCGAGCTGGACCGCCTTGACGGCCTCCAGGTCGATCGCGCCGCGCTGGTAGGCGGCCATCAGGTCGGGCACGGCGACCATGGAGATCTCGTCCACGGCCTCCAGACCGCCGAAACCCGTGCGGTCGGCGGAGTCGCCGAGGTACTGGGCCGGGCCCGGCTGCGAGGTGTCCGCGGGCTCGGCGGGAGCGGCCGCGGGCGCCGGGGCCGCCAGGGCCACCGTCTGGTTGTCCGGGCGGGCCAGCTGTGCGGCCGGCGCGGCCTCGGTGACGGCGATGAGCTTGGAGCGCTCCTTGACCTGCGTGACGACGTAGTTGCGGCCGCCCTTCTTGGCGGTCACGTCGAACGTCTCGACCGGCTTGCCGTCGTCCTTGACGATCAGCCTGAACCGCTCGGCGGGGCCCTCGCCCTCGGGGTCGGCGACCTCGACGCTCAGGTCGCCCTGCGCCACGGCGGTGACGGTGAACGTGCCGAGCTGCTTCGGCTCGCCCGCGGGCAGAGCGGCCGGGGCGTTCGAGCGGCCGGTCACGGCCGCGGGGCCCTGCTCCGCGTCGGCGGGAGCACCCTCGGGGGAGCCGCCCACGCGGACGACGTACGCGGCCGAACCGCCGTTGTTGAAGAAGCCGTAGACGGAGTGCGCGAGGTAGTACCCGTCGGTGAACTCACCGAAGGCCGCCACGTACTGCGTCCAGTTGGTCACCAGCGTCGGCTCGTTCAGGGGACCGGTCGGGGCGAGCCCCACGAAGGCCGCCACCGACGTTCCCACCCCCTCGATCGGGCGCGAGCCGCTGGCCACCTCCTCGACGTAGACGCCGGGCGACAGGTAGGACGGCATGCTCTGCTCTCCTCGGGGTACGAGTCACGAACACCTCACCCTCGCGCGCGCCCGACCGCCGCCGAAACGGCCTCCGGTGCCTGAGCGGGGGCAATCCCGTTGCCCGCGAGGGCAGGACCGGGGGTGCCCCCGGACCGCCGCACGGCGGCTCTGCCCCCGCGTCTGCCCTCCCGGCCCTCCCGTGCCGCCGCGCGGGCGGGTACAGCTGACGGGTCAGCCGCAGATCATCGAGGGGAACGCCGTGCACGCACACGGAACACGGGGCGGGCGGGCCGCTGACCGGGACGACCGCCGCGCGGACGCCCCCGGCGCGCCGGCCCACCGCCTGCTGGCCCTGCAGCGCTTGGCCGGCAACGCGGCCGTGGCCCGTGCCGTCGAGGAGGAGCGCCACGAGCACGACGGGAACTGCGGACACACACCCTCCGTGCAGCGCCGCGCCCTGGTGCACGACGTGCTGAACACCCCGGGGCAGGGCATGGACTCCGGACTGCGCAGCGAGATGGAAGCCCGGTTCGGCGGCGCCGACTTCAGCGGCGTCCGTGTGCACAAGGGGCCCCTCGCCCAGGAGTCGGCGGCCGAGCTGGGCGCGAAGGCGTACACCTCCGGCGCCCATATCGTCGAGGGCGCGCCGCTGACCAAGGAGGACTGGGCGCACGAACTCACCCACTACCAGGACCAGATGACCGGCCCCGTACCCGGCACGGACAACGGCGCGGGAGTGCGGGTCTCCCAGGAGGACGACTCGGGCGAACGGCACGCGGTGGAGAACGCCCGGCGGGTGATGAACGGGCCGGTGCCGGCCGGCCGGGGCACCCCGGACGAGAGCACCGGCACGCCGGCCGGCGGCGCACCGGAGGCGGGGACGGTGCAGCGCACGGTGTGGACGTTCGATCCGGGCGCCAGCGTCCAGGACGAGCGTGAACGTCCCCACTACCGGTGGCGCGGCGACGACGGCTCCGATGCCCTCAAGACCTCCGGCGACCTGGGCCTGGACCCCGGGCGCAAGCCCCGCCCGGGTGACCGCTACGACGACGAGACCGAGCAGCTCCACAGCAGTGAGAACGTCGAGTTCTCCACGAAGGGCCACATCCCGGAGCGGGATCTCGCGCGTCTCACCACGGGGACCAGCCGCGCGGTCGCCGAGGCCAAACACCGCATCGCCTCGGCGCTCCAGCTGCTGAAGGCGGCCGACGGCACCCCCGGCGGCCCGCTGCTGGCCGCCCTCCAGTCGGGATTCCCCCTGTTCCGGGCCGTGCCGCCCCAGCAGCTCGGGGCCTTCCTGCCGCACATCACCGAGGTCGTCCAGCGCATCCAGGCCGGGCTGAACGCGCAGGGCGCGAAGATCGCCCTGGTCGGCACCGGGGTGCCCGGCGTGCCGGGCAACGCCACCGCCTGGGTCGACGGGAACCTGTCGGAGAACCTGGCGGGTCTGTTCCACCTCGGCCATCGGAAGACCAGCGAGGAACTCCCGCCGATGGTGGAGCGCTCCGGCCCCATCAACCTGCTGGAGCGCGGGCAGAACGCCTGGTACATCGTCCATGAGGCCACCCACCGGTTCGCCGGCACCCTCGACTTCCAGTACAGCCCGTACTTCGAGGAGGTGAAGGAGGACGACTTCCTGGCCGCGGCGGACCCGGAAGTGACGGCGGCGATGGAGCCCTCGACGCTCGACCGGCGCAAGGTGCGCGACCCGAAGGAGTTCACCGGCAAGGACGAGCAGACGTTCCGGCCCAAGCAGGCCAACTGGTACGCCCTGGGCCGCCGCGCCCTCATGAACGCCGACTCCTACGCCCAGTTCATCCTGACGGCGACCGGGGCTCAGACGCCCCGGACCTGAAGGCCCCGCCGCGTGGCCCGTTCGGTCATGTCATCGTGCCCTCGCGCTTCCTGACGCGCCGTCGGGTCCCGGCTAGCGTCGCGACCGTGAGCCTGTGGACTTCCCTGGAACCCGCGTCCGCGACCGTCGACCCGGGCAGCGTGACGCGCGTCCGGCTGCGCCTGCGCAACACCGGCGACGTCGTCGACGAGTACCGCTTCGAACCGGTCGGACCCGTCGCCCCCTGGACGACGGTCGAACCGGCGGCCCTGCGCCTCTACCCCGGCACGACCGGCACGGTGGAGCTGACGTTCGCGCCGCCGCGGACGCCCGACGCCGCGGCGGGGCCCAACCCGTACGCGGTGCGCATCACGCCGACCGAGCACCCCGAGGCGACCACGGTCCCCGAGGGGAACCTGACCATCACCCCGTTCACGGAGGTGCGGGCGGAACTGGTGCCGCCCACGGTCAAGGGGCGTCTGCGGGGGCGGCCCCGGCTCGCGGTCGACAACGTGGGCAACACCCGACTCACCGCGTCCCTCGGCGGCAGCGACAACGGCGACGAGCTGTCGTACGACCTCAACCCGGGCAACGTCCAGATCGAGCCGGGCCGGGCCGCCTTCGTCAAGGCCACGCTCAAGCCCAAGAACATCATCTGGTTCGGGTCGAAGGAGCAGCGGCCCTACACCCTCACGGTGCAGCGCTCGGGCGCCGAACCGCTGCCCGTGGAGGGGACGTTCGTCCAGCGCGGGTTCCTGCCGCGCTGGCTGGCGACCTGCTTCGGGATCCTGTTCGCCCTCGCGTTCACCTTCCTCATGCTGTGGATCACCTACAAGCCCGCGGTCGCCAGCAAGGCCGGCCCCGGGGCCGCCGTGGAGGCAGGCAGCACGCTCGCTCCCTCACCGACCCCCACCCCGGCCCTCACCTCGGCCCCGCCGCCACCGTCGCCGACCCCGCAGCAGCCGGAGGGCGGCAACGGAAGCGGAGGCGGTGGCGGTGGCGGAGGCGGGGGTGCGCCCAAGCAGACCAGGAAGCCCCCCAAGCCCGTGGTGCCGGCGGAGAACATCCTGCTGCGCAACCCCACCACCAGGAAGTGCGCGAGCCTGCCGGGCACCGGCAAGGGCAAGATCGACGGCCGCGTGCAGCAGTTCGCGTGCAACGAGTCCCCGCAGAGCAACCAGCGGTGGAACCTCGAGGTGACGTACCCGGACAAGGGGCCGGGCGGCCAGGCGCTGTTCCTGATCCGCAACGTCAAGGACCAGCTGTGCGTGGACCTGCCGTACTACGGAGCCGCCGCCGTGCGGTCCCCGATCACCGAGTACACCTGTGACGGCACGACCCGCGACAACCAGCTGTGGTGGCTCGACAAGCAGCCGAGCGGCTCCTACTGGATCCGCAACTTCGCCAGCAACAACAAGTGCCTGGACGTGGCCGGCTACAGCACCGGGGGTGACGGCACCAACCTGACCCTCTTCGACTGCTCCAACACGGATGACCAGGAGTGGGACATCATCAAGCCGTCGGAGGGCTGAGGCCGAGGCCGCTACCAGGTGCCTTCCCCCGGAACCAGGCGGCCGGCCTTGCGGTACTCGCGGCGGGCGCCCTCCAGGAGGTCGCCCGCCGTGACCCGGTCCCCCCGCCCGGCGGCCAGGTACGCGGCGGTCACCACGGCGCTGCGGATGGAGCCGCCCGCCAGCTCGAAGTCCTCGGCCACCGCGCTCGGTTCGATGCCGTCAGCGCCCGGCACGTGCGACAGGCTGTGCCGCCACAGCGCGAGGCGCTGCCCCGCGTCCGGGAACGGGAAGTCGACCACCAGGTCCAGGCGCCGGGTGAACGCCTCGTCGATGTTGGCGCGCAGGTTGGTGGTGAGCAGCGCGATGCCGTCGAAGGACTCCAGCCGCTGGAGCAGGTAGGAGCTCTCCAGGTTGGCGTACCGGTCGTGCGCGCCCTTCACCTCGGACCGCTTGCCGAAGACGGCGTCGGCCTCGTCGAAGAGGAGCACCGCGTCGGTGCGGTCTGCCTCGGTGAAGATGCGTTCGAGGTTCTTCTCGGTTTCGCCGACGTACTTGTCGACCACGGACGACAGCTGGACGACGTACAGGTCGAGTCCGAGATCGGCCGCCACCACCTCCGCCGAGAGTGTCTTGCCGGTGCCGGAGTCGCCCGCGAACAGGCCGAGGACACCCCGGCCACGGCCACCGCCCGCGCTGAGCCGCCAGTCGCCGAGGACCCGGTCGCGGTGGCGGGCGCGCAAGGAGAGTTCCCGCAGCTGGGCCAGGGGCCCTTCGGGCAGGACGAGGTCCCGCCAGTCGACGGCCGGCCGGATCCGCCGGGCGTGCTGCTCCAGCCCGGAGGCGGACTGCCGACGGGCGGCGAGGCGCAGATGGGCGGGGGAGAGCGGGGCGCCCTCGAACGCGGCGAGGTCCCGGGCCGCGCGGGCGGCACGGGTGATGTGGTCACCGGCGAGGCGGTACGGGGCGACGGTCTCGGCCAGGTCGAAGTCCGGTTCCCCGCCGAGGGCGGCCGACCAGGCCTGCACCACGCCCGCACGCTGCGGGGGAGCGTCCAGGACCAGCGGCTCCTCGTCGCACCACTGGGGGTCGTACGCGCCCGTCCCGGTGACCAGCACGGGCACGTCGTCCGCCGCGGTCAACTGCCGCAACAGTGGCCCAGGTTGCTCCGGCAGCCCGGTGACGACGACCGCGAGGCCGCTCAGCCGGGCCTCGCGCAGCAGATCGGGAACCCGGTCCCCGGGGCCCGAGAACCGTACGGCGGTGACGCCGGCGGCCCGCAGGGCGGTGGTGACGCCGGGGAGTCCGTCGCCCTCGCGCCGCTCCCGGACGTACACGGTGAGGGGCGCACCGGCGGTGAGGCGAGCGGCCAGCAGGCCGGTGAAGCGGGTGAACTCCTCGTCGTCGCCGGGGACGGTGTGCGGCAGCGGATGCAGGTGCCCGGCGAGTGCCGCGTCCGGGGTGTCGTCGCCGAGGAGATGCGCCACGAGCCGGTCCGGCACCCGCAACGAGCGGCTGAGGAAGGGCCGTTCGGGCTCCTCCACCGCGAGCAGCCCGAGCGCGGTCAGCGGGGCCGTGGGACGCAGCCGGGCCCGCGCTCCGGCCAGGTGGACGGGGACGCCGCACAGGTCGAGGGCGAGGGCCACGGTGGCCCGCCGCCTGCTGACGTCGTCGTTGAGGTAGCCGTACAGCGGCTCGAAACCGCGGTCCAGGTCCGGGGCGAGCGCGATGAGGAGCAGCGCGCTGTCGAGTTCGGTCAGGCCGAGCCGGGCGGACAGCTCGGCCAGCCGGTCTCCGGGCGGCCCGTCCGGGGCGGGGCAGGTGAGCGGGAACGGCTCGGCCGGGCGCAGAAGATGCCGTACGGCCTCGTCCGACAGGTACAGGCCGCGCAGCGGGTCGCCGGCCGTGGGGTCGCCGGCCGACCGGTGCTCGACCAGCAGGGCGGCCTGGTGCCGCAGCTCGGCGAGGCGGGCGAGGAGCGCGGTGGCGGGGGCCGCCTCGGAGGTCTGTGCGGTCACGTCGCCGGCTTCCGTCCCCGTCCCGCGATGCGCCGGGCTCTCCTGCGGGCCTCCTCGGCCGCCGCCACCTGCCGCGGACTGTGGGCGCGTTCCTCCGCGCCGGGCGGCGTGCCGTCCAGGGCACTCACCCGTACCGCGGCGCCCTCGGTGACGGGCGGCCCGGCCTCGTACTCGGGGTAGGCCGGGAAGGGCGCGGTGATCACGAGGTCCAGGGACGGCTTGAGTTCGCCGCCGAGCGCGGACCAGATCTCGGCGAGGGAACGCGACTCGGTCTGGATGCCGGCCACCGACACCGGGATCGTCATGCCCAGCGCGGCGAGGGAACGGGGGAGTTCGGAGGGCGGCAGCAATTCGCGCGGGATCAGCGTGGCCAGCACGGCGGACAACAGCCGGTGCTCGTCCTGGGGTTGCTTCGTCCACGCCGTCACCAGGTACGACAGCCGGAACCAGCGCGGGGGCTGACGGCGCTTGACGATGATGTCCCGGTCGTCCCGGACCGGGAGCTGCCCCCGCTGGCGGCGGGCGACGTCCTCCCGGATGTCGTAGAGATACGCGTTGACGGTGGGCGCGTTGCGGCGGGCGGCCCAGTCGCGGGTCGGGGCGTCGAGGGCGATGTCGATGCCGGAGCCGGCCAGCGCGCCGCCGCCGAGCAGGCCCTTGAGGACCTCGTCCACTTCGTGGATCACCGCTGCGCTCCCGCTTCCGCCCCGCTCGTCCCGCGTATCACCTGCCGCCCTTTCGATCCTGCCCTCCGAGGTGCCCGGGCCCGCAGGGACGCCGGGGACGGCGGCGGGGCAGAAATCCCTGCCCGCGGGGGCGATTTCGGATGCCCGTTCGGTCAGATGTAGCCTTCCCGCAGGGCATGCGCCACGGCGTGCGCCCGGTTGCGCAGGTGCAGTCGGGTGGTCAGCCCGTGCATCACGTTCTTGACGGTGCGTTCGGAGTAGGACAGCTTGCTGGCGATCTCACCGGTGTCGAACCCCTCGGCGACCAGGCGCAGCACGTCCACCTCGCGCGGTGTCATCCCCGAGGCCGGTGCGCCGGAACGGCCTGCGGCGCTGCGGTGCAGGGTGCCCACCTGGTTGATGAGCCGGCCCAGCAGGTCGGCGGGCAGGTCGCCGTCGCCGCGGGCGGCCGCGAGCACGGCCTGCACCAGCCGCGTCGCCGTGGCCTCCCGCCGCCACACGATGGCACCGACCCCGCACTCGATCACGTCGAGGAGCTCCGTCTCCCGCAGGGCACCCACGACGAGCACCGCCCGGGCGCCCTCGCTGCGCACGAGCCGGCGCAGCCGGGTCAGCGCCGAGTCGTCCAGCACGTCGTCGATGAGCAGGGCCACCGTGCCGGGACCGGAACCGGTCTCCTCCCGCAGGTCGATCTCCGGGAACCGGCGCAGCTGGCTGACGGCCCCCTCGCGTGAGATCGGGTCTGCGGCGTGCACCGCCACAGGTATCCGGGCCGCGGAGCCGGCCGAGCCGGGGTGTGTGGTCCGCGATGAGCTGAGCAACCGTTTCCCCTATGTCCGCGTGCGCGCCACCTTCGTGGGGTCGGTGGCTGATGTGCACTCATCAGCCTTCTGGGACGAGTGGGCTGAGCGCAATCGTGGAGAACCACGAGAGGGACCACGAGATCGGGGAACGAACCGGTCCGTCAACAGCCCCGCACGGGGCAGGACATGACGGCCCGTCCGGTCGTGCCCGGGCCGGATTCCGCCGCCGTGGCCCTTGTCACGGCACCGGCCCCACGCACCGGCCGTCCTCGTCGGGGGAAGGCGCCACGTCCGACCAAGGAGGCAGGAATGCCCGATCCGCAGCGCGAGCAGCCCCAGCCCGGGCGGTTACGGTCCGGCCTGCCCGGCGAACACCGGGAAGCCGCCGCCCTGCTGGCCGCCGGCATCGCCCGCGCACGGTCCGGAACGGGCGGCGTCGTACTGCTGCGCGGCGCGACCGGAACCGGCCGGACCAGTGTTCTGGAAGCCGCCGTCGAGGCCGCCGCCGCCCAGGGCATGCGGGTGCTGCGCGCACGCTGCGCACCGGGCTACGCGGCCGGGCCCTTCGCCGCGGTCCTGCAACTTCTCGATCCGGTCGTCGCGTTGGAGAGGCCCGACCCGGCGGGTGACGAACGGGAACAGGCCGCACTGCTCTGGCGGATCCTGCACGCGCACGCCAGTGCCTCCCCGATGCTGCTCGCCGTGGACGACGTCCACCTGGCCGACGGGCCCTCCTACCGCTGGCTCGTCGAGGCGGCCCGGCACGTGGGCCGATTACCCCTGCCGGTCCTGCTGGCCGTCACCGAGCGCAGCCAGTACGACATCGAACCGCCCGCCCCCGGCTTCACCCACACCCTCTCGCCCGCCCTCGTCACCACCCACACGCTCGTCCCTCTCACTCCGTCCTCGGCGGCGCGGCTGGTGCGTGCGGAGCACCCGGACGCTCCCGCCGAGTGGATCGGGACCTGCGCCCGGGCCGGGGCGGGCAGCCCCCTGCTGCTGCGAGCGCTCCTGGACGACCTCGGGGCTGTGCTTCCTCGCCGGTGCGCGGGGCGTGCCCCGGCGGACGCGGAGGGCACGCGGGGTTACGCCCCGGCCGACGAGCCGAGCACCCTCTCCCACCTCCCGGCCGGCGATCCCCGTACCCCCTCCCGCCTGCCGGCAGGCGACCTCCTTACCCCCGGCCCCGGCCCTGCCCCCTGTTACCCACCCGTCCCCGAGACCTCCGCCGCCCTCTACCCCGGTTCCTACCCGGCCGCCGTGCACTGGTGGCTGGACAGTGCCGGTCCTGCCACGGCCGAGGTCGCGCGGGTGCTCGCCGTGCTCGAAGAGGGCGACGGCGCGGTGGGACGGGCCACCGGCGACCCCGGCGGGCCCCCGGCCGGGCTGCTCGCCGGGGTCGCCGGGGCCGATCCGGCCCGGGTGGCGGGCTGGCTCACGGCCATGACCGGGCTCGGTGTCCTGCGCCCCGGCCCGGACGGCCACCCCCGCTACGCCCATCCGCTGCTGCGGGACGCCGTCCTCACGGGCGTTCCCGAAGCCCGGCGGCGCGCGGTGCACCGGGCCGCCGCCGCGGCGCTGCTGCACCGCGGCGCTCCCACCGGGACGGTGGCCCGGCAGCTGCTGCTGTCCGGCCCTGTGGGCGCCCCCTGGGCCCCGGCCGTGCTGCGGGACGCCGCCGCTCTCGCGCTGCGCGAGGCCCGCTCCGACCAGGCCGTGATGTTCCTGCGCAGGGCCCTGGAGGAGCCGCTCCCCGAGGACCACCGGCAGCGGATCCTGACCGAGCTGGGTTCCCTGGAGTGCGCGGGGCGGGAACCCTCGGCCGGGATGAGCCGGCTCACCGAGGCGCTGCGGTTGCACGGCACGCCGCAGGACCGGGTGCGTGCCGCCGTCGCCCTCGGCACCGCGTTGGCCGGGCGGGGCCGGACCCGGGCCGCCGTGGAGGTGCTGCGCACGGTGGACGGCCAGCTCTCCGGGCACCCCGACCTGGGAGCCGCGCTGCAGACCGCGTCCGCCCTGCTGTCCGACCAGGACCAGACGGTCCGCCAGGACGTGTACCGCTGCCTGAGCGACACCGCCGAGCGCTCACCGGAACTCGTCGGCCCCGCGGCCCGGGCACTGCTCGTGCGGTACGCGGCCACGGCCGCACTGACCTCGGCGCAGGACGCGATGCGGCAGGTGCGGGCCCTGCTCGCCGAGCCCGCCCACCCGCTGACCGAGCCGTTCCTGCTGGGGACGGCCGCCGCGGTCGCCCAGTGGGCCGACGAACTCGACGAGGCCGACCGCCTCGTGGACCGCGGACTGGCCGGCCAGCGCCCCGACCTGCTGCACCCGATGCACGCGGCCCTGCTCAACACCCGGGCCGACCTCGCCGCCGCGCGCGGTGAGTACGCGCAGCTGCCGGCCGAACGACCCGCGCCCGCCCACGGGCCCTCCAACGTGCATGCCGTCACGCTGATCGCCCTCGTGGAGACCGGACGTACTCAGGAGGCGCGCCGTCTCGCCGACGGTTTCGACCTGCGCGAGGCGCCCGACAGCTGGGAGCTGAACCGGTTCCTGTACGCCCGGGGCACGCAGCGGGCCGCGGCGGGCGACACGGCCGGGGCGCTGCACGACTTCCTGGAGTGTGGCCGCCGCCAGACGGCCCGTGACGTGGTCAGCCCGGTCGTCACCCCGTGGCGTTCCGCCGCCGCCGAGTGCCGGCTGGCCCTCGGCAGCCCCCGGGAGGCGCTCACGCTGGCCGAGGAGGAGCTGCGCCTGGCCCGGGTGTGGGGCACACCCCGCACGGTCGGCCGCGCCCTCAGGGTCCTCGGCACGGTCACCGGCGGCCGCCGGGGCCTGCTCCTGGCCGACGAGGCCGTACAGCTCCTCACGGACGCGCCGCCCGCAGCGCAGGGGGAGCTGGTCTCCGCGCTGCTCGCGCAGGGCCGGCAGCTGACCGCCGCCGGGGAACGCGCCCGGGCCCGGGAGTGCCTGCGGACGGCGGCACAGCGTGCCGAACGCCTGGGCGCGGTCCGGCTGCGGACGCTCGCGGAGGAGGCCCTGCGCGAAGGCGGGGCCCGCCGCCCCGCCACCGCCCGCACCGGCTCCGGCTCCCTCACCGGAAGTGAGCTGCGCATCGCGCGCCTGGCCGCCGACGGGCGGACGAACACGGAGATCGCCGGCCTCCTCCACCTCGCCCGGCGCACGGTGGAAACCCATCTGACCAGCACGTACAGGAAGCTGGGCATCCGGCGGCGGGCCGAGCTCCGGCAGGCGCTGAACGGGGACTGACGGCTCGCGCCCGGACGTGTTCTCAGAGCGCCGGACGCAAAAAGTGTTATCGCCCGCCCTTCACGCCGTCCCCACTTTGTGATCCCCGCCATGGCGGGGACCCCGGGAGCGGCTGAGAGGGTGCGTGCGGAACATCAGTGAACCCAGGCGTCGAGAGGCCACCGTGGACAGTCAGCACTGGCACGCCGTCATCACGGCGGCGCAGGCCGGCGACCGGCGGGCGCTGGACGAGCTGGTCGCGGCCTGGCTGCCGCTGGTCTACAACATCGTGGGCCGGGCCCTGAACGGGCACGCCGACGTCGACGACGTCGTGCAGGAGACCATGCTGCGCGCGGTCGGCAACCTCGGCTCGCTGCGCGACCCGGACAGCTTCCGGTCCTGGCTGGTGGCGATCGCCATGCGGCAGGTCCGCGACCGGGCCCGGCGCAGCACCCCGGACCGGCTGGAGGAGGCGGCGGCCTCCGACTTCGCCGAACTGACCGTGCTGCGGCTCCAGCTGGAGGGGCAGCGGCGCGAGGTCGCCGAGGCGGTGCGGTGGCTCGACGACGAGGACCGGCAGCTGTTGTCGCTGTGGTGGCTGGAGGTCGCGGGTGACCTGACCCGGCGTGAACTGGCCGCCGCCGTGGGCATCACCCGGCAGCACGCCGCGGTGCGCGTCCAGCGGATGAAGGAGCGCCTGGAGACCTCGCGCGGCATCGTCCGTGCTCTGGACGGTGCCTGCCCCGGCCTGCGCGAACTGACCGGCCGCTGGAACGGCCGGCCCGACTCGGTGTGGCGCAAGCGGCTGGCCCGGCACGTCCGCGGCTGCGGCTACTGCGGCGGCACCCGCGAGGCCGTCGTCCCGGCCGAACGCCTCCTGGCCGGCATCGCCCTCGTCCCGCTGCCCGCCGGGTTCACCCTGTCGCTCGCCTTCGGCGGCAAGACCGCGGCGGCCGCCACCTCGGCCGGCTGGTCCGCCAAGCTGCTCGGCGCGCTCACCAAGCCGGCCGTCGCGATGACGGCGGGCGCGACGATCGTCGCGGGCGGCGCCTACGTCGTCACCCAGCCGCCGGACGCCCCGCCGCCCCGGGCCGCGGTCAAGCCCACGGCGACGGCCACGTCCGAACCGCCGCCTTCCGCCGGCCCCACCTCCACGCCCACCTCCACGCCCACTTCCACGCCCACTTCCACGCCCTCCCCGTCGGCGAAGAGGAAGACCGACCCGTACGGCACGGTCGTCGACGCCGTCGACCGCGCCCCCGACCCGGACGCCCGGCCCGCCGCCCTGCCCCGACGCCCCGAGTCCGGCATCACCAGCACCGGCGGCCCGAGGGCCGTCATGCAGCACCGTGGCGACAGTGTGACGCTGAGCGGTCAGGGCTATGTCCTGGTCCGCTGGCAGATCTCGCCGCACGCCCGGCCCGGCGCGGTGGTCATGCCGACCTGGACCGGCCTGAAGGGCAAGCTGTTCCACGTGGCCTCCGGCGGCTCGCGCCGCATGGACGACCCGCTGCCCGGCGCCCCGAACGGCTACGTCACCGGCATGGGCGGCCCGGACATCGGCTACGCGGTCCTCCCGCCCGGCACCCAGCAGATGTGGCAGAACGAGTTCTTCTACCTCGACGGCACCGTCACCCTCAACCAGAACGAACGGGGCTGCGACTACGGGATCGCCGTCTCCCCGTCGAACCGGGACGCGGTGGTGAAGGACGTCGACGAGGGCCCCGTCGACGGCGCCCTCCGCTACGGGCTCGTCCGCGACACCGGCACGGACAGCGCGCCGGTGCCGCAGTACGTCACGCGCTCGGCCCCGGCCGATCCGGCGACGGTGCCGCAGCGCTCGCGCGTGTAGCGCACAGCACGTCGACGCGGTTCGTCGTGATGGAGTCCACGCCCGCCTGCAGCAGCCGCCGCATGGAGCGGCGGGTGTCGGGGGTCCACACGGACAGCAGGTGGCCGTCGCGGTGCACGCGCTCGGCGAGAGGGCGGTCCACCAGGGAGAAGCGGTAGTTGAGCCAGCGCGGGCGGATCGCCTCCAGCAGGACGGGCCGGGGCGGGGCCAGCGTCGTCCAGGTCAGGGCGATCTCGGCGGCGGAATGCGCCGCGCGCACGGCGAGCATGGCGTCGGCGCCCGCACAGTAGTAGACGCGGTCCGCCGCCCCCGACTCCTCCACCACGCCCATGATCCGGCGCACCGCCCGCACGTCGGGCGACCCGGGCAGGTCGATCATCACCCGGTGCCCGTCGGTCGCGCTCAGCGCCTCGGCCAGAGGGGGCACCCCGCCGCCGGTCAGCCCCCTCACCTCCGCGAAGGACAGCGCGAGGACCGGCCGTTCGTGCTCCCAGAGCCGTTTCAGCGTGGCGTCGTGCAGCAGCACCGGCACGCCGTCCCGGGTGAGCCGTACGTCGATCTCCACCGCGTCCGCGCCCCGGCGCAGGGCGGAACGCAGCGAGGCGACGGTGTTCTCGCGGACGCGGTAGGGGTCGCCCCGGTGGGCCACGGCGACCGGGGCGGGCGTCACCGGGTGACCCGCCGCGCGGTGTACGTGTCGATCTCGTCCGCGATCCGGGCCTTGCCCGCCGCGTCCAGGAAGGACGCCTCGACGGCGTTCTTCGCCAGCTCGGCCAGACCCCGCTCGTCGAGGTCGAGCAGCCGGGCGGCGACCGCGTACTCGTTGGCGAGGTCGGTGCCGAACATCGGCGGGTCGTCGGAGTTGACGGTGACGAGGACCCCGGCCCGCACGAACTCCTTGATCGGGTGCTCGTCGAGGGTGCGCACCGCGCGGGTGGCGATGTTCGAGGTCGGGCACACCTCCAGCGGGATCCGGTGCTCGGCGAGGTGCGCGAGCAGCTCCGGGTCCTGCGCGGAGCTGGTGCCGTGCCCGACGCGCTCGGCCCGCAGGTGGGTCAGCGCGTCCCACACCGTCTGCGGCCCGGTCGTCTCGCCGGCGTGCGGTACGGAGTGCAGCCCGGCGGCGATCGCACGGTCGAAGTGCGGCTTGAACTGCGGCCGCTCCACGCCGACCTCGGGCCCGCCGAGACCGAAGGAGACCAGGCCCTCCGGGCGCAGCCGGTCGTCGGTGGCGAGCCGGGTCGTCTCCTCGGCGGCCTCCAGGCCCGCCTCGCCGGGGATGTCGAAGCACCAGCGCAGCACGGTCCCGAACTCGGCCTCGGCGGCCTTGCGGGCGTCCTCGATCGCGTCCATGAAGGCCCGTTCGTCGATGCCGCGGCGGGTGGACGAGAAGGGGGTGATGGTCAGCTCGGCGTACCGCACCTGCTGCCGGGCCAGGTCCCGGGCCACCTCGTACGTCAGCAGCCGGACGTCCTCGGGGGTGCGGATCAGGTCGACGACCGACAGGTACACGTCGATGAAGTGCGCGAAGTCGGTGAACGTGAAGTAGTCGGCCAGCGCCTCTGGGTCGGTCGGCACCTTCGAGTCGGGGTGCCGCGCGGCCAGTTCGGAGACGATCCGGGGGGAGGCGGATCCCACGTGGTGCACATGCAGTTCGGCCTTGGGCAGTCCTGCGATGAACGCCGTGAGGTCGCGCGGGGCGCGGGCGTCGACGAGATGCTGGGTCAAGGTTCCTCCCCGGAACGGCGCCCCGGCCGGCACAGGGCGGGCGGGCGCGGGTGATCGGCTGATCGATGACTCGGCTTCATCGTATGCGGTGGGTGCGGCGCCCTTCCCGGGGGCGCGGGGCCGGCGGACTGCGGCTCCGACGCACGGGTGCGCGCAGCCCCCGTCCACCCCGCACTGTGGCACGCATCGGACGGCCCGTAGCATGACGGCACGATCGACCCAGGGGGGACGCACGATGACGGACGCGACGCAGCCCGGCGGAGGCAGCCACGACCCGTGGGCGCCTCCGGAGAGCACGCCCTCGCTCGACAAGAACCAGACGCCGCAGCCGCCGTCCGTGCACGACCAGGCCACGGTCACCTCCATGCCGGGTTTCACCCCGCCCACCGGCACACCGCAGTTCGACCCGCCCGGCCCCGGCACCGGTGCCGTCCCGCCCCCGCCCGTGGCCCCCACCGGCCCGGGAGCACCCGGCGGCTACGGCTACCCCGGCTACCCCCAGTCCGGCTACGGCTGGCCCGGTATGCCCGTGGCCCCCCAGAACGGCATGGGTGTCGCCGCGATGGTGCTCGGCATCATCTCCTGCACCCTCTTCTGCCTCTACGGCGTGGTCTCCCTGGTCACCGGCATCCTCGCCGTCGTCTTCGGCATCAAGGGCCGCAAGCGCGCCGAGGCCGGAGTGGCCACCAACCACGGTCAGGCCCAGGCCGGCCTGATCATGGGCATCATCGGGATCATCCTCGGCATCACGGTGATCGTCCTGATCGCCGTCGGCATCACGGCCGCGATCAACAGCGACGACCACGACGACGACCCGTACTACGGCACCCTCGGCCCGGTGGCCACCGCCCCGTCCCACCGCTGAAACGGCCGCCCTCCGCAACGGACTTGGCCATTACGATGCCCTGGTCTGACAACGGAGGGGAGATCGTCCATGTCCAACACCAACCCGCCCCCGGGTGGTTTCGGCCCGCCGGCCCAGCCGCCGCAGCAGCCGGCCCCGGGATACGGCTATCCACAGCAGCCCGGCCCGGGCTACGGCTACCCCCAGGGCAGCCCCGGCTACCCGGCGGCGCCGCCCGTGGGTTACCCGCAGGCGCCCGGCTACGGGATGCCCGCGCAGCCGAGCAACGGCATGGGAACCACGGGACTGGTGCTGGGCATCATCGGCGTGGTGTGCAGCGTGACGTTCATCCTGTGGTTCTTCGGCGTGATCCTGGGCATCCTCGCGATCATCTTCGGCGCCGTCGGCCGCGGCAAGGCCACGCGCGGTGAGGCCACCAACAAGGGCGCGGCCACCGCGGGCCTGGTCTGCGGCATCATCGCCACAGTGATCCTGCCGCTGCTCGGCTTCCTGCTGTTCGCCAGCATCATGGGCGGGCTCGGCGCGGCGGCCTGAAGGCAGCTCCCGGGGTTCGTGAGGGGCCGGTCCACGGGACCGGTCCTTCACTCATGCTCTCGCCGTCCCCAGCCGCTCCCGCGCCTCCATCAGCGCGAAGCCCAGCAGATTCGGCCCCCGCCACCGCTCCGGATCCATCGCCGCCTCGTCGTCCGCGGCCAGCCCGATGCCCCACACCCGGTCCACGGGGCTGGCCTCGACCAGCACCCGGTCACCCGTGCCCAGCAGGTACGCCAGCAGCTCCGGATGCGCGCCGAACTTGTGGACGCTGCCCTCGACGACGATCCGGAACCGCTCCCGTGCCCAGGTCGCCTCGTCGAACCCGCGCACCAGGCGCCCGGCCTTCTTCGCCTCGGCGGGATGCCCCGCGGCCAGCGCGGCACGCTCCGCCGCCGCGTCCTCGAAGAGCCGGGCCTTGGCCGCCATCATCCAGTGCTCGGCCGTCGCGTAGGCCACGCCGTCGACCGTGAACGGCGCCGGCCACCACTGGCTGAGACAGCTCGCCCCGATCCGGCCGTCCGGCCGCGGCCGGTGCCCCCAGAAGTGCAGATACTTGATCCTTGCCCCGTCGCGGACCGCCCTGATCAGAGCCTCCTGCGAGCCGACCGCCCCCGTGATCTTCTCCATGCACGCGAGTCTGGCACGCACCACTGACACAGCGTCCTGCCTTTTCGCGGTGGACTCGACACCTGGTCGACAGATTCCGTCGCGTAACCAAAATTCAACAACGGAATCACTTGTTGGCATGCCATACCTCTGTCAGGATCGGCACTCAAATCGAGCCTGAGCCACGCCGGCCCCATCAGGGGACACGGAGGAGAGCGACATGCACAACCCGGGCACTGCCACCCCGGACCGATTCCCGGCAGAGGAGCGCTTCGCGCAGGGCGCGCAGTACATCGCGGGGCGCCTGACCAGGGGCACCTCCGGCCGTACGCACGCCGTCGTCGACCCGGCGTCCGGCGAGGAGGTCCTCAGCTACGAGCTGGCGGGCACGGCCGACGTCGACCGGGCCGTCGCCGCCGCCCGCGCGGCCTTCCCCGGCTGGGCGGGAGCCACCCCCGGCGAGCGGTCCGACGCCCTGCACCGGTTCGCCGCGGTCCTCGCCGACCGGGCCGAGGACTTCGCCCGCGCCGAGTCGCTCCAGTGCGGCAAGCCGCTGAAGCTGACCCGCGAGTTCGACGTCCCCGGCACCATCGACAACGCCGCCTTCTTCGCCGGTGCCGCACGGCATCTCCAGGGACAGTCGGCCGGCGAGTACTCCGGCGACCACACCTCGTACGTGCGGCGCGAGCCCATCGGGGTCGTCGGGTCGATCGCGCCCTGGAACTACCCCCTCCAGATGGCCGCCTGGAAGATCCTCCCGGCGGTCGCGGCGGGCAACACCATCGTCCTGAAGCCCGCCGAGCTCACCCCGCTGACCTCGCTGCTCTTCGCCCAGGCAGCCACCGACGCCGGGATCCCGGACGGCGTGATCAACATCGTCACCGGCACCGGCAGGGTGGCCGGCGAGCGCCTCGTCGGCCACCCGGACGTGGCCATGACGTCCTTCACCGGCTCCACCGCCGTCGGCAAGCGCGTCGCCGAGGTCGCCACCGCCACCGTCAAGCGCCTCCACCTGGAGCTCGGCGGCAAGGCGCCCTTCGTGGTCTTCGACGACGCCGACCTGGAGGCCGCCGCGCACGGCGCGGTCGCGGGCTCCCTCATCAACACCGGGCAGGACTGCACGGCCGCCACGCGCGCGTACGTGCAGCGGCCGCTGTACGAGGCCTTCGTGGAGCGGACCGCGGCGCTCATGGAGACGGTCCGGCTCGGCGACCCCTTCGCCGCCGGCACCGACCTCGGACCGCTGATCTCCCACGTGCAGCGGGACCGGGTCGCCGGGTTCGTGGACCGGGCGCGGGCCTACGCGCGCGTGGTGACCGGCGGCGAGGCTCCCGAGGGGGAGCTCGCCAAGGGCGCCTACTACCGGCCCACCCTGATCGCCGACGCGGCTCAGGACAGCGAGGTCGTCCAGGCCGAGATCTTCGGACCGGTCCTGGTCGTGCTGCCGTTCGACACCGACGACGAGGGACTCGCACTCGCCAACGACACCCCGTACGGGCTGGCCGCGTCCGCCTGGAGCCGGGACGTGTACCGCGCGAACCGGGCCACGCGTGAGATCAAGGCCGGCTGTGTCTGGATTAACGACCACATCCCGATCATCAGCGAGATGCCGCACGGCGGCTACAAGTCCTCCGGCTACGGCAAGGACATGTCCGCGTACTCGTTCGAGGAGTACACCCAGCTCAAGCACGTCATGTTCGACAACACCGCGGTGGCCGCCAAGGACTGGCACCGCACCGTGTTCGGGGACCGATAGTCGTCTGCAGGCCGCCTGACCACCGGCCGTCCACCCTCCGAAAGGGCACCACGCGCATGGAGCAGTACGAGCCCGACCGCCTGTCCCCGGCCCAAGTGGCCGCCATGCGGCGCAGTTTCAGGAACGGCAGGGCCGCCCTCACCCGGCGGTCGCTGCTGCGCGCCTCCGCGGGCGGCGCGCTCGCCGTCGGCGGTCTGGGGACGCTGAGCGCCTGCGGCATCCCGGCGGCCGGCAAGTCGCAGGGCGGCGTCTCGGCCGAGGACCACTCGGCCAAGGAGAAGACGGTGAACTTCTCCAACTGGACCGAGTACATGGACGTCGACGACAGCGGCAAGCACCACCCGACGCTGGAGCAGTTCGCCAAGCGCACCGGCATCAAGGTCAAGTACAGCGAGGACATCAACGACAACAACGAGTTCTTCGGCAAGATCAAGCCGCAGCTCGCCGCGGGCCAGGACACCGGCCGCGACCTGATCGTCCTCACCGACTGGCTGGCCGCCCGCCTCATCCGCCTCGGCTGGGTGCAGAAACTCGACCCGAGCAACCTGCCGCACGCCTACGCCAACCTCTCGGCCCAGTTCCGCAACCCCGACTGGGACCCGGGCCGCGCCTACTCGTACGTCTGGCAGGGCATCTCGACCGTCATCGCGTACAACAAGAAGGCCCTCGACGGCGTCGAGGTGACGTCGATATCCGACCTGCTGGACAACCCCGAGCTCAAGGGCCGGGTGGGTTTCCTGTCGGAGATGCGCGACAGCGTCGGCATGACGCTGCTCGACATGGGCAAGGACCCGGCGGACTTCACCGCCGACGACTACGACGCGGCCATCGCCCGCCTGCAGAAGGCCGTCGACAAGGGCCAGATCCGCCGCTTCACCGGCAACGACTACACCTCGGACCTGACCAAGGGCGACTTCGCGGCCTGTGTCGCCTGGGCCGGGGACGTCGTCCAGCTCAAGGCGGACAGCCCCGACATCGACTTCCTCATCCCGGACAGCGGCTACATGACGTCGACCGACAACCTGCTGATCCCCAACAAGGCCCGGCACAAGACCAACGCCGAGCGGCTCATCGACTTCTACTACGAGCCGAAGGCGGCCGCCGAACTCGCCGCGTACATCAACTACGTGTGCCCCGTCGACGGCGTGAAGGCCGAACTGGAGAAGATCGACGAGGACGCGGCGAACAACCCGCTGATCATCCCCGACAAGGCCATGGCCGCCAAGTCACACGCCTTCCGCTCGCTGAGCTCGAAGGAAGAGACCGAGTTCGAAGCGAAGTTCGCGAAGCTGACGGGGGCGTGACCACCATGACGAACAAGACGGACTCCACCGGCGACGTCCGCCTGACGGGCATAGCCAAGACCTACGGCGCCTTCACCGCCGTCCATCCGCTCGATCTGACCGTGCCGCAGGGCTCCTTCTTCGCCCTGCTCGGCGCCTCGGGCTGCGGCAAGACCACCACCCTGCGCATGATCGCCGGCCTGGAGGAACCTTCCTCCGGCACCGTCTTCCTGGGCGACCAGGACGTGACGGCCCTGCCGCCGTACAAGCGGCCGGTGAACACCGTCTTCCAGTCGTACGCCCTCTTCCCGCACCTCGACATCTTCGAGAACGTCGCCTTCGGCCTGCGCCGTCGCGGCCTGAAGTCGGTGAAGAAGCAGGTCGAGGAGATGCTGGAGCTCGTGCAACTCGGCGAGCAGGCCCGCAAGAAGCCGCACCAGCTCTCCGGCGGCCAGCAGCAGCGCGTCGCCGTGGCCCGCGCGCTGATCAACCACCCCAAGGTGCTGCTGCTCGACGAGCCGCTCGGCGCCCTCGACCTGAAGCTGCGCCGCCAGATGCAGCTGGAGCTCAAGCGCATCCAGACCGAGGTCGGCATCACCTTCGTACACGTCACGCACGACCAGGAGGAGGCCATGACGATGGCCGACACGGTCGCCGTGATGAACGCGGGCCGTGTCGAGCAGCTGGGCGCGCCCACCGACCTCTACGAGAACCCGCGCACCACCTTCGTCGCCAACTTCCTCGGCACCTCGAACTTCATCGAGGCCGAGGTCGACTCCAAGAGCGGCGGAGAGGTCGTGCTGAAGGCGGGCGGCGGGAAGCTCGTCCTGCCCGAAGTGCGATGTTCCGCGCCCACCTCGACCGGCGGCAGGGTGCTGGCCGGCGTCCGCCCGGAGAAGATCTCCCTCACCCACGCGGACGACGCCGGCGAGATACCCGAGGGCCGCAACCGCATCACGGGCCGGATCGCCGACTCCAGCTTCATCGGCGTCTCCACGCAGTACGTCGTCGACAGCCCGGTCTGCCCGGACTTCGAGGTCTACGCCCAGAACATCGACCGCGACCCCCGCCTGGTCCCCGGCGCCGAGGTCGTCCTGCACTGGAACCCGGCCCACACCTTCGGCCTGGACGCCGCGCAGGACGCCGAGGCCGGAGTGGAAGAGGCGGCCTGATGTCGACACTCACCGAGGCGCCACCGCCCCTCGCGCCTAAAGCGCCCGAACCGAAGCCACCGAAACGCCGGGGCCACCTGACCCCGTACTGGCTGCTGCTGCCCGGCATCCTCTGGCTGCTGGTGTTCTTCGCGCTGCCGATGATCTACCAGGCCTCCACGTCCGTGCAGACGGGCTCCCTGGAGGAGGGCTACCAGGTCACCTGGCACTTCGCCACCTACTGGGACGCGCTGTCCGACTACTGGCCGCAGTTCGTCCGCTCGGTGCTCTACGCGGGCACCGCCACGATCCTGTGCCTGCTGCTCGGCTACCCGCTCGCGTATCTGATCGCCTTCCGCGCGGGCCGCTACCGGAACCTGATCATGATCCTGGTGATCGCGCCGTTCTTCACCAGCTTCCTGATCCGCACCCTCGCCTGGAAGACGATCCTCGCGGACGGCGGCCCCGTCGTCGGCGCGCTCAACACGCTGCACGTCCTGGACGTCACCAGCTGGCTCGGCTGGACCGCCGGCGACCGCGTCCTGGCCACTCCGCTCGCGGTGGTCTGCGGTCTGACGTACAACTTCCTGCCGTTCATGATCCTTCCGCTCTACACCTCGCTGGAGCGCATCGACGGACGGCTCCACGAGGCCGCGGGCGATCTGTACGCACGCCCCTCGACGACCTTCCGCAAGGTCACCTTCCCGCTGTCGATGCCGGGGGTCGTCTCCGGCACGCTGCTGACCTTCATTCCGGCGGCCGGTGACTACGTGAACGCCGATCTGCTCGGCTCCACCGACACCCGCATGGTCGGAAACGTCATCCAGACGCAGTTCCTGAGAGTCCTCGACTATCCGACGGCCGCGGCGCTCTCCTTCATCCTCATGGCGGCCATCCTGCTCATGGTCACCCTCTACATCCGCAGGTCCGGGACGGAGGATCTGGTCTAAATGCCCTTCGTCAACTGGCTCAAGAGAAATCTCGTCGTCATCGCGGGACTGCTGACCCTCGGCTATCTGCTCCTGCCGAACGTCATCGTCACGGTGTTCTCCTTCAACAAACCGAAGGGGCGCTTCAACTACACATGGCAGCAGTTCTCCCTGGACGCCTGGAAGGACCCGTGCGGCGTCTCCGGACTGTGCGGCTCGCTGTCCCTCAGCCTCCAGATCGCCTTCTGGGCGACGCTCGGCGCCACCCTCCTCGGCACCCTGATCGCCTTCGCCCTGGTCCGCTACCGGTTCCGCGCCCGCGGCGCCGTGAACTCGCTGATCTTCCTGCCGATGGCGATGCCCGAGGTCGTCATGGCCGCCTCGCTGCTCACCCTGTTCCTCAACATGGGCGCACAGCTGGGCTTCTGGACGATTCTCATCGCCCACATCATGTTCTGCCTGAGTTTCGTGGTCACGGCCGTCAAGGCGCGTGTGATGTCGATGGATCCCAAACTGGAGGAGGCGGCACGGGACCTGTACGCGGGGCCGTTCCAGACCTTCGTCCGGGTCACGCTGCCGATCGCGGCACCCGGCATCGCGGCGGGCGCACTGCTCGCTTTCGCCCTCTCCTTCGACGACTTCATCATCACCAATTTCAACGCCGGTTCGACCGTCACCTTCCCCATGTTCGTGTGGGGCTCGGCGCAGCGTGGAACGCCCGTCCAGATCAATGTCATCGGCACGGCCATGTTCGTCGTCGCCGTGCTGTTCGTCCTGGTTTCCATGCTTGCCGGAAACCGCCGCAACAGGCAGAAGGCATAACGTAGGGAGTTGACATCATGGCCCCGAGCGCCATGAATCGGTGGATCCGTTCACTTTCCGACGCCCAGCCGGTCCCGTACTGGCTGGACGACCCCGGCCGGCCCCGTCCCGAACCCGCCCTCACCACCTCCGAGACCTGCGACCTGCTGGTCGTCGGCGGCGGTTACAGCGGACTGTGGACGGCGCTGATCGCCAAGGAGCGCGACCCGCAGCGGGACGTGGTGCTGGTGGAGGGCCGCGAGGTGGGCTGGGCCGCCTCCGGCCGCAACGGCGGATTCTGCGCCGCCTCCCTCACCCACGGCCTGCCCAACGGCCTCACCCGCTGGCCCGACGAGATCCACAAGCTCCAGGAGCTGGGCGCCCGCAACCTCGACGAGATCGAGGCCGCGGTCGGCCGGCACGCCATCGACTGCGACTTCGAACGCACCGGCGAGATCGACGTCGCCACCGAGCCCTACCAGGCGCGCGAACTCCGCGAGTGGCACGAGGAGACCTCCCGCCAGGGCCTCGCGGACGGCATCGAGTACCTGGACGCCGAAGCCGTACGGGAGCAGGTGAACTCACCCACCTTCCAGGCCGGCCTGTGGGACCGCAGGGGCGTCGCCATGCTGAACCCCGCGAAACTCGCCTGGGGCCTGAAGCGGGCGTGTGCGGACCTGGGCGTGCGCGTCTACGAGCACACCCCCGCCCTGACCCTGAAGCCGTACGGCGCGGGCATGGCCGTACGCACCCCCTACGGCCGGATCCGGGCCCGCCGGGTCGCCCTCGGCACCAACATCTTCCCGAACCTGGTCAGACGCGTCCGCTCGTACACCGTCCCGGTCTACGACTACGCGCTCATGACCGAGCCGCTCACCACCGACCAGCTGGCGTCCATCGGCTGGAAGAACCGCCAGGGCCTCGGCGACAGCGCCAACCAGTTCCAC
Organism: Streptomyces sp. NPDC057424; assembly: GCF_042803315.1. NCBI lineage: Bacteria > Bacillati > Actinomycetota > Actinomycetes > Kitasatosporales > Streptomycetaceae > Streptomyces > Streptomyces sp. NPDC057424. Next base: position 45,719 of record NZ_JBHVCP010000040.1, read on the forward strand.
TACTTCCGCCTGTCCGCCGACCACCGGATCCTCTGGGGCGGCTACGACGCGATCTACCCCTACGGCGGCCGGGTCCGCGCCGAGTACGACGACCGCCCCGAGACCTACGCCAAGCTCGCCGGGCACTTCTTCACCTGCTTCCCGCAGCTGGAGGGCGTCCGCTTCAGCCACGCCTGGGGCGGCGCGATCGACACCTGCTCCCGCTTCTCGGCGTTCTTCGGCAGCGCTCACCAGGGCAAGGTGGCCTACGCGGCCGGGTACACCGGCCTCGGGGTCGGTGCCACCCGGTTCGGCGCCGAGGTGATGCTGGACCTGCTGGCGGGGGAGCGCACCGACCGCACCGGGCTGGAGATGGTCCGCAGGAAGCCGCTGCCGTTCCCGCCCGAGCCGTTCGCCTGGACGGGCATCGCCCTCACCAAGTGGTCACTGGCGCGGGCGGACGCGCGGGGCGGACGCCGCAACCTGTGGCTGCGGACGATGGACAAGCTGGGCCTCGGCTTCGACAGCTGACGTACGGGTGTGATCCGGTTCACTCCAACGAGGTGCCGGAATCCGCGTAATGACCACCAGGAGACCTCCCTCTCCCCCGTGACGCGCTGCGCGTCCGCGAGATTCACGAGAGAGATGGGGGTCTTCCTGATGACAGGGGCGAAGACGGCGGTGGAGTGGCTCGCGTCCGTCGCACCCGATCCCGAGGCCTGCCGCTGGGAGTGGGAGCGCAACCCGCTCGGGGTGGCGCTGCTGCCGGCCGGCAGCGCCTGGGACGTGCTCATCCTGCCCGGCGAGCTCGGCTACGCCACGCTCGACGTGCTGAGCCGTGTTCTGGACCGGCCGGGGCCCGTGCTCGTCGACTTCGGTGACGCGCGCATGGGCTTCTTCGTGCCGCCGGGCACCGCGGCACGCTGGCTCGGCACGGGCATCCGTACGGCGGGCGCCGGCACGTGGATCGTCGTTCCGTACCCGGGCCGTTCCTCACCGGGCGGCGTCCGCTGGCTGGTGCCACCGGACGGGTCGGGCCTGCTGACGGACCCGGCCCTGCTGGAACTGGCGATGCACGAGGCGGCGGCGGGGCTTGCGACGGAGAACGACGGTCAGGGACCCGGCGCTTGAGACCGGCCGGGCGTCCTCGCCGTCCGGACGTACAGCCACAGCGACGACAGCAGCACCGCGCCCAGACACCAGCTGCCCACCACGTCCAGTGGCCAGTGGTAGCCGCGGCGGACCAGGCCGTAGCTCGCGCCGAGGACCAGCGCGAAGCAGAGGGTGACCAGGGCGCGGCGGGCCAGGGCCGCGCGGAGCAAGGGGAGCAGGAGCAGGGTCGCGGAGCCGTAGGCGATGGCGGCGGTGGCGGTGTGGCCCGAGGGGTAGTAGCCGGTGCCGGGCGGGACGGCCGGGGTGCCCGGGCGGGCGGTGAGTTCCTTCAGCGGCACGACCAGCGCCGGGACCAGGGCCATGAGCACGACCGCCGCGGCGACGGGCGGCCACCAGCGGTCCGCGCCGGTCCGACGGTGGCGCACGGCGGCGTACCCGAGCGCGACGGCGAGGACCGGGACGGCGACCTGGATGTTGCCCAGGTCGGCGAGGAGTTCGGAGCAGCGGTCCGGGTTCACGAGGACGCGGCTGAGACGTTCGTCGAGCCGGACGAGCGGGCCGTCGGCGACGACCTGCCAGGTGATCAGGGCGAACAGCAGGGCGGGAAGGCCGAACAGGAGGGTCAGGGTGCCCGGGTGTGTTCTCCTGGCCCGCGCGGCGGACGCGGCGCGCTCCTGGTTCGCGGGGATCGGCATGGGGCACAGCCTGGCACGGACGCCGGGGGAGGGAGGTCGGCCGCCCCCGGAACAGGGGGGGGTGTTCCGGAGGCGGCCGTCCGGACCGGAACGCCGCGCGCCCCGGGGGGTTTGGGGCGGGCGACTGTCCGATCGGTGAGGAGATCCAGAGCCTCAGGCTCTGGTTGTGTGCGCGAGGGCACGACCAGGTCGAAGCTGGGGAGGCCCCGGCCTGATGTCACCCACAGTCCCCTGTGGGCGGGGTGTATCTCTCATCTGGGTAGAACCTACGACAGGGGCAGGGCGCTGGACAGGCCGCAGAGCCCCCTGTCATCCACCTCGCACACCTTCTTCACACGCTCTGCGGCTCGCCCTCCCGGTAGCGGAACCGGGGCGGCCCAGCTGCCCGGACGGTGGCTCAGATGCGCGCGGCGGGCGGTTCAGATGCGGGAGAACGCCTGCTCGATGATGTCGAGGCCCTCGTTCAGCAGGTCCTCGCCGATGACCAGCGGCGGCAGGAAGCGGAGCACGTTGCCGTACGTGCCACAGGTCAGGACCAGCAGGCCCTCGGCGTGGCACGCCTTGGCCAGTGCGGCGGTCGCCTCCGGGTTCGGCTCCTTGGTGGCGCGGTCCTTGACCAGCTCGATGGCGATCATGGCGCCGCGGCCGCGGACATCCCCGATGGCGTCGTACTTCTCGGCCATGGCGGTGAGGCGGGCCTTCATGACCGACTCGATGTGCTGCGCCCTGGCGTTGAGGTCGAGCTCCTTCATCGTCTCGATCGAGCCGAGCGCACCCGCGCAGGCGACCGGGTTGCCGCCGTAGGTGCCGCCCAGGCCGCCGGCGTGCGCGGCGTCCATGATCTCGGCGCGCCCGGTGACGGCCGCGAGCGGCAGACCGCCGGCGATGCCCTTCGCCGTCGTGATGAGGTCCGGGACGATGCCCTCGTCCTCACACGCGAACCACTGGCCCGTACGGCAGAAGCCGGACTGGATCTCGTCGGCGACGAAGACGATGCCGTGGTCGGAGGCGAACTCGCGGATCGCCGGCAGGAAGCCCTTGGCCGGCTCGATGAAACCGCCCTCGCCGAGCAGCGGCTCGATGATGACCGCGGCGACGTTCTCCGCGCCGACCTGCTTGCTGATCTGGTCGATGGCCTGCGCGGCGGCCTCGGGGCCGGCGTTCTCGGCCCCGGTCGGCCAGCGGTAGCCGTATGCCACCGGCACCCGGTACACCTCGGGCGCGAACGGGCCGAAGCCGTGCTTGTACGGCATGTTCTTCGAGGTCAGCGCCATCGTCAGGTTGGTGCGCCCGTGGTACCCGTGGTCGAACACGACGACGGCCTGCCGCTTGGTGTACGCCCGCGCGATCTTCACGGCGTTCTCGACGGCCTCGGCGCCGGAGTTGAACAGGGCGCTCTTCTTGGCGTGGTCACCGGGGGTCAGCTCGGCGAGCGCCTCGGCGACCTCGACGTACCCCTCGTAGGGCGTGACCATGAAACAGGTGTGGGTGAAGTCGGCGAGCTGCGCCGTCGCCCGCCGTACGACGGCCTCGGCGGAGGCGCCCACGGAGGTCACGGCGATGCCCGACCCGAAGTCGATCAGCCGGTTGCCGTCGACGTCCTCGATGATCCCGCCGCCGGCCCGCGCCGTGAACACGGGCAGCACGGACCCCACGCCCTGCGCGACCGCGGCGGTACGGCGTGCCTGCAGCTCCTGCGACTTCGGACCGGGAATGGCGGTGACGACGCGGCGCTCCTGCGGAAGTGCGGTCATGCGGGGCTCCTGGGGTGGTGCGGATGGTCTTGACGGACGCTCTTTGCTTCTTTCTCGCAGGCTAGGGCGGGGGAAGGGGGGTGGGCATGCTCCATGTGGGCGTTGTCGGCGGAGCGCCTTGTCCGGGGTGGACATGGCAGTCTCGTGAGCCGGTGCCCACGACCCGGCCGTGTAAGCGGTGAACTCCCCAGGAGAGGGCGTTAGATTGGCTCGCTGATGGTGGACGGAGCGGCTGGTCAGGGGGCAAGGGCGATGGACAGCGACGGGACGCAGGACGCGCGGGGTACGCATGCGAGTCCCGTGCCGCGCCCGGCGGGACCTCCGGAGGTGCCCGCGATGCCTCCCCGGCCGCCCCGGGCACCGGGAATGCCGCCGCTGCCGGACGGGTCGGCGTTCCTCACCTGGCTGCGCGCGCCACGGCCCGACGCCGCACCGGGCGTGTGGCGCTTCGGGCACCGGCCACGGCCCGCGGAGGAACCCGAGGAGATCCCCACCCGGCAGCTGCTGAGCGGGGCGCTGATCGCCTTCCTCGTGGGATGGCTGATCTGGTCGCTGCTGCAGAACGGGTACCTCGGCAACTGGTGGTGGCTCCCGTTCGACCTGATCGTCCCCGACGCCTGGCGCGGCGGCGACAGCGCTCTCGGGGAGACCGGGACGTTCATCGTCTACCAGGGGTACGAGCTGCTCGTCGCCCTGGCGATCATGGTCGGGGCGGCCCGGTTCGGCCGCTGGGGCGAGGTGTGGCGCCGCTTCGTCACCCCCCGCTTCCGCCGGCCGGAGGCCCAGGAGGTCCGCACGACCCCCGAGGACGACCCGGCCCAGTGGAACGAGCTGCGCGCCGCCGGGGCCGCCGACGCCGCCGAGCGGCTCGCCACCGAGGCCCGCTCCGGGCTGATGCGGGACGTCGACCACGCCCGGATCGTCCGTGCCTGGCAGGGCGTGCGCACCGGACGGCACAGCCTCGCCACCTTCAGCGGTGCGGTGCTCAAGGACGGCGCCGCCGCGTGCCTCCACCCCTCCGGGGAGCGCGACCTCCCCGCCCGGCTCGCCCGGCACGACCTCGTCACCGGACAGGTGCGGCTCGGGACCACCGTGGACGACGCCCGCAACCCGTACGCCTACCGCGGCACGGGGCTGGCCCTCAGCCCCGACCTGCTCGGCACCTCGCTCGTCGCCGTCGGCCCCGCCGGCTCCGGCAAGACCGGGACCGTCGTCCGTCCCCTCGCCGAGTCGCTCTGCCTGCACGCCCTCGCCGGGCGCGCCGCCGTGGTCGTCGTCGGGGCGGCCGGTGCGGGGCTCGGGCCGGCCGACGCCTACGACGTGGTCGTACGGATCGGGAACCAGGAGTCCGAGTACGACCTCGATCTGTACGGAGGCACCACCGACCCGGACGAGGCCGCGGCCGTGCTCGCCGAGGCACTCGTCGGGGATCTCGCCGACCCGCACCCCGGCAGCGACAGCCGCCGGTCCACCACCGTCCTCGCCCAGCTGCTCGGGCCGTTCCGGGCCGTCCACGGGCGTTTCCCCTCCGTCCCGGAGCTGCGGCAGCTGCTGGACGGCGCGCCGGGGCCGTTCGCCGCGTTGCGGCAGGGGCTCCAGGAGGCCGGGCAGGAGTCGCTGCTGCGGGAGCTCGACGCCCGGGAGCGGCAGATGGGGCAGCCCGGGGACGTCGGCGGGGTGCTGGGCGATCGCGTCGCGCTGCTCGACCGGCCCGCCTTCGCCGGGTTCTTCGACACCTCCGGGCAGTCCCGGCCCTTCACGCTCAAGTCCCTCGACCACCCGGTGCGGGTGCGCATCGACCTGCCCCAGCGCGGGCACGCCGACGCCTCCCGGATGCTGGCGCGGCTGGTCCTCGCGCAGTTCACGGCGAGTGTCGCCGTACGCGAGGACCGGTCGCTGTTCGCCTGCCTGCTGCTGGACGACGCGACCGGGGTGGTGACGCCCGAGGCCGTGCGCGGCATCCAGCGGCTGCGGTCCGGCAACGCCGGGGTCGTGCTCACCCTGCGGACCCTGGACGACGTGGCCCGGCCGCTGCGCGGGCCGCTGCTCGGGGCCACGGGATGCCGGATGGCGCTGTCGGGGCTCACGCCGTGGGACGGGCAGGACTTCGCCGAGGTGTGGGGCAAGGAGTGGACCGAGGCCCGCGACGTCACCGACCGGCAGATCATCGCCGAGACCCCGGCGGGCAAGGCCGTGCACATGCTGCGCCGGGTGATCACCGGCAAGGCCCCGACCGCGCGGGCGGTGACCGTGCGCCAGGTCGAGCGGGAGCGCTGGTCCGCCTCCGAGCTGGCGCACGGCGTGCCGGCGGGGCACGCGGTGCTGTCGCTGACCGACGTCAGAGGCGAGCACGCGCCACCGCTGCTGGTGGATCTGCGGGGCTGACCCCTTCCCACCCGTGCGGGTACGCGGGACCGTACAGTGAGGCAGAATCGTCACAGGTCGTTCATACGCGGCGGCCAAATGACCACAGAGTTCCCACAGCCCTGACGCAGAAGGCCTCATGCCCCCGACGCTCGCCTCGCTCGTCCACCACTCCGCGCTGAAACTGACCGTGCGGGCGGGCGAGGGCCGCCTCGACGTGCCGGTCCGCTGGGCGCACGTCAGCGAGCTCGCCGACCCCGTCCCCTACATGGAGGGCGGGGAACTGCTGCTGATCACCGCGCTCAAGCTCGACGCCGAGGACCCGGAGGCCATGCGCCGCTACGTCCGGCGGCTGGCCGGAGCCGGAGTGGTCGGGCTCGGCTTCGCCGTCGGCGTCAACTACGAGGAGACCCCCGAGGCACTCGTCGACGCGGCCGAGCAGGAGGGTCTGCCGCTCCTGGAGGTGCCGCGCCGCACCCCGTTCCTCGCCATCAGCAAGGCCGTGTCCGCCGCGATCGCCGCCGACCAGTACCGGGCCGTCACCGCCGGGTTCGCCGCCCAGCGCGAGCTGACCCGGCAGGCCCAGACCGGCGGTCCGGAGGGACTGCTGGCGGCGCTGGCCTCGCAGGTCGACGGATGGGCGGCGCTGTACGACGCCTCGGGAGCGGTCGTCGCCACGGCACCGGAGTGGGCGGGGCGGCGCGCCGCGCGGCTCACCGGTGACGTGCAGAAGCTGCGGGACCGCCCCGCGCCCGCCTCCTCCGTGGTCGGCGGGCCGGAGAACGAGGACCGGGTCGAGCTCCACACCATCGGCACCGGCCGGCTCCCCCGGGCGGCCCTCGCCGTGGGCACGGCCGCCGCCCCGGGCACCGCCGAGCGCTACGCCGTCCACTCGGCCGTCGCGCTGCTGACCCTGACCACGGAACGCTCCCGATCCCTCCAGGCGGCCGAGCAGCGGGTCGGTGCGGCGGTGCTGCGCATGCTGCTGGCCGGGGAGCCGGACCACGCCCGCGCGGTCGCCGGGGGCCTGTACGGCGAGCTGCTGGACGCGCCGTTCCGGATGATGGTCGCGGAGCGGGTGCCGGTGTCGGCGTCGGCCGCGCTGGCTCGTGCCGAGGCGTGCAAGGGCGCTCCGCCCGCCGAGCGGCCCTCGGCCGCTGCGCTCACCGCGGCCGACACCGGCGGCGACCCCCTCGCGGCGCTCGCCGACGTCGTGGAGTCCGCGGCGGCCCGGTCCGGCGAGGCCGTGCTGGTGGTGCCGGAGGGGGAGCGGCTGGTGGTGCTGGCCGCGGACGGCGGCGCCGCCGCGGAGGCCTGCGGGAAGTACGCGGCCGCTCTGGAGGCGGCCCGGGCCGGGATACGCGAGAAGGTGCCGGGCGGCGAGGAGGACGAACTGGTCGTGGGTCTGTCGGCACCGGCCGGGCCCATCGCCGCCTCCGCCGCGTACAAGCAGGCCGAGCAGGCGCTGTCGGTGGCGCGCAGGCGCGGGCGCGTCCTCGTGGAGCACGAGCAGATGGCGGCCGGATCGGTGCTGCCGCTGCTGGCGGACGACGCGGTGCGGGCCTTCGCCGACGGCATGTTGCGGCCGCTGTACGAGCACGACGCCACGGGCCGCGGCGACCTCGTCGCGTCCCTGCGCGCCTGGCTGTCCAAGCACGGCCAGTGGGACGCGGCGGCGGCCGAGCTCGGCGTCCACCGGCACACCCTGCGCTACCGCATGCGCCGGGTCGAGGAGATCCTCGGCCGGTCCCTGGACGACCCGGACGTCCGGATGGAGCTGTGGCTGTCCCTGAAGGCGGCCACCACCGAGTAGCCAAACCGTAGTGTCCGCGTCCCTCACTGCTACGGCCCGGACAAACGCCCTTCGGCCACCTCGCGCCTACCGTTGGTCCCGTAGTACAGGATCACTCCCGACGCCGAAGGGCCGGAAACCCCTATGCCAAAGAACAATGCGGCGGCCACCCACGCCTTCTGGCTCGCCGGCCGCCAGGCCACCGGCGAGGACACCTTCGACGTCACCTCCCCGTGGGACGGACGGCTCGTCGGCACGGTGAGCGTGCCGACGGACGTGCAGGTCGAGGAGGCCGTGGCCGCCGCGCACGCCGTTCTGGACGAGTTCGCCGCCACCCCCGCCCACGTGCGGGCCGCCGCCCTCGACCACGTCAGCAGGCGCCTGGTCGAGCGCACCGAGGAGATCGCGCGGCTGATCTCCGCCGAGAACGGCAAGCCCCTGAAGTGGGCGCGCGGCGAGGTCGGGCGGGCCGTGTCCGTGTTCCGGTTCGCGGCCGAGGAGGCCCGGCGGTTCAACGGCGGCGAGGCCCAGCGGCTCGACACCGATCTCGGCGGCCAGGGCCGGCTCGCCCTCACCCGCCGCTTCCCGAAGGGCGTGGTGCTCGGCATCGCGCCCTTCAACTTCCCGTTGAACCTGTGCGCCCACAAGATCGCCCCGGCGATCGCCGCCGGCGCCCCGATCATCCTGAAGCCGGCCCCGGCGACCCCGCTGTCCGGCCTGATCATCGGCGACCTGCTGGCCGAGACCGAACTGCCGGCGGGCTCCTGGAGCATCCTGCCGGTCGCCAACGACAAGATGCCGGCCCTCGTGGAGGACGAGCGCCTGCCCGTCATCTCCTTCACCGGCTCCGAGAAGGTCGGCTACGCGATCATGGACTCGGCGCCGCGCAAGCACTGCACCCTGGAGCTGGGCGGCAACGGCGCGGCCGTCGTCCTCGCCGACTGGGCGAGCGACGAGGACCTGGACCGGGCGGCGAACCGCATCGCCACCTTCTCCAACTACCAGGGCGGCCAGTCCTGCATCTCCGTGCAGCGGGTCATCGCCGACGCCTCGGTGTACGACCGGCTGCTGCCGCGCGTCGTCGCCGCCGTCGAGGCCCAGGTCACCGGCGACCCGGGCGACGACGCGACCGACGTCGGCCCGCTGGTCAGCGAGGACGCCGCCCGGCGGGTCGAGGCATGGGTCCAGGAGGCGGTCGACGCAGGTGCCCAGCTGCTCACCGGCGGCAAGCGGGACGGCGCCTCCTATGCGCCGACCGTCCTGGCCGAGGTCCCGGACGATGTCACGATCTCCTGCGAGGAGGTCTTCGGGCCGGTCCTCACCGTGCAGAAGGCGGACGGCGAGGCCGCGGCCTTCGCCGCCGTCAACGACTCCAAGTACGGCCTCCAGGCGGGCGTGTTCACCCACGACCTGCAGACCGCCTTCCGGGCCCACCGGGCCCTCGAGGTCGGCGGCGTCGTCATCGGAGACGTGCCGTCCTACCGCGCCGACCAGATGCCGTACGGCGGCGTCAAGCAGTCCGGCGTGGGCCGCGAGGGCGTGCGGTTCGCCATGGAGGACTACACGTACGAGCGTGTGCTGGTCCTCACCGGCATCGACCTCTAGCTCATGGAAACCATTTTCATGTAAGCTCCGCGAAGGGGCCCGGCACCGATGCCTTCCGGTGCCGGGCCCCTTCTCTGCGCCGGCCTGCTCCGGACCCTCAACCGGAGAAGCCGACGTGCGCGAGCCGCAGCGGGCCGCGCAGCCTGAGGTGCACGTCGTGGACGCCCGCGGCGACGACCGGCGCGCCGAGCGAGACGTAGTCGTACGGGCCCGAGGCCGGCGTGGCGGGCGACAGCACCGCGAGTGCCGGGCCGCCGTCGAGGGACAGCTCGACCGTGCCCTGGCCGGCCACCTCCACCGTCACCTCGGAGATGCCCCGCCCGAAGTCGCAGGCGCGGTAGACCAGTTCGCCGGCCTCCGTGCCCGCCGGTGTCACCGCGTCGCCCGAGACCTTCGTCAGGTCGACGATCTCGATGCCGCTCTGCTCGTCGAACCCGGCCGCGGCCAGGCCGTTCGCGACGACGGCGCGCGGCAGGGTCGGCTCGCCGTCGAGCGTGACCACCGTCCGCAGCCGGACGTCCTCGCTGGACGCCCCGGCCAGCAGCTCGTACGCGCCCGGCTCCACACGCCACCGGTCCTGGGCGACGTCCCAGAACCCGAAGACGGTCACCGGGACGTCGAAGTCCAGCTCGGCCGTTGCCCCCGGGGCGAGGGTGATACGGCGGTGGTCCAGCAGCTCGCGGCGCGGACGCGGCACGGACGCGCCGACGGCCCGGGTGTAGAGCTGGGCCACCTCGTCGGCTGTGACGTCGCCGGTGTTGGTGACGGAGAAGGAGACCCGCACCGCCCCGCCCTCGACCCGGGCCGACAGGTCGCCGTACGCGAACGAGGCGTACGACAGACCGTGCCCGAAGGGGAACAGGGGCGTCCCCTCGAAGTACAGGTAGGTCTGGCGGGCGCCGATCACGTCGTAGTCGAGGAGGCCGGGCAGGTCGGCGTCGTCGGCGTACCAGGTCTGCGGGAGGCGGCCGGCGGGGGAGACGTCGCCGGCCAGCACGCGGGCCAGGGCGGTGCCGGCCGCCTGGCCGCCGTGCGCCGTCCACAGCACCGCGGGCAGACCGGCCGGGTCGACGGCGTACGGGTAGGCGGAGACCAGTGCCAGCACGGTGGCCGGGTTGGCCGCGCGGGCCGCCCGCAGCAGCCGCTCCTGCTGTCCGGGCAGGCGCAGGGTCGTACGGTCCTCGGTCTCGCGGCCGTTGATGTGCGGGTCGTTGCCCGCGACGACCACGACCACGTCGGCCGCCGCGGCGGCACGCGCCACCGCCTCCTCACCGCGCTCGGCGACGACCAGCTCGAAGACCTCGGGATCTTCGTCGGCAACCTTCACGCCGTCGGTGGAGACACACACGTGGCGACCCGTCCCCAGGTGCTTCAGGAGGTGCCCGTTCCCATGCGGTTCCAGGCGGAACGTCTCCTGGACGACCCAGCCGCCCGGCTGGTCGGCGGAGGCGCGGACGCGGCCGTCGTCGGCGACCGAGAGGTAGCGGCCGTCGGGCGCGCGCAGGGTCAGCACGCCCTCCCCCCAGTCGACCAGCGCCAGCTCGGTGCCGGTCGCGTCCGTCGTGAGCGCGGGCAGGTCGGTGCGTCCCGCGAGCAGCGCCGGGTCGAGCGCGCCCTCGGCGCCGCGCACCTTGTCGGCGGCCCCCTCGGCCACCGGCACGTGCAGGAACGCACCCGCGGAGGTCTTCAGCCGGACCCGGTCCACCCCCTCCGCGAACTCCACCCGGTCCGCGCCGAACCGCTCGTACAGGCCCTCCAGCGGGGTCGAGCGGTGGAGGAGCGTGCCGCTGTACCAGTCGAGTTTGCACTCGTCGGCGAGCACCCCGACCACCGCGATGCGGATGTCCGGGGCGAGCGGCAGCATCCCGTCGTTCTTGAGCAGCACGATCGCCTGCTCGGCGGCCTCCTGGGCGAGGGCGCGGTGCGCCGGGGTGTCGAACTCGCCCGTCGCGTCGTGCGGGTCGTACTGCGGGTCGAACTCGCCGAGCCGGAAACGGACCGAGAGCTGGCGGCGGACGGCCGTGTCGAGGTCGGCCTCGGTCAGCAGACCGCGCTCCAGAGCGCCGCGCAGCCGTCCGATCATCTGCGAGGAGTCCGTGCCGTGGTCGGTGAAGCTGTCGACACCCGCGACGAGGGAGGCGGCGGTGGCCTCCTCGTGGGTGTCGAAGTAGTGCTCGGAGTCGACCAGATTGCTCGGCGCGCCCGCGTCCGAACAGACCAGCAGGTCCTCCTCGGTCCAGGTCCGCAGGTGCTCGGCCAGGTACGGGGAGACGTGGTTGGGGCGGCCGTTGACCAGGTTGTACGCCGGCATCACCCCGGCCACCGCGCCCGCGCCGACGGTGTCGCGGAAGGCCCGCAGGTCGTACTCGTGCAGCACGCGCGGACGCACCGAGCTCGACGCCGTGGAGCGGTCCGTCTCGTTGTTGTGGGCCAGCCAGTGCTTCAGCACGGGCGCGGTGCGCCAGTAGGTGGGGTGGTCGCCGCGCAGGCCGTGCGTGTAGGCGGTGGCGATCGCCGAGGTGAGCTTCGGGTCCTCCGAGTAGCCCTCCTCGTTGCGGCCCCACAGGGGGTGGCGCAGCAGGTTGACCGTCGGGGCCCAGACGTTGAGGCCGACCCGGTCGTCCTTGGCGCGCATCGCCCGGACCTCCTTGGACACCGCGTCGCCGACGCGCCGCACCAGCTCCGGGTTCCAGGTGGCACCGAGGCCGACCGACTGCGGGAACACCGTCGCCGCGCCCATCCACGCCACGCCGTGCAGGGCCTCCTGGCCGGTGCGGAACGCGGCGACGCCGAGCCGCTCCACGGCGGGCGCGAACTGGTGCAGGAACGCGGTCTTCTCCTCGAGCGTGAGCCGCGACAGGAGGTCGTCGATCCGCTTCGCGAACGGCAGGCGCGGATCGCGGAACGGCGGCATGGGCGGCGTGTGTGCACTCACGTGGGAATCCCTTTGCGATGGAGCGGCGAGGCGCTTTCGAAGCGCTTCGATGCTCAATCGGCGTGGGGGTGGGTGTCAAGAGACTCCGGCACAGCAAGTCGAGGCATTCGGCGGCGTTCCAAGCGGCATATGTGCCAGGTCGCGATCGTGCATACCTCCGAGGAATCTTGGAATCGCCCCTTGTGCACCCTTGGGCCTTCACCTAACCTCGCAGCAACATCGAAGCGCTTCGACTGTGAAGTCCGCCACCAGGTGGTGCGCATTCCTCCTCACGCGTCGGATTATCGCTTCGGCTCAGCCAGTTCCACTCGAGACACCGCAGCCGACGGCCCTCCGCCGGGTGTCCTGGTGCGCCATGAAGGGTTGACGCAATGACGCCGAACGCCGCCTCCTCCGGACCGAGCCGGAGAAGTTTCCTCGCCTCCACGGCGGTCGCCACCGCAGCGGTGGCGGGCGGGATGCCGCTGCTTGCCGCGTGTGGCGGTGGGCAGGAGGGTCGCAAGGACGGAGCCACGTCCGGGAAGGACGCGGAGAAGCTCCTTCCTGCCTTCGTGGCGTCCAGCGTCGTGGCGCCGGACATCCCCGCCAAGAACGGCTCGGCGGCCGGCTTCACCAAGGCGATCCCGACGGCCGACCTGAAGACCTCGGTGCCGAAGAAGCTCGGCAGCGGCGGCACGCTGAAGATCATGGCCCCGTTCTGGGGCACCCCGCCGAAGGGCGACAACCCCTACTACACCGCGATGAACGAGGCCATCGGCGTCAAGGTCGCCTGGCAGAACCAGGACGGCGTCACCTACGACCAGAAGCTCGGCGCGGTCCTCGCCTCCAGTGACATCCCCGACGCCGTGGTGGTGCCCGGCTGGAACCTGAACGGCCGGATCCCCAGCGCGGTCAACGCCAAGTTCGCCGACCTCGGCCCGTACCTGTCGGGCGACAAGGTCAAGGAGTACCCGAACCTCGCGGCCGTCCCCACCGAGGCCTGGCAGCGCGGCATCTTCGGCGGCAAGCTGCGCGCGATCCCGATGCCCGGCTCCTACGTCACCGACATCGCGCCCATGTACCGCAGGGACCTCTTCAAGAAGAAGGGCTACAGCGTCCCCAAGAGCCCGGACGAGTTCCTGTCCTGGGCCAAGGAGGCCACCGACGCCAGGTCGAAGCTCTGGGCCTGCGACGACATGAAGTGGACGGCGTTCAACGTCTTCGGCGTCCTGCCCGGCAGCGACAAGGCGCTGTGGTGGAACATGGACGGCGACAAGCTGATCAACCGCATCGAGACCGACGAGTACCTCGAAGCCCTGGAGTGGGTCCGCAAGCTCTACGCGGCCAAGGTGGTCCACCCGGACGCGGTCAACGGCAAGGCAGGAGGCAACTCGGGCAACCGGTTCACCGCCGGAGAGGTGCTGGTCTACAACAACAACATCTCCGACTGGTGGGGCAAGACGGCCGAGCAGGGCACCAAGAAGTCGGACTTCGACATGGCCGCGTTCGACATCTTCGGTCCCGACGGCGGCGACCCCACGCTCTGGGCGAGCCAGCCGGCCAACATCTTCACCTTCGTCAGCAACAAGGCCTCCGAGCAGCAGATCAAGGACTTCCTCGCCCTCTGCAACTTCTGCGCCGCCCCGTACGGCACCAAGGAGTTCATGCTCACCGCCTACGGCGTCGAGGGCACCGACTACGAGTTCAAGGGCGGCCTGCCCACCAAGACCCAGCAGGGCATCAACGAGGTCAACGGTGCCTTCGACTACACCGGCAACCCCGCCCCGTACATCGCCCAGCCCGACCTCCCCGACGTCGCCCGGAGCATGGTCGAGTGGCAGCAGCGCATGGGCGCCTTCACCAAGAAGTCCTCCTTCTTCGGGCTGACCGTCACCGAGCCCAACCGCTGGGCCAACCTCGCCGACGACTTCGAGCAGCTGGAGGACGACGTCGTGCGCGGCCGCAAGAAGATCAGCGACGTGCAGCAGGCGGTCTCCGACTGGAAGAGCAAGGGCGGCGACGATCTGCGCGACTGGTACAAGAAGCTGCTCGACGACAACGGCTCGGCGAAGTGACCCGGGGCTGAAGCAAGGAGAAGGCCGTGTCACACAGCACGGTGCCTCGGAGTGATACCGAGGCGACGACCCGCGCGAAGACAACGGAGGGGTCCGGCACCGCCGGGCCCCCGCCCCGGGGCGAGAAGGTCTCCGGGAAGCTGAGTCTCCGGCTCAGATTCAAGCGTGACCGCACGCTGCTCCTGATGACGTTGCCGGCCGTGCTGCTGGTACTGGTCTTCAACTACATACCGATCCTCGGCAACGTGGTCGCCTTCCAGGACTACGACCCGTACCTCAGCGAAAACGGCTTCGTCGCCATCTTCGAGAGCCCCTGGATCGGCGTCGAGCAGTTCGAGCGGATCTTCGCGGACTCGGCCTTCTGGCACGCGGTGCAGAACACCTTCATGTTCTTCTTCCTCCAGCTGGTGCTGTACTTCCCGATCCCGATCCTGCTCGCGCTGCTCATCAACAGTGTGGTCAGGCCCCGGGTCCGGGCGGTCGCCCAGGCGGTCATGTACCTGCCGCACTTCTTCTCCTGGGTCCTGGTCGTCACGGTCTTCATGCAGATCTTCGGCGGCGCCGGCATCATCGCGCAGACGCTCCGCCAGCACGGCTACCAGGGCTTCGACCTGATGACCAACCCGGAGCTCTTCAAGTACCTGGTCACGTTCGAGACCGTCTGGAAGGACGCCGGCTGGGGCATCATCGTCTTCCTCGCCGCGCTGTCGTCCGTCTCCAACGACCTGTACGAGGCCGCCGCCATGGACGGTGCCGGCCGCTGGCGGCGCATCTGGCACATCACCCTGCCCGCCCTGCGCCCGGTGATCGCCCTGCTGCTGGTACTGCGGGTCGGCGACGCCCTCACCGTCGGGTTCGAGCAGTTCCTGCTCCAACGCCAAGCCGTGGGGCCGGGCGCCTCCGACGTCCTCGACACCTATGTGTGGTGGAACGGCATCCGCAACCAGGACTTCAGCTACGCCGCCGCCGCCGGCCTCGTCAAGGGCGTGGTGGGCCTGGCCCTGGTGCTGACCGCGAACAAGGTCGCCCATCTCATGGGCGAGCAGGGGGTGTACAAGAAATGAGCGCCGTCCTCGACAAGCCTGCCGGCGAGCCGTCGCCGGTGAAGAAGCCCAGCCCCTGGGCGGCCCCACCCCGCCCGGCCTGGGAGGAGGAGCCGGCCAAGGCCGGGCTCGCGGGCAAGGGACTCGTCCTGGGCATCGCCTGCTTCTCGATCCTCTTCCCCCTGTGGATCGTCATCGTCACCAGTCTCCAGTCCAAGCAGACCATCGACGAGGCGGGCGGCCTGGTGGTGATCCCGAAGGGCATCACCTTCATCGCCTACCAGGAACTCCTCAGCGGCGGCCAGGTGCAGAGGGCCGCACTGGTCAGCGTCGGTGTGACGCTGGTCGGCACGCTGTTCAGCATGACCGTCTCGGTCCTGTGCGCCTACGGCCTCTCCCGCGTCGGCTCGCTCGGCCACCGCTGGATCCTGATGGCCCTGCTCGCGACGATGTTCTTCGGCGCGGGGCTGATCCCGACCTACCTGCTGGTGCAGGCCCTCGGCCTGACCGACACCTACCTGGCGCTGATCCTGCCCAGTGCGGTGAGCGTGTTCAACATCCTGGTACTGCGCGCCTTCTTCATGAACATCTCCCAGGAACTGATCGACAGCGCCCGCATCGACGGCGCAGGCGACTGGCGCATCCTGTGGAAGATCGTGATGCCGCTCTCGCGGGCGGTCCTCGCGGTGATCGCGCTCTTCTACGCGGTCGGCTACTGGAGCGCCTGGTTCAACGCGTCGATCTACCTGACCGACCAGGACATGATGCCGCTGCAGAACGTGATGATCCAGCTGGTCCAGAAGCAGGAACGCCCGGTCGGGCTCGCCGCCCAGGTCAACACCGGAGAGCTCTCCGCCCTCGCCCTCCAGATGGCCGTCATGGTGATGGCCCTCCTGCCGGTCGCCGTCCTCTCCCCCTTCGTCCAGAAGCACTTCAAGAAGGGCATGCTCACGGGCGCGGTGAAGGGCTGACGCCCTGACGGATCACGGGCGGGGAACCCCTGTCATCGGCCGGCCGCGGGGTCGTCGTGGCTGCTTCGGCATGCGGCTCCGCCTGCCGGAACAGCCCCGCCCCTCAGCACGCTTCACTCCCCCCTTTCCGAGAACAACGAGGTATGTCATGCGCACGTCCCACCTCAGCAGACGAGCCGTTCTCGCCGGGACCGCGGCCGCGGCCGCGCTCACCAGCGTCCCGTTCCTCCCGGCGCGCTCGTACGCCGCCGAGAGCGCGCCCGGCGCCGCCACCCCCGCCTACCGCTGGCGCACCGCGGTCATGGGCGGCACCGGCTTCGTCACCGGTGTCCTCTTCCACCCCTCGGTCCGCGGCCTCGCCTACGCCCGTACCGACATCGGTGGTGCCTACCGCTGGGACGACCGGACCGACCGGTGGATCCCGCTGACCGACCACATCGGCTGGGACGACTGGAACCTGCTCGGTGTGGAGGCCATGGCCGTCGATCCGGCCCATCCGAACCGGCTGTACCTCTCCCTCGGCACGTACGCGCAGTCCTGGGCGGGCAACGGGGCCGTGCTGCGCTCCGAGGACCGGGGCGCCACCTGGAAGCGCACCGACCTGAGCGTGAAGCTCGGGGCCAACGAGGACGGGCGTGGCTGCGGGGAGCGGCTGCTCGTCGACCCGCGGGACAGCGACACGCTGTGGCTGGGCACCCGGCACGACGGGCTGCTCAAGTCGACCGACCGGGGCGCCACCTGGAAGGCCGTGAGCTTCCCGGCCGCCCCCAGCGCCACCGGCCAGGGCATCACCCTCCTCGTCGCCGCGGGCCGCACCGTCTACGCCGGCTGGGGCGACTCCGACGGCACCTCCGCGAACCTCTACCGAACCGTCGACGGCACCACCTGGAAGGCCGTCCCCGGGCAGCCCGAGGGCACCGCCGCCAAGGTCCCGGTCCGGGCCGCGTACGACCGGTGGACCAGCCACCTGTATGTGACGTACGCCAACGCGCCCGGTCCCAACGGCCAGTCCGACGGCAGCGTGCACAAGCTGTGCACCCTCAACGGCAAGTGGACCGAGGTCACTCCGGTGAAGCCGGGCGGGACGACGACGGACGGCTCGGCCGACACCTTCGGGTACGGCGGCGTGGCCGTCGACGCCCGTCGCCCCGGCACGCTCGTCGTCTCCACCAACAACCGCTGGGCAGCGGTCGACACGGTGTTCCGCAGCACCAACGGCGGCCGCACCTGGACGTCCCTGAAGGACAAGGCCGTCCTCGACGTCTCCGAGACTCCCTTCCTCACGTTCGGCGCCGACAAGCCCAAGTTCGGCTGGTGGATCCAGGCCGTCGGCCTCGACCCGTTCGACTCCCGGCACGTCGTCTACGGCACCGGAGCCACCCTCTACGGCACCCGCGACCTCAAGCACTGGGCCCCGCAGATCCGCGGCCTGGAGGAGACGTCCGTACGCCAGCTGATCTCGCCTCCGACCGGCGAGGCACACCTGATCAGCGGGAACGGGGACATCGGCGTGATGTACCACGAGCGGCTCACGGCATCGCCCTCGCGCGGCATGGCGTCGAACCCGGTGTTCGGCTCGGCGACGGGGCTCGCCCAGGCCGCGGCCAAGCCGGCGTACGTCGTCCGGTCCGGCTGGGGCGACCACGGCAACGGCGCCTACTCGAACGACGGCGGCAAGACCTGGGCGCCCTTCAAGGCACAGCCCGCCATCGCCAAGGACGCGCCGGGGCCGATCGCCGCCAACGCCGACGGCGGCGTGCTGCTGTGGTCCTTCTCGCACTGGGACGGCACCAAGTACCCGGCCCACCGCTCGGCGGACAATGGCGCCACCTGGACCGAGATCGCCTCCTACCCGAAGGGCGCCGCCCCGGTCGCGGACCCGGTCGATCCGAAGCGCTTCTACGCCTTCGACACCACCACCGGCACCCTCCACGCCAGCACCGACGGCGGCCTGACCTTCACCGCCCGGGCCACCGGCCTGAACTCGGGCGACACCGAGTTCCAGCTGGCCGCGGCGCCCGGTCGGTCCGGAGACCTGTGGCTGAGCCTGAAGGGGAACGGGCTGTACCGCTCCACCGACGGCGGCGCCACCTTCACCAAGGTCGGCAGCTGCCGGGCCTCGTACACCCTCGGCTTCGGCAAGGCCGCCCGGGGCGCCTCCTACCCGGCGGTCTACATGGTCGGCTCCACCGAGACGATCACCGCCGTGTACCGCTCCGACGACGAGGCGAAGAGCTGGGTGCGGGTCAACGACGACCAGCACCAGTGGGGCTGGATCGGCGCCGCCATCACCGGCGACCCGCGCGTCTACGGCCGGGTCTACGTCGCCACCAACGGGCGGGGCGTCCAGTACGGGGAGCCCGCCTGATGCCGGAGCGCAAAGGGCCCGACCTGCGTGACGCCACCCGGGGCCGTCTCCTCTACGGCGGCGACTACAACCCGGAGCAGTGGCCCGAGGAGACCTGGCACGAGGACGTCCGGCTGATGAAGGCCGCCGGCGTCAACTCGGTCACCCTCGGCGTCTTCTCCTGGTCGACGCTGGAACCGGAGCCGGGCGCACGGGAGTTCGGCTGGCTGGACACACTGATGGGCCTGATGCACGACAACGGCATCGGCGTCGTCCTCGCCACCCCGACCTCCGCGCCCCCGCCCTGGATGGGCCGGCTGCACCCCGACACCCTGCCGGTCACCGAGGAGGGCCGCACCGAGTGGTGGGGCGGCCGGCAGCACTTCTCGCACTCCAGCGCCACCTACCGGCGCTACGCCGCCGCCATCACCGAGGACCTGGCCGCCCGCTACGGCGGCCACCCGGCCCTCACCATGTGGCACATCAACAACGAGTACTGCACCTTCGACTACGGCGACGAGGCCGCGGCCGCCTTCCGCCGCTGGCTGCGGGAGAAGTACGGCACGCTCGCCGCCCTCAACGAGGCCTGGGGCACCGCCTTCTGGAGCCAGGGCTACGACACCTGGGACGGCATCCTGCCGCCCCGCCTGCCGCACTACATGCGCAACCCCGGTCAGGTCCTGGACTTCCGGCGCTTCACCTCCGACATGCTCCTGGAGTGCTACACCGCCGAGCGGGACATCGTCCGCCGCCACACCCCGCACCTGCCGGTCACCAGCAACTTCATGCCGCTGTGGTTCGGGCAGGACGCGTGGCGCTGGGCGGAGGAGGAGGACGTCGTCTCCGTCGACCTCTACCCGGACCCGCGCGACCCGCTCGGAGCCCAGAACGGCGCCCTGGTCCAGGACATGACCCGCTCCCAGGCCCGGGGACCGTGGATGCTCATGGAGCAGGCCGCCGGGCCGGTCAACTGGCGGGGCGTGAACCACCCCAAGCCGCGCGGCCTCAACCGGCTGTGGTCCCTCCAGGCCGTGGCCCGGGGCGCCGACGCCGTCTGCTACTTCCAGTGGCGGCAGTCCCGGCAGGGCGCGGAGAAGTTCCACTCCGGCATGGTCAGCCACGCCGGGGAGGAGGGCCGGACGTACCAGGAGGTCAAGCAGCTCGGCGCGGACCTGGCGCGGATCGCCCCCGAGGTGACCGGCCGGCACCTCACCGCCGGCATCGCCGTGCTGCACGACTGGCACGCCTGGTGGGCCGGTGCCCAGGACGGCCGCCTGTCCAGCCAGGTGGAGTACCCGGACGTCCTGCGCGCCTGGCACCGGGCCCTGTGGCAGGCGCACCTCACCACCGACTTCGCCCACCCCGAGCACGACCTGACGCCGTACCCGGTGGTCGTGGTGCCGCAGCTGTACGCGCTCACCGACGCGGCGATCGGCAACCTCCTCGCCTACGTTCGGCAGGGCGGCACCCTCGTCTGCGGCTTCCAGACCGGCGTAGCCGACCAGGACGACCGGGTCCGGCCCGGCGGCATGGACGCCCGGCTGCGCGAGCTGTTCGGCATCCGCACGCTGCACGAGTGGTGGCCGCTGGACGCGGGGGAGACCGTCGCCTGTGACGGCTTCCGGGGCACGCTGTGGTCCGAGGAGCTGGAAGGAGACGGCACCGCCGAGGAGACCGTCCCGTACAAGGGGGGCGAACTCGACGGACTGCCCGCCGTCCTGCGCAAGGGCCGGGCCTGGTACGTCTCCACGCTCCCGGAGCCCGAGGCGCTGCGCGACCTGCTGGCGTCGATCGCGGAGGGCGCGGGGGTCCGGCCGGTGCTCGACGGCCTGCCCGAGCAGGTGGAGGCCGTGCGCCGGGGTGAGCTGCTGTTCGTGCTCAACCACGGCCGCGAGCCGGTGACCGTCGACGTGCCCGGCACCCACCGCGACCTGCTGACCGGGAGCGACGTCGCCGACCGGGTCACCCTGGGCCGCTACGGGGCGGCGGTGCTCCGGCCATGACCGCCTCCGCCCCCGTCCACGGCACCTGGGAGCAGCACCCGGCCGCCCGCTGGGAGGACGCCTTCCTGAGCGGCAACGGCCGGCACGGCGCCCTGGTGTTCGGCGATCCGCACGCCGATCGGGTCGTCGTCACGCACCACACCCTGGTGCGGCCGGGCGGCCGGGACCCGCGTCCCCCGCAGCTCGCCGGCGACCTGCCGGGTCTCCAGGACCGTCTCCTGGCGGGCGACACGACCGCCGCCGAGGACTTCACGGACGGCCGCCCGCTCCAGTGGGTACAGCCCTTCCACCCCGCCTTCCAGGTCCGGCTGGGCCGGCCCGCGGACGGCGGCCACGACTACCGCCGGGACGTCGACTTCACGACCGGCGTCGTGCGGGCGGCCTGCGCCGGCTGGACCAGCCGCGTCTTCGTCTCCCGCGCCGACGACGTGATCGTCCAGCACGTCAGCGGGCCCGGCCTCACCCTGGACATCGACCTCGACCCCCGGCTGCCCGGCGCCCCCGCCGGACTGGGCATCGGCCACGGAGCCGTCCTCACCCCCGAGGGCGCCCTGCTCAGCCTGCGCGCCCGCTACCCGGACAGCGACCGGGCCTGCACCGGCCTCACCCAGATCACCGTCACCGGCGGCACGACCACCCTCGTACCCCCGGGCGTGCACCTCGAGGGTGCCCGGTCCGTGCTGCTCCTCACCCGGGTGCACCGGCACACCGGTGAGCTCGACGTGGTCGCCGAGGGCCGTGCCCTGCGCGACCTGCCCGCCGACTACGACGAGCTCCTCGACCGCCACGCCACCCTGCACCGCCCCGCCTACGAGCGCGTCACCCTCGACCTCGCCGCCGAACCCGCAGAACGGACCCTGCCGGGCTCGGAGCTGCTCAAGGACCCGCGAGGCGCCGCCCTGCTGGAGCGCCTCTTCGCCGCCGGGCGCTACCACCTGCTCTCCGCGAGCGGCCTCTTCCCGCCCCGCCTGACCGGACTGTGGACCGGCGACTGGAACACCGCGTGGTCGGGCGCGTTCACCAACGACGCCAACCTCAACCTCCAGACCGCCTCGGCCGCTGCCGCCGCCCTCCCCGAGGTCACCGAGGCCCACGCGAACCTCGTCCACCGCCAGTTCCCCGACTGGCGGGACAACGCCCGCGCGATCTTCGGCACCCGGGGCGTCGTCGCCCCGGCCCACACCGACGGCGAGTCCGGCCACTCCTACCACTACAACCGCGAGTACCCGCTGCACCTGTGGACCGCCGGAGCCGACTGGCTGCTCAAGCCGCTCGTCGACCACGACGAGACCCACGGCACCCGCGACCCGCGCACCGCCGCCGCGCTCGCCGAAGTCGCCCTGTTCTACGAGGACTTCCTCACGAGGACGGACGAGGACGGCCACCTCGTCGTCGTTCCCTCCTACTCACCCGAGAACCGCCCCGCCAACGCGAGCTGGGGCACCCTCAACGCCGCGATGGACCTCTCCGCGGCCCGCCACGCCCTGCGCACGGCCGCCGCCTACCACCCGGGCCCCGACGCCGACCGCTGGAACGCCCTCGCCGACCGGCTCCCGCCGCACCGGATCAACGAGGACGGAGCCCTGGCCGAATGGGCCTGGCCCGGCCTCACGGACTCCTACGACCACCGCCACCTCAGCCACCTCTACGGCGTCTGGCCGCTCGACGAGATCACCCCCTACGACACCCCCGGCCTCGCCGCCGCCGCACACCGCGCTCTCCAACTGCGCGGCGCCGAGAACGACTCCGCGCACGGCCATCTGCACCACGCCCTGATCGCGGCCCGGCTCCGGGACGCGGGCCGCGTCGCCCACGCCCTCGGCCAGGTCCTGGACGGGGACTTCTTCCACGCCTCCCTGATGAGCGCCCACTACCCCGCCCGCGACGTCTACAACGCCGACGCCGCGCACACCCTGCCCGCCGTGCTGATCGAGATGCTCGTCCAGTCGACCCCCGGCCGGCTGGTGCTGCTCCCCGCGCTGCCGGCGGCGTACCCCGGCGGCGCGCTGCGCGGGGTGCGGACGAGGTTCGGCGCCGAGCTGGACCTCGCCTGGAGCCCGGACGGCCGGGTGACCGCCGTTCTCCGGCCGAGCCGTACCGTCCGCGTCGAACTCAGGACTTCCTCCGGTGCCGAGCCCCTCGACCTCGTCGCCGGAGAAGACCACGTCCTCACTATGAGGGCGCGGTGATCCCCCCGCAGTTCCCCCCACCCATGGAAGGGACACCATGGCAACACGCACACTGAGCAGGATCAGCAAGGTCCTGCTGGCCCCGGCCCTCGCGCTCGGGGCCACCATCGGCCTCGCCTCCGCCCCCGCCTCCGCCGCCGTCTGGAACTCCTGCGACCAGTGGGGCAACACGCGCCTGAACGGCTACACGCTCTACAACAACATCTGGGGCTCCGGCGCGGGCAGCCAGTGCATCTGGGCCAACTCCGGTACCAACTGGGGCGCCTGGGCCAACCATCCCAACACCGGCGGTATCAAGTCCTACCCCAACCAGACGAAGGCGATCAACAAGTCGATCACCTCGCTGGGCTCGCTCTCCAGCAGCTACAACGTCAGCGTCCCGTCGTCCGGCGCGTACAACACGTCGTACGACATCTGGGACACGGACCACGACTACGAGATCATGCTCTGGGTCAACAAGACCGGAGCCGTCGGGCCGATCGGCACCTCGCAGGGCAGCGTCAGCCTCGGCGGCCACTCCTGGAACGTCTTCAAGGGCACCAACGGCGCCAACGAGGTGTTCTCGTTCATCCGCACCTCCAACTCCAGCTCCGGCACCGTGAACATCCTGCCGATCCTGAAGTGGATCAAGGACACCAAGAAGTGGATGGGCAACGAGACCATCGGTGACGTGCAGTTCGGCTACGAGATCACCTCGTCGTCCGGCGGTCTGAACTTCACCACCAACAACCTGACGGTCAGCAGCAGCTGATCCAGGCCGCCGGGGCCGGGGCCGGCCGTGCCGTTCAGGCGCGGTCGACCTCGGCCCGCAGCGCGTTGTACCCGGCGAAGGCCGACTCGACCGCGTCGCGGGTCAGACCGTAGCGGGACAGGTCGTAGGTGTGCTTGCGGGCGCCCCTGGGGCGGGCGACGGCTGCGGGGAGCCGGGCCGCGTCGGCCTCGGTCCACCGGGCGCCGACGGCCGCGTAGAGCTTCGGCGCGCCGGTCGCGGGATCGGAGCCGAGCCAGGAGTACGGGGCGTCCACCAGCTGCCCCGCCGGGATGGCCGCCCGGGCCGCGAGACCGCGCGTCATGGCCCGGCTCAGCAGGCCCAGCCAGGTGGCGCCGATGCCGGTCAGGTCGACGGGGCGGGTGCTGACGGCCATGCCGTGCTCGATCAGGGAGCAGAAGGACGCCACGACGGTGACCGGGTCGCGGTGGCACCACACGATCGTGGCGTCCGGGAAGACCGTGCGCAGCGCGTCCAGGTTCTCCAGGTGCATGGGGGACTTCAGCATCCAGCGCCGCCGCGGACGGCCGTACTGGAGCACCTGGTAGACCTGCTTGAGGTACCGGTAGTCGGCCGTGAAGTCCCGTGCGCAGTGCCATGCCCGGTACTCGGGGATGCGGGCCTGGGAGAACGGCATCAGGGCGTGCGGCAGTGCGAACGTGCACTCCTCCGGGCCCTCGGCGGCCATGGCGTGGATGTCGCGGAAGCGCGGTGCGAACAGGTCCGTGCCCTGCACCATCCGGCGCCCGGCCGTCACGGCCCTGCGCCGCCGCCGGGGCGGCAACTCCAGGTCGGGCGCGAGCAGTTCCCACAGCAGCGGAGACCGGTGCTCCTCCGAGACCGCCAGCACGGAGTGCGTGACGGTGGTCGCGGTGCGGGGCAGCCCCACGACGAACACCGGCTTCTCGATGGGCTCCTGCTCGATCTCCGGGTGCTCGGCGATCAGCCGCCGCACCCGCGCCCGGTTGGCGAGATGCCGCCGGACGTGGCCCTGCGCGGCCTGCCAGCCGACCGGGGTGAGGTGCTCGGCCTTGGCCCACCAGCCCAGCAGGGCGCGGAAGTCGTCGACGAACTGCCGGTCTCCCGGCGCCTCT
Organism: Streptomyces sp. NPDC057424; assembly: GCF_042803315.1. Classification (NCBI taxonomy): domain Bacteria; kingdom Bacillati; phylum Actinomycetota; class Actinomycetes; order Kitasatosporales; family Streptomycetaceae; genus Streptomyces; species Streptomyces sp. NPDC057424. The sequence continues at coordinate 70,426 of NZ_JBHVCP010000040.1, forward strand.
CCGGCCTCCACCACGATGCGGTCGAAGATCCGGCCGGGGTCCCTGCGGGAGCCGAAGGCGGGCCGCAGTGCCAGGTTGGCGAGGGTCAGGGCGAGCGGAGACGAGGACACGCGGGAAACCTACCTCCTGGAACTTGCCTGCGGTGGAAGGAAGTTGGCCGAACAGGCGAATGGGGACGGCCGGAAGACCTCCATCGATCCGGCCATCCCCTTCGGCGCGGCTACTCCGCTACCGGCAGCCGTGCCCCGTCCCGCAGGAACAGCGGGATGCGGTCCAGCGGGGCGTCGACCGTCACGGCCCGGCCGCCCTCGTACGTCTCACCCGTCCACGCGTCCGTCCAGGACGCCCCCGCCGGCAGGTACGCCGTACGGGCGGTGGCGCCGGCCGTCAGCACGGGCGCGACCAGCAGATCCGGGCCGAAGAGGTAGGAGTCGTCGACCGACCAGGTCGCCTGGTCGTCCGGGAACTCCAGGAACAGCGGCCGCATCACCGGCAGGCCCTCCTCGTGGGCCGCCCGCATGACGTCCAGCACGTACGGCTTCAGCCGTTCGCGCAGCCGCAGGTACCGCTCCAGGATCGCCCCGGCCTCCTCGCCGTACGACCACACCTCGTTCGGGCCGCCGGTCATCTCCGGGCCCAGCGGCATGCCCGGGTCGCGGAAGCCGTGCAGCCGCATCAGCGGGGACAGCGCGCCGAACTGGAACCAGCGGACCATCACCTCCCGGTACGCCGGGTCGTCCGGGTCGCCGCCGTGGAAGCCGCCGATGTCGGTGTTCCACCACGGGATGCCCGACAGGGCCGTGTTGAGGCCGGCCGCGATCTGGCGGCGCAGGGTCGGGAAGTCCGTGCCGATGTCACCGGACCACAGCGCGGCGCCGTAGCGCTGGCTGCCCGCCCAGGCCGACCGGTTGAGGCTGACGACCTCCTCCTCGCCGGTGGCGACGAGCCCCTCGTAGAACGTGCGGGCGTTCTCGGCCGGGTAGATGTTGCCGACCTCCAGGCCCGGGCCCGCCCAGTAGCGCAGGTTCTCCTGAAAGCCCGGCTTCAGCTCAGGCTCGCAGGCGTCCAGCCAGAACGCCGTGATGCCGTACGGGTCGAGGTAGTTCTCCTTCACCCTCGACCACACGAACTCCCGGGCGTCCGGGTTGGTGGCGTCGTAGAAGGCCACCTGGACCGTGGAGGCGACCTCCTTGTCGGGCCAGTCGGCGTGCGCCATCGGGCCGTACTGGGTGCCGATGAACCAGCCGCGCTGCTCCAGGACCGGATGGTTCTCGCTCAGCGGCGACACCGACGGCCAGACGCTCACCACCAGCTTGATGCCGAGCTCCTCCAGCTCGCGCACCATCGCCGCCGGGTCCGGCCACTCCTTCGGGTCGAACTTCCAGTCGCCGAGATGCGTCCAGTGGAAGAAGTCACAGACGATCGCCGATATGGGCAGACCGCGCCGCTTGTACTCCCGGGCCACCTCCATCAGTTCGTCCTGGGTGCGGTAGCGCAGCTTGCACTGCCAGAAGCCCGCCGCCCACTCCGGCAGCATCGGGCTGCGGCCGGTCACCGCGCTGTAGCGGCGCTGGGCGGCGGCCGGGTCGCCCGTGGTGATCCAGTAGTCGATCTGCCGGGCCGAGTCGGCGACCCACCGGGTGCCGTTGTGTGCCAGCTCCACGCGCCCGATCGCCGGGTTGTTCCACAGCAGGGTGTAGCCGCGGCTGGAGGTGAGCACCGGGATGCCGACCTCGGCGTTGCGCTGGATCAGGTCCAGCACCAGGCCCTTCTGGTCCAGGCGCCCGTGCTGGTGCTGGCCGAGGCCGTACAGCTTCTCGTCGTCGTAGGCGGCGAAGCGCTGCTCCAGGCGGTGGTGGCCGTTGCCGACGGCCGTGTAGAGGCGGGAGCCGGGCCACCAGAAGTGGGCGCGGTCCTCGGCGAGGATCTCGGCGGAGTCGTCCGTCCGCAGGAAGCGGATCAGGCCCTCGGCGCTCACCTCCACGGTGAGCGCGCCGACGGTGAGCAGTCCTGTGCCGTCCTCGATCTTCACCGTGGCCGGCGTCGCGGGGGCCTCGTCGAGCAGGGCGCCCGGGAGTCCTTCGAGGACCGGGCCGCCGAGCCGGGCACGCACCCGGACCGCGTCCGGACCCCACGGCTCGATCCGGACGGTCTCCTGGCGGCCGCTCCACTCCAGCGCACCGTCCCGCTCGCGGAACGTGCCGACGGTCGGGGAGGACTGCGCCAGGCTCACCTGGGGCTGGGTTTCAGCAGGCTGATTCACGTGGCGTGCTCCTGGAGGAGTGCAGACATGGGGGTGCCCTGAGAGGAGGGCGGTGTTCAGACAGGCGGGGGAGAAGGGGGGCTACGACCGGCTCGGCGCCGGCCCCGTGCTGCCCCGGACCGTCAGCTCGGGCGCGATCAGCACGACCTCGTCGCTGCCGCGCCCCTCGAGCTTGGCGACCAGGTGGTCCACGGCGTGCCGGCCCATCTCCTGCGCGGGGATGGCGACCGACGTGAGCCGTACCGAGGCCTGCATCGCCACCTGGTCCGGGCAGATCGCGACGACCGACACGTCCTCCGGCACGGCCCGGCCCTGCTGCCGCAGCAGTGCGAGCAGCGGTTCGACCGCCGACTCGTTCTGCACGATGAGTCCCGAGGTGTCGGGGCGTTCGTCGAGGATCCGGGCGAGCGTCACCGCCATGGCGTCGTACCCGCCCTCGCACGGCCGGTGCAGCAGCCGCACGCCCAGCTCCCGGGAACGGGACCGGAGTCCCTCCAGGGTGCGTTCGGCGAAGCCCGTGTGCCGCTCGTAGACGGCCGGGGCCTCCCCGATGACAGCGATGTCCTGGTGCCCCTGCTTGGCCAGGTGCTCCACGCACAGCGCGCCCGTCGCCCGGAAATCCAGATCGACGCAGGTCAGACCGGCGGTGTCAGCCGGCAGCCCGATCAGTACGGACGGCTGGTCCGTCGCCCGCAGCAGTGGAAGCCGCTCGTCGTCGAGTTCGACGTCCATCACGATCATCCCGTCGGCGAGCCCGCTGCCCGCCACGCGGCGCACCGCGTCGGGGCCCTCCTCGCCGGTGAGGAGCAGCACGTCGTACCCGTACGCGCGCGCGGAGGTGGCCACGGCGATGGCGATCTCCATCATCACGGGCACGTACATGTCCGTGCGCAGTGGAACCATCAGCGCGATGATGTTCGACTTGCTGCTGGCCAGGGCGCGGGCCCCGGCGTTCGGGTGGTACCCGAGCTCGCGGATGCTCCGCTCGACCCGCTGCCGGGTGTTCGCGGAGATGGACCGCTTGCCGCTGAGGACATAGCTCACCGTGCTCGCCGAGACTCCGGCGTGCTGGGCGACCTCGGCGAGGGTGACCATCCAGCTCTCCAAGCTCTTGTGAAGCGCTTCGACAGTGCGCCTTGTTGATAAGGGTGGGTGGGGGTGGTTCGACAGTAGCCCCAGCAGGTGTGGGTGTCCATAGGTTGTCGAAGCGCTTCGATACGGATTTCCCGGAGCGCCCTCAGGGCGGGAGCCGCCCCCGGGGCGGCACCTTGATGCAACACCGCCGTCAGTCGCGCGACAAGTGCCGGGCGCGCTCCGCCCCCTTCGGCTGAACGGACGCGCGAGGACTGGTGGGAGCGTCCGGATTCGGGTACCAACGATCCAGTAGCACTGGTCGGTAACGAAACGGTCCTCCAACTTCTAGTTTGCGGCGAGGTGTCCCTCATGTCCGCTTCCACCACCCCCTCTTCCCGTCCCGCCGTCACCGAGCGGGAGGCCCGTGAGGTGGCGGAGGCCGCCCGGGAACAGCACTGGCGCAAGCCCAGCTTCGCCAAGGAGCTGTTCCTCGGCCGCTTCCGGCTCGACCTCATCCACCCCCACCCCCTCCCGGACGACGCGGTGGCCCAGCGCGGCGAGGAGTTCCTCGCCAAGCTCCGCGACTTCGTCGAGACGAAGGTCGACGGCGCCCTCATCGAGCGCGAGGCCCGGATCCCCGACGAGGTGATCGACGGGCTGAAGGAGCTCGGCGCCTTCGGAATGAAGATCGACACCAAGTACGGCGGGCTCGGCCTCGGGCAGGTGTACTACAACAGGGCGCTCACCCTGGCCGGCTCCGCCAGCCCCGCGATCGGCGTGCTGCTCTCCGCGCACCAGTCGATCGGCGTGCCCCAGCCGCTGAAACTGTTCGGTACCCAGGAGCAGCGCGAGCGCTTCCTGCCCCGCTGCGCCCGCACGGACATCAGCGCCTTCCTGCTCACCGAACCCGACGTCGGCTCCGACCCGGCCCGCCTCGCCACCACCGCGGTCCCGGATGGCGACGACTACGTCCTCGACGGCGTGAAGCTGTGGACCACCAACGGCGTGGTCGCCGACCTGCTGGTCGTCATGGCCCGGGTCCCCAGGAGCGAGGGCCACCGCGGCGGCATCACGGCCTTCGTCGTGGAGACGAACTCGCCGGGCGTCACCGTGGAGAACCGCAACGCCTTCATGGGCCTGCGCGGCATCGAGAACGGCGTCACCCGCTTCCACCAGGTCCGCGTCCCCGCCGCCAACCGCGTCGGCGCGGAGGGCCAGGGCCTGAAGATCGCCCTGACCACCCTCAACACCGGGCGGCTCTCCCTGCCCGCTTCCTGTGTCGCGGCCGGCAAGTGGTGCCTGAAGATCGCCCGGGAGTGGACGGCGGCCCGCGAGCAGTGGGGCAAGCCCGTCGCGCACCACGAGGCGGTCGGCTCCAAGATCTCCTTCATCGCGGCCACCACCTTCGCCCTGGAGGCCGTGACGGACCTGGCCTCGCAGATGGCCGACGAGGACCGCAACGACATCCGCATCGAGGGCGCCCTCGCCAAGCTGTACGCCTCCGAGATGGCCTGGACGATGGCCGACGAACTCGTCCAGATCCGCGGCGGCCGCGGCTTCGAGACGGCCGACTCCCTCCGGGCCCGCGGCGAGCGCGGCGTACCCGCCGAGCAGCTCCTGCGCGACCTGCGCATCAACCGCATCTTCGAGGGCTCCACCGAGATCATGCACCTGCTGATCGCGCGCGAGGCCGTCGACGCCCACCTCTCGGTCGCCGGTGACCTCATCGACCCGGAGAAGTCCCTCGGAGAGAAGGCCAGGGCGGGCGCGAACGCGGGCGCCTTCTACGCCAAGTGGCTTCCCAAACTGGTCGCGGGTCCGGGTCAGCTCCCCACGTCCTACGGCGAGTTCAAACACGAGGTGGACCTCTCCACGCACCTGCGCTACGTGGAGCGCACCGCCCGCAGGCTCGCCCGCTCGACCTTCTACGCCATGTCCCGCTGGCAGGGCCGCATGGAGTCCAAGCAGGGCTTCCTCGGCCGGATCGTCGACATCGGCGCCGAACTGTTCGCCATGAGCGCGTCCTGCGTCCGGGCCGAACTGCTGCGCGGCCAGGGCGACCACGGCCGCGAGGCCTACCAGCTCGCCGACGTCTTCTGCCGCCAGGCCAGGATCCGCGTCGAGGAGCTCTTCACCCGCCTGTGGACCAACACCGACGACCTCGACCGCAAGGTCGTCAAGGGCGTCCTGTCCGGCACGTACGAGTGGCTGGAGCAGGGCATCGTCGACCCGTCGGACGAGGGCCCCTGGATCGCGGACGCGACACCGGGGCCGTCCCGGAAGGAGAACGTCCACCGGCCGATCCGGTAACCCCGGCCTTCGTGGGGGCGTGCCCGAGTGTGGCGCACGCCCCCACGTAGGGGATGCGCTGTCCTCACACACCGGCCTTACGGCAACAATGGAGCAATGAGCGACAGTCCAGCACCCCTCGCCGACCCGCACCTCGTCTACGACCCCGTAGCGGGCGACGGCCCCAAGGACGTGGTGATCCTCGGCTCCACCGGGTCCATCGGGACCCAGGCCATCGACCTCGTGCTGCGCAACCCCGACCGGTTCCGGGTCACCGGCCTCTCGGCCAACGGCGGCCGGGTCGACCTCCTCGCCGAGCAGGCACACCGGCTGCGCGTGCGCACGGTCGCGGTGGCCCGCGAGGACGTCGTGCCGGCCCTGCGCGAGGCGCTCACCGCGCAGTACGGCACGAGCGAGCCGCTCCCCGAGCTCCTGGCCGGTCCGGACGCGGCCACACAGCTCGCGGCATCCGACTGCCACACCGTCCTGAACGGCATCACCGGCTCCATCGGACTCGCCCCGACCCTGGCCGCCCTGGAGGCGGGCCGCACCCTCGCGCTCGCCAACAAGGAGTCGCTCATCGTGGGCGGCCCGCTGGTCAAGGCCCTCGCCAAACCCGGGCAGATCATCCCGGTCGACTCCGAGCACGCCGCACTCTTCCAGGCCCTGGCCGCCGGCACCCGGGCCGACGTCCGCAAGCTGGTCGTCACCGCCTCCGGCGGCCCCTTCCGCGGCCGTACGAAGGCCGAGCTCGCGAGCGTCACCGTGGAGGACGCCCTCGCCCACCCCACCTGGGCCATGGGCCCGGTCATCACGATCAACTCCGCGACCCTCGTCAACAAGGGCCTGGAGGTCATCGAGGCACACCTCCTCTACGACATTCCCTTCGACCGCATTGAGGTCGTCGTGCATCCCCAGTCGTATGTCCACTCGATGGTTGAGTTCACGGATGGATCGACACTGGCCCAGGCGACCCCGCCCGACATGCGCGGGCCCATCGCCATCGGCATCGGCTGGCCCGAGCGCGTGCCCGACGCGGCGCCCACCTTCGACTGGAGCAAGGCCTCGACCTGGGAGTTCTTCCCGCTCGACAACGAGGCCTTCCCCTCGGTGAACCTCGCCCGGCGCGTGGGCGAGCTCGCGGGCACCGCCCCGGCGGTGTTCAATGCGGCCAACGAGGAGTGCGTGGAGGCGTTCCGCCAGGGCGCACTGCCCTTCGACGGGATCATGGACAACGTCACCCGGGTCGTCGAGGAGCACGGCACCCCGCGTACGGGAACCTCACTCACCGTGTCGGACGTCCTCGAAGCGGAGACCTGGGCACGGACCAGGGCCCGGGAACTGGCGGCACAGACGGCGGAGGCCCGTGCATGACGACCCTGATGTTCATCCTCGGCATAGTCCTCTTCGCGGTCGGCCTGCTCGCCTCGATCGCGTGGCACGAGCTGGGGCACCTGTCCACCGCCAAGCTCTTCGGCATCCGTGTGCCGCAGTACATGGTCGGCTTCGGCCCCACGCTCTGGTCGCGCCACAAGGGTGAGACCGAGTACGGCGTCAAGGCCATCCCGTTCGGCGGCTACATCCGCATGATCGGCATGTTCCCGCCCGGCCCCGACGGCCGGATGGAAGCCCGCTCCACCTCGCCCTGGCGCGGCATGATCGAGGACGCCCGCACCGCCGCCTACGAGGAGCTCAAGCCGGGCGACGAGAAGCGCATGTTCTACACGCGCGCCCCGTGGAAGCGCGTGATCGTGATGTTCGCGGGCCCCTTCATGAACCTGGTCCTGGCGGTGGCGCTGTTCCTCACCGTCCTGATGGGCTTCGGCATCACCCAGCAGACCACCACCGTCAGCTCGGTCTCCCAGTGCGTCATCGCGCAGAACGAGAACCGCGACAAGTGCGAGAAGGGCGACCCGGCCGCCCCGGCCGCCGCCGCCGGGCTCAAGGCGGGCGACAAGATCGTCTCCTTCAACGGTGTGAAGACCGACGACTGGAACAAGCTGTCCGACCTGATCCGCGCCGCCCCCGGCCAGGAGGTGCCGATCGTCGTCGACCGCAAGGGACAGGACGTCACCCTGCACGCGGAGATCGCCACCAACCAGGTCGCCAAGAAGGACTCGAGCGGCCAGATCGTCGAGGGCCAGTACGTCCAGGCCGGCTTCCTCGGCTTCAGCGCCGCCACCGGCGTCGTCAAGCAGGACTTCGGGGACTCCGTGACCTGGATGGGCGACCGGATCGTCGACGCCGTCGACGCCCTGGCCGCCCTCCCCGGCAAGATCCCCGCCCTGTGGAACGCGGCCTTCGACGGCGCCGAGCGCGAGGCCGACTCCCCGATGGGCGTGGTCGGCGCGGCCCGCGTCGGCGGCGAGATCTTCACGCTCGACATCCCGCCGACCCAGCAGCTGGCCATGGCCCTCATGCTGGTCGCCGGCTTCAACCTCTCCCTGTTCCTGTTCAACATGCTCCCGCTGCTGCCGCTCGACGGCGGCCACATCGCGGGCGCCCTGTGGGAGTCGCTGCGCCGCAACACGGCCAAGGTGCTGCGCCGGCCGGACCCTGGCCCCTTCGACGTGGCGAAGCTCATGCCGGTCGCCTATGTCGTCGCCGGGATCTTCATCTGCTTCACGATCCTGGTCCTGATCGCGGACGTGGTTAACCCGGTGAGAATCTCCTAGTCATACGGCGTTCGTGGCGGCCCGGCATGCTGAGCGCCGGGCCGCCCCCGATGGGGTGGCCCGGCGGGTGGGATGTGCCCGCGTCCAGGCGTGTGCCGTAATCTCGAAGCTCGGAGCCCGCTGCTCACGGGACCGGACCTTGATCCACGACTTGGGGTTGCACAGCAGATGACTGCGATTTCTCTCGGCATGCCGTCCGTTCCGACCAAGCTCGCCGAGCGCCGGAAGAGCCGCCGGATCCAGGTCGGATCCGTGGCCGTCGGCGGAGACGCCCCCGTCTCGGTGCAGTCGATGACCACGACGCGTACGTCGGACATCGGCGCGACCCTCCAGCAGATCGCGGAACTCACCGCCTCCGGCTGCCAGATCGTCCGTGTCGCCTGCCCGACCCAGGACGACGCCGACGCCCTGGCGACCATCGCCCGCAAGTCGCAGATCCCCGTCATCGCCGACATCCACTTCCAGCCGAAGTACGTGTTCGCCGCGATCGAGGCGGGCTGCGCGGCGGTCCGCGTCAACCCCGGCAACATCAAGCAGTTCGACGACAAGGTCAAGGAGATCGCCAAGGCGGCCCGGGACCACGGCACCCCGATCCGCATCGGCGTCAACGCCGGCTCCCTCGACCGGCGCCTGCTCCAGAAGTACGGCAAGGCGACCCCCGAGGCCCTCGTCGAGTCGGCCCTGTGGGAGGCGTCCCTCTTCGAGGAGCACGACTTCCGCGACATCAAGATCTCCGTCAAGCACAACGACCCCGTGGTCATGATCGAGGCGTACAAGCAGCTCGCCGCCCAGTGCGACTACCCGCTGCACCTCGGCGTCACGGAGGCGGGCCCGGCCTTCCAGGGCACCATCAAGTCGGCCGTCGCCTTCGGCGCCCTCCTCTCCCAGGGCATCGGCGACACGATCCGCGTCTCGCTCTCGGCGCCCCCCGCCGAGGAGGTCAAGGTCGGCATCCAGATCCTGGAGTCCCTGAACCTCAAGGAGCGCGGCCTGGAGATCGTCTCCTGCCCGTCCTGCGGCCGCGCCCAGGTCGATGTCTACAAGCTGGCCGAAGAGGTCACGGCCGGTCTCACCGGCATGGAGGTCCCGCTCCGCGTCGCCGTGATGGGCTGCGTGGTGAACGGCCCAGGCGAGGCCCGCGAGGCCGACCTCGGTGTCGCCTCCGGCAACGGCAAGGGCCAGATCTTCGTCAAGGGCGAGGTCATCAAGACCGTCCCCGAGTCCAAGATCGTGGAGACCCTCATCGAAGAGGCCATGAAGCTGGCCGAGCAGATGGAGAAGGACGGCGTGACCTCGGGCGAACCGTCGGTGGCGGTCGCGGGCTGAGCCTTCCAGGACCGGCGGTCGCCCCGCGCCCTGCCCATCAGGGCGCGGGG
>NZ_JBHVCP010000041.1:0-76783 GCF_042803315.1 Streptomyces sp. NPDC057424
GCCCACTCTCCGTTTCAGGGCGACTCCGTGTGCGGGGGCGGCCGGGGCCGGGCCCCGCCGGTGGCGGGGGCCCCGTGCGGCCAGCACTCACCCCAACGGCGGCGGGCGGCCCGGGTTCCGCGAACCCGGGCCGCCCTCGCGGTTCGGACGCCGCCGAGGGCCCTCAGCCGGACACCAGCCGGGCCGCCTCCTCCGCGCACCCCCAGGCCACGGTGACGCCCGCGCCGCCGTGGCCGTAGTTGTGCACCAGGAGCCGCCCGTCCGGCAGGGCGTCGCGCTCCAGCCGGACCGCCGGCCGGGTGGGCCGCAGCCCGACCCGGTGCCCCAGCACGCGGGCCCGCGCGATCTCCGGCCGCAGTGCCGCACAGCGCCGGATGATCGCCTCGGCTGTCGCGGGGTCCGGTTCCAGCGACCACGCGTCCTCCTCGGAGGTACCGCCGAGGACGAGCCCGCCCGGCTGCGGGAACAGGTACGTGTGCTCCCCGGCCGCGTCGGTGGAGACCAGCCAGGTGTCGATGCCGGGGTTCTCCACGACGACGAGCTGCCCGCGCACGGGCCGCACGGAGGGATCCGGCACGAGCTCCCGCGCGGCGAGTCCCGTGCAGTTGACCACCACCGGTGCGTCCACCTCCGCGAACCCGGACACCGTACGCGTCTCGACCACGCCACCCGCAGCGACGAACCGCTCCCGCAGCCACGGCAGATGGGCCGGCATGTCGATGAGCGGCAGCCGTGCCCGGACGCCCGTGCCCGCGTACTCCCGGGCCGTGGACGCCCGCAGCCCCGGCACCCGGCCCGCCAGCCACGCGTCGGCCTCGTCGAGGCGGGTCTCGCCCTGTACCCCTTCGACCATGCGTACGCCGGCCGGTTCGGCCCGTGCCGCCAGGTCCTCGTACACCTCCAGCGACCGCAGTGCCCACATGCGTGCCATCGCGACCGGCTCGATCCGGTACGGCCACCACAGCGCGCCCGCAACGGCTGAGGTGGTCGCCTCGACGGCGTCGCGCGACCACACCCGCACCCGCCGCCCCTGCTCCGCGAGAACCAGGGCGGTCGTCAGCCCGGCCACCCCGCCGCCGACCACCACGATCTCGCCGTTCGAATCGTTCGCCATGCCCGGACCGTAGCGGAATGTGTCATGCCGTGCTCACATCACGCGCAGTGTGGGGATACTCACAGTATGTGTGCCGAGTACGCGACCTTCGGCCTGGCACCCGCGATGCGGGCCGGGGGAGTCCTCAACGACGGTGGTTACCAGGTCCACCGGGATTTCGTGGACTTCATCGTCGACGGACGCCCGCTGCTGTTCCGGCTCTCCGACCTCGACGCGGTCTCCCCGCTCGCCTCCGACGTCCCGCCCGCGATCTTCACCGCGCAGGTCCGCTGCCTGCTCCTGGAGAGCGCGGCCCCGCTGCCCGGCGGCCGCTACGTCGTCTACGGCTGCCCCGAGTGCGAGGACCTCGCCTGCGGAGCCGTCACGGCGGCCATCCAGAGTGACGGGGAGGACTTCATCTGGCGGGACTTCGCCTGGCAGACCGACGAGCACGCCGACCTGGAACTCAACGGCTACCACGGTATCGGCCCGTTCCGCTTCCGCGGCGCCGAGTACCGGACGGCGCTGAGCGCCCTGCTGAACGGCTTCGCCCCCGATCCCCGGCGCCGCGTCCTGCTGATCGGCGCCCGCGTCGCCGTCCTCGCCAAGCTGGCCGCGGCCTTACGCACCATCGGTGTCGGCGCCGACATCGCCCAGGACGCCGACGGCGTACCCCCCGAGGAACTCCGTGACTACGGCGCCGTCGCCTTCGGCCACGCGGCCGGCGAGCGGGAACGCGCCGCCGTCCGCCGTGCCTTCGAGCGCGCCGGGGTACCGGTCGCCCATGTCGACGGCCTCGCCCCGGTCGTCCCGCTCCTCGTCGCCCAGATCGAACACGCCCTCGACCGCAGCCCGGCCGACCGGCGCCGCCTCACCGGTCTGACCGCCTCCGACGGCGGCGCGGACGTCCAGGTCACCTCTGCCTGCCGGGTCACCCTGACCGCGTACCGCCTCGACCGGCTCTCCCGCACCCACACCCACGAGATCTTCGACGGAGTCCTCGAACCGGGCCGACACCGCGTCCCCCTCGACGCGAAAGCGGTCAGGGGCCGGTCGTTCGTCGTGGCGCGCACCTCCGGGAGCGTCCTGGTGGCGGCCGTGAACCACTGAGCGGCCCGGCCGTTAGGATCGGCGCCCTGATGACTGCCACCCTCGTCGCCAAGAACCTCGCCGCCGGCCACGGAGACCGCTCCCTGTTCACGGGACTCGATCTCGTCGTCGCGCCCGGCGACGTGATCGGCCTGGTCGGAGCCAACGGCGCGGGCAAGTCCACCCTGCTCAGGATGCTCGCCGGGCTCACCGCACCCGAGCAGGGCGAACTGCGCCTGTCCCCGCCGGCCGCCACCGTCGGTCACCTCCCGCAGGAGCCGGACCGCCGGCCCGGCGAGACCGTACGGGCGTTCCTGGCCCGCCGCACCGGCGTCGCCGAGGCGCAGCACACCATGGACGAGGCGACCCAGGCCCTGGTCGACGGAGCCCCCGGCGCCGATGACGCCTACGCCACCAGCCTGGAGCGCTGGCTCGGCCTCGGCGGCGCCGACCTCGACGAACGCGCCGAAGAGGTCGCCGACTCGCTCGGCCTCGCGGTCGGCCTGGACCAGCCGATGACGTCGCTGTCCGGCGGTCAGGCGGCCCGGGCCGGCCTCGCCTCCCTGCTCCTGTCCCGCTACGACGTCTTCCTCCTCGACGAGCCGACCAACGACCTCGACCTGGACGGCCTGGAGCGCCTGGAGCGCTTCGTGAGCGGTCTGCGCGCCGGGACGGTGGTCGTCAGCCACGACCGCGAGTTCCTCACCCGCACCGTCACCAAGGTCCTCGAACTCGACCTCGCCCAGCGGCAGATCACCCTCTTCGGCGGGGGCTACGAGGCCTACCTGGAGGAACGGGATGTCGCCCGCCGGCACGCCCGCGACGAGTTCGAGGAGTACGCCGACAAGAGGACGGCCCTCCAGGACCGCGCACAGATGCAGCGCTCCTGGATGGACAAGGGCGTGAAGAACGCGCGCCGCAAGGCGGGCAACGACAATGACAAGATCGGCCGCAAGTTCCGCAGTGAGGCCAGCGAGAAGCAGGCCGCGAAGGCCCGCCAGACCCAGCGCATGATCGAGCGCCTGGAGGTCGTCGAGGAGCCCCGCAAAGAGTGGGAACTGCGCATGGAGATCGCGTCGGCTCCGCGCTCGGGCGCCGTCGTCGCGACCCTGCGGGACGCCGAGGTGCGCCGCGGCGGCTTCGTCCTCGGCCCCGTCACCCTGCAGATCGACTGGGCGGACCGGGTGGCGGTGACCGGCGCGAACGGCGCCGGCAAGTCCACGCTGCTCGCCGCCCTGCTCGGCCGTGTCCCGCTGGACGCCGGGCACGCCGCGCTCGGCTCGGGCGTCCTGCTCGGCGAGGTCGACCAGGCCCGCGAGCTGTTCCACGGCGAGGAGTCGCTGCTCGACGCCTTCCGCACGGCCGTCCCGGACACCGAACCGGTCGAGATCCGCACCCTCCTGGCCAAGTTCGGTCTCAAGACGGACCACGTCCTGCGCCCCGCGGCGAGCCTCTCCCCGGGCGAGCGCACCCGGGCCGCCCTGGCGCTGCTCCAGGGCCGGGGTGTCAACCTCCTGGTCCTCGACGAGCCCACCAACCATCTGGACCTGCCCGCCATCGAGCAGCTGGAGTCCGCCCTCGACGCCTACGAGGGCACCCTCCTGCTGGTCACCCACGACCGCCGCATGCTGGACGCCGTGCACGTCACACGCCGCCTGGAGGTGGCGGACGGCAAGGTGACCGCGCGCTAACGGTCCGTCAGACGCGCGGCCAGCCGGGGGTAGTCGACGACGTACCCCTCGTCGTCGAACTCCAGGTCACTGCGGAAGTCGCCGGAGGAGTAGCGGACCCGCCCGGTCGCGAGATGTGTGTACGTCTGCCGCGAGGGCCGCACCGCGAGGTCCGGCACCGATACCCAGGCCATCAGGAACTCCCGCTCGCCGGGCGCCCGGTGGAGTCCGTGCCGGAGCACCGGCATGGTGTTGGTGAGCGGGCACAGCCCGAGATCGCAGTCGAGGGCCCCGTCGACGTCCGGGAGCGGCTCGCCGTTGGCGGTCCAGGCGCCCTCACCGTCGTGGAGCAGATCGAGTAGGCGGGTCCCGGCCTCGGCCTCCGCCGTGACAGTCAACCGCTTGGTCACGAATCCTTCTGCGGTCTCCAGCTCGTACGAGATCCAGTACGGCTCCGGAACGGTACCGACGGCCCTCCCGCGCGCCCGCAGCACGCGTTCTCCGAGCTGGACCCAGGTGGTCTCGAACCCATGGCTCCCGGACACTTCCCAGGTGATGGCACGCATTCAGCAACCCTAGAACGGAAAGGGCGCGAAGCGCCTCTTTCCCAGGGGCGCGGGGAACTGCGTGACCAGGCACAACGGGCCCGCAGCTCCCCACGGCCTCCCCGACGGAACAGTCAGCGCTTGCCGCCCTGGGGATCCGCCAGCCCCGCGCGGCGCAGCGCATCGGCCATCGCGCTGTTGGCGGGCGGCGGCGCCTGACGCGAACCGCCACCACCGCCACGGCCACCACCACGCCCACCCTGCCGCTGCTGCGGCGGACGCCCACCTCGCTGCCGGCGCTCACTTGAGCCCCCGCCCTGGCCCTGCGAAGCAGCCGCCTCGTCCTCCAGACGCAGCGTCAGCGAGATCCGCTTGCGCGGGATGTCGACGTCGAGCACCTTCACCTTGACGATGTCTCCGGGCTTCACCACGTCCCGCGGGTCCTTCACGAACGTCTTCGACATCGCGGAGACATGCACCAGGCCGTCCTGGTGGACGCCGACGTCGACGAACGCCCCGAACGCGGCGACGTTCGTCACGACGCCCTCCAGGATCATCCCGGACGACAGGTCGGAGATCTTCTCCACGCCCTCCTTGAAGGCGGCCGTCTTGAAGGCCGGGCGCGGGTCGCGGCCGGGCTTCTCCAGCTCCTTCAGGATGTCGGTGACCGTCGGCAGACCGAACGTCTCGTCCACGAAGTCCTGCGGCTTCAGGGAGCGCAGCACCCCGGTGTTGCCGACGAGCGAGGCGACCTCCTGCCCGGTGGTCTTCACCATGCGCCGGACCACCGGGTACGCCTCGGGGTGCACGCTCGACGCGTCCAGCGGGTCGTCACCGCCGCGGATCCGCAGGAAGCCCGCGCACTGCTCGTACGCCTTGGGGCCGAGCCGCGCCACCTTCTTCAGCTCACCGCGGGCCTTGAACGGGCCGTTCTGGTCCCGGTGCGCCACGATGTTCTCGGCGAGCCCGGAGGTGATGCCGGAGACCCGGGCGAGCAGCGGCGCCGACGCCGTGTTGACGTCCACACCCACGCCGTTCACACAGTCCTCCACCACCGCGTCCAGCGAACGCGACAGCTTCACCTCGGACAGGTCGTGCTGGTACTGGCCGACGCCGATGGACTTCGGGTCGATCTTCACCAGCTCGGCCAGCGGGTCCTGGAGCCGGCGGGCGATCGACACGGCGCCGCGCAGCGACACGTCCATGTCGGGCAGCTCCTGCGAGGCGAACGCGGACGCCGAGTACACGGACGCGCCGGCCTCGGACACCATCACCTTCGTGAGCTTCAGCTCCGGGTGCCTGGTGATCAGTTCCCCGGCGAGCTTGTCGGTCTCGCGGGACGCCGTGCCGTTGCCGATGGCGATCAGCTCGACCGCGTGCTCCTTGGCGAGCCGGGCCAGCTTGGCGACGGCCTCGTCCCACCGGTTGGCCGGGACGTGCGGGTGGATGACGTCCGTGGCGACGACCTTGCCGGTCGCGTCGACCACGGCGACCTTCACACCGGTACGGAACCCGGGGTCGAGGCCGAGTGTCGCGCGCGTGCCCGCCGGGGCGGCGAGCAGCAGGTCGCGCAGGTTCGCCGCGAAGACCCGCACCGCCTCGTCCTCGGCGGCCGTGCGCAGCCGCAGCCGCAGGTCGATGCCGAGGTGGACGAGGATGCGGGTGCGCCACGCCCAGCGGACCGTGTCCTTCAGCCACGTGTCGCCGGGGCGGCCCCGGTCGGCGATCGAGAACTTGTGGGCGACGATCCCCTCGTACGAGGAGGGGCCGTCCGTCTGCTCCTCGGGCTCCAGGACGAGATCGAGGACCTCCTCCTTCTCGCCGCGCAGCATCGCGAGGATGCGGTGCGAGGGCAGCTCGGTGAACGGCTCGGCGAAGTCGAAGTAGTCGGCGAACTTCGCCCCCGCCTCCTCCTTGCCCTCCCGCACCTTGGCGGCGAGCCGCCCGCGCACCCACATGCGCTCGCGCAGTTCGCCGATCAGGTCGGCGTCCTCCGAGAACCGCTCGGTGAGGATGGCACGGGCGCCGTCGAGGGCGGCCTGCGGGTCCGCCACGCCCTTGTCGGCGTCGACGAACGCGGCGGCCGCGGCGAGGGGGTCGACGGCCGGATCGCCGAGCAGCCCCTCCGCCAGCGGCTCGAGTCCGGCCTCCCGGGCGATCTGCGCCTTGGTGCGCCGCTTGGGCTTGTACGGAAGGTAGATGTCCTCCAGGCGCGCCTTCGTCTCGGCGCCCCGGATGCTCGCCTCCAGCTTGTCGGTGAGCTTGCCCTGCTCGCGCACCGACTCCAGGATCGCCGTCCGCCGCTCCTCCAGCTCCCGCAGATAGCGCAGCCGCTCCTCGAGGGTGCGCAGCTGCGCATCGTCGAGCATCTCGGTCGCTTCCTTGCGGTAGCGGGCGATGAAGGGCACCGTGGAACCGCCGTCGAGCAGTTCCACGGCGGCCCTGACCTGCCGCTCCCGTACGCCGAGTTCCTCGGCGATCCTGCCTTCGATGGACACTGCGTTGATGGACCCGTTGGACCCGGGTGTCGTCACGATCCCGTACCGCCTTCTCCACTGAGGTTGCGCCGCAATTGTGGCAGGTGGCGCGGACACCCGGGGATCAGGGCGGCACCCGGCGGGCCGGGGCCGGGATCAGGCCCTGCGGCTGCGGGTGGAGGACGAGGCCCCGCCGAACAGCCGGGCCAGGGCCCGGAAGGGCAGTGTCACGACGGTGGCGATGGCGCCGCCGATCTGGCGCAGCACGTCTGCGATAGCACGGAACACGAGATTCCCCTTTCTCCACTCCGGCCGCGGCGGCCGGTGGAGAGCGGGTACCTCACAGGCGCGTCACTATGCGTCACCCTTGCCGATCAGATCCGCAGGGAACGCCCCCGCCACGAGCACCGCGTGCGCGAACACCCCACCCAGCTCGGTCAGCCGGGCCACGCCCTGTGGGCCCAGGTGCTCGTACGGGGCGCGGTCCAGACGGTCCGTCTCGTCCTCGATCTCCCGGCGCAGGGCGACACCCTGCTCGGTCAGGTCGCCGGAGGCGTCCAGCAGCCCGCGCCCCCGCAGCCGCTCCGTCGCCGCGTCCCAGTCGCCCTGGCTCCAGCCCCGGGTCCCGAGGATCCACTTCGGGGTCATCCCCTTGCCCGTCGCCGTGTGGGTCGCCATCGCCTCCAGGCCGTCGAGACCCGCGGACATCAGAGCGGCCAGGTGCCCGTCCCCCCGGTGCTCGCGCAGCAGGGTCGCCGCGTGCCAGTAGGCGAGGTGCGGCTCCTCGGGGACGGGCAGATCGGCGTGCGCGGCGTACAGCGGCCGTGCCTCGCGCGAGCAGGCCTCGGCGGCGCGCAGCGCGAGCCGCGCCGCCTCGGCCATCTCCGCCGATGCCAGGGCCTCCTCACCGAGCAGGCGGCGCAGTGTCGCGTCGACCGCACGCGCGCGTGCCGCCAGGACCTGCCCGGGTGCGGCGGTCTCCCACACCGCCGGCACGTGCCGGGCCACGAGCTCGTACTTGTAGTTGTAGAAGGCCGCAGTCACGGCCCCGGCCCCGACCGGTCCGAGGGCGGCGGCCCGCACGGCGAAGTTCACGGCACGCGGGTCTGTGATCCCGACGGCGCCCAGCTCCCGACCGAGGTCGGGCGAGAAGTAGTGCGTCGCGTGCAGGGAGTTGAGCATGTTGTGGCAGCGTCGGCCGGCGCGCGGCTCCAGGGCGGCAGTCGTCATGGCCGGCAGGTTACCAACCGCTTGGTATGTACTCCATGGTCGCGCATCCCATGGCAGGAAAGGTGGGGTACTCGTCCTTGCGGCCATACCGCGGGGCCGCGAAGAATCGACGGTATGGCCCAGCGCACGGTTCTCGCCGTCCTCTTCGACGGCCTGCAGAGTCTCGACGTCACCGGGCCCGTGGAGGTCTTCGCGGGCGCGGAGCTGCTCCGCCCCGGCGCGTACCGGATCCGCACGGCGTCCCTGGACGGCGCGCCCGTGCGGACCACCAGCGGCCTGACCCTCGTCCCCGACGAGTCCCTGACCACCGCGCCCGACCCGGACATCCTCCTCGTGCCCGGCGGAACGGGCAGCCTGCGGCCCGACCCGCGCCTGGTGGCCTGGGTGCGTGAGCACGGGCCGCGCGCCGGGCGCCTGGTCTCCGTGTGCACCGGCGCCGCCGTGCTCGCCGGGGCAGGGCTTCTGGACGGCCGCCGCGCCACGACCCACTGGGCCTACTGCGAGCGGCTCGCCCGCGAGCACCCGGCCGTCGAGATCGACCCCGACCCCGTCTACGTGCGCGACGGGCACATCGCCACCTCGGCCGGCGTCACCGCCGGCATCGACCTCGCCCTCGCCCTGGTCGAGGAGGACCTGGGCCGGGACGCCGCCCTCACCATCGCCCGCCATCTGGTGGTGTTCCTGCGCCGCCCCGGCAACCAGGCCCAGTTCAGCGCCCAGCTCGCGGCCCAGACCGCACACCGCGAGCCCCTGCGGGACGTCCAGCGGTGGATCACGGACCACCCGGACGCGGACCTCTGCGTCGACACCCTCGCCGCCCGCGCCCGCCACTTCGCCCGCGCCTTCCGCGCCGAGACCGGCATGACACCGGGCCGCTACGTGGACCGCGTCCGGCTCGAACACGCCCGGCGCCTCCTGGAGGACACCGCAGGCGGCATCGAGGAGATCGCCCGCGCCACCGGCTACGGCACGCCCGAGGCCATGCGCCGCGCCTTCGTCAGGACCCTGGGAACGCCCCCGGCCGAGTACCGCCGCCGCTTCCGCCCCGCCACCACACCCTGACCCCCACCGACACCAGCCGACGGAAGGCCCTCATGCAGATCGCCATCGTCCTCTACGACCGCTTCACCGCCCTCGACGCCGTCGGCCCCTACGAGACCCTGGGCCGGCTCCCGGGCGCGGAGACCGTCCTCGTCGCCGAGGAGACCGGCCCCGTACGGAACGACGCGGGGAACCTCGCGCTCACCGCCGACCGGACCCTGGCCGACGTACCGCGCCCCGACATCATCGTGGTTCCCGGCGGGCCGGGCCCGCTTCCGCTGGCTGCGGACGGGCCCCTGCTCACCTGGCTGCGCACCGCCGACGAAACCAGCACCTGGACGACGTCCGTGTGCACCGGCTCCCTGCTGCTCGCCGCCGCCGGACTCCTGCGGGGCCGCCGCGCCACCTCCCACTGGCTGGCCCTGGAGGAGCTGAAGCGCCACGGCGCCGAGCCGACGGGGGAGCGGGTCGTCACCGACGGCAAGTACGTCACCGCGGCCGGCGTCTCCTCCGGCATCGACATGGGGCTCACCCTGCTCGGCCGGCTCGCGGGCGACGACCACGCCCAACTCGTCCAGCTCGCCACCGAGTACGACCCGCAACCGCCCTACGACGCCGGATCGCCCGAGAAGGCACCCGCGCACCTCGTCGACCTGGTCCGTACGCACTCCGGCGTCATCCTGACGTAGGCACGCTCCAGCCGAACCGCGGCTGCCTGCGCTCCAGGAACGCGGCGACACCCTCAGCGGTGTCGCCGCTCGCGCGCGCCTGCCCGGCCCAGTGCGCGTCCCGGTCGGTACGCCCGTCCGCGAACTCCTTGGCCGCCGCCTGCGTCAGCTGCGAACGGGAGGCCAGGATCCGGGTGAACTCGGCGACCCGCTTGCCGAGTTCCCCCTCGGGCAGCACCTCGTCGGCCAGACCGGTGCGCAGCGCCCGCTGCGCGTCGATCAGCTCCCCGGAGAACAGCAGGTACTTGGCCGTGGCCGGCCCCACCAGGGACACCAGCCGCCGGGTCGAGGAGGCCGGGTACACGATGCCGAGCCTCGCGGGCGTCACCCCGAACAGCGCCCCCTCCTCGGCGAACCGCAGATCGCAGGCCGCCGCCAGCTGGGCCCCGCCGCCCACGCAGTGACCCCGGATCGCGGCCAGCGCCGGCTTCGGGAACGCGGCCAGCGCCTCCTCGGCCCGCACGGCCAGCCCCTGCGCCTCCTCGGGCGAGCCCCGCAGCGTCGAGATGTCGGCCCCGGCGCAGAACGTGCCGCCCGCACCGGTCAGCACCAGCGCCCGCACGGCGGGATCCGCCGCGAGCTCCTCCAGCAGCGGGGGGAGGGAGCGCCACATCGCGGCCGTCATGGCGTTGCGCTTCTCGGGGTGGCGTATGACGACCGTCGCGACCGAGTCGGTCACGCGGTACTCCAGCTGCGGCTCCATGCGCCGGATGCTATCCGGATGCCAAACCCGTACAACCCGAATAGTTCGCCGAGACGGCACAACAGGGACAGGACCAGTCCCACAACTGACCGTGTCATACGCCAACGGTCAGAAGTGCTCGATAGTTGCTGACTTCTGTTCAGTCCCGGAGTGCGAGGGGCATCGTTGCCAACACTCAAGGCGTGGCGACAATCGAGCGCGAGGGTGGCGACCGGACGATGGACAACGACGGGCGTGGGCTCGGCCCGCGCCCAGGGGGCGGCGCGGCGCCCCTCGGCCCGGGCCCCGCGGATCCGCTGCCGTACGAAGGGGTCTGGCGGTTCACCGCACCGTCGGTCGACGCCTCGGTCCCCCAGGCGCGGCACGCCGTACGGGACCTGCTGCTGCGTCAGGGGGTGCCGGTCTCGGACGACCTGGCCCAGGGGCTGCTGCTGATCGTCTCGGAGCTGGTGACGAACGCCGTGAAGCACGCGGCCGTGCTGTCGCCCACGGTCGCCGTCGAGCTGGCCGTCGGAGCCGAGTGGCTCCGGGTGTCCGTGGAGGACAACCATCCGTACCGGCCCACCGCGCTGGAGACCGACCACGGCCGGACCGGGGGGCGCGGACTGCTCCTGGTGCGCGAGATCACCCGGGAGGCGGGCGGCATGTGCGAGGTCGAGCACACCGCGAGCGGCGGCAAGGTGATCTGGGCCGCCCTGCCGCTCAAGCCCGCGCGCTTTTCCTGAGCCCCGTCGTCAGGGCCCGGGTCACCAGCCGGCCGACGGGCCCGTCAGCTCCCTGATCGCCGGCCGGGCCGCGTCCAGGACGGTCATGAACCAGGACGAGAAGGTGTCCTTCGCGTGCCGTTCCGCCAGCTCCGGCGGGGTCACGAACGCCGTCGACGCCACCTCCTCCGGGTCCGGCCGCACCACGGCCTGCACCATGCCGACGAACAGGTGGTTGTACTCCTGCTCCACCAGACCGGACTCCGGGTCCGGGTGGTTGTAGCGCACCGTGCCCGCCTCGGCCAGCAGGGACGGGGAAGCGCCGAGCTCCTCGAACGTGCGCCGCGCCGCCGCCGCGAAGGGCGCCTCGCCGGGGTAGGGGTGGCCACAGCAGGTGTTGGACCACACACCGGGGGAGTGGTACTTGCCCAGCGCGCGCTGCTGGAGCAGCAGCCGGCCGTACTCGTCGAAGAGGAACACGGAGAACGCGCGGTGCAGCTGCCCGGGCGGCTGGTGGGCGGCGAGCTTCTCCGCGGTGCCGATCGTCACGCCGTCCTCGTCGACCAGTTCCAGCAAAATCGCGTCTGCGGTGCCGTTCGACGGGGTGTGCGTCGCGGTGGCAGGTGTGATCGGCATACCCATCCTTCACATCGGTCTTCGCGCCCCAAGTCTGCCGTACGAATCCGGCGCTCCCGGCACTTCGCGGCACGCCCGCATGTCCCGCGCGGCGGCGCGGACCGCGGCCGCCACCGGTCGGACGCCGGGAAAGGGACCCAATGGATGATCGTGCCCGGCAGGGCAGGCGGAGAATCGTCCTTGACGGAGCTGTGGAGCTCAGGACGCGGGGAGCGCGGCGGAGGGTTGCGTTCCGCCGCGCACTCCCAGCGGAGTGCGCCCCGTCAGTGGCAGAGTCGCGCCTCGTGCTCCGCGTGGCCGCTCGGTTCCAGCTGGAAGGTGCAGTGCTCCACGTCGAAGTGGTCGCCGAGGCACCCCTGGAGCTCGTGGAGCATCTTCTCGTGGCCTATCGCGCTGAGGGCCTCCGGGCTGACGACCACGTGCGCCGACAGCACCGGCATACCGGAGGTGATCGTCCAGGCGTGCAGGTCGTGGACGTCCTCCACCCCGTCCGTGGCGAGGATGTGCGACCGCACCTCCGCCATGTCGACGCCCTTGGGAGCGGCCTCCAGCAGCACGGAGAGCGTCTCGCGCAGCAGCTTCCACGTCCGGGGCGCGATCATCAGCGCGATGACGAGCGAGGCGATCGGGTCGGCGGGCTGCCAGCCCGTGAGCATGATCACCACGGACGAGACGATCACCGTGACCGAACCGAGGGCGTCGGCCGCGACCTCCAGGAACGCGCCGCGCACGTTGAGGCTCTCCTTCTGGCCGCGCATCAGCAGCGACAGCGACACCAGGTTCGCGACCAGACCGATCACACCGAACAGCAGAGCCAGCCGGCCCTCGGTCTGCGCCGGCGTGATGAAACGCTGGACCGACTCGTACACGACGTACCCGCCGGCCCCGAGCAGCAGCAGGCAGTTGGCCAGGGCGGCGAGGATCTCGGCGCGGGCGTAACCGAAGGTGGCCCGCTCGCTCGGCGGGCGATTCGCGAAGTGGATCGCGAGCAGCGCCATGCCGAGGCCCAGGGCGTCCGTCGCCATGTGCGCGGAGTCCGCGACGAGCGCGAGCGAGTCGGCGAGGACACCGCCGACGATCTGCACGACCACGATGCCGAGCGTGATCGCCAGCGCCATCCGCAGCCTGCCGCGGTACGCCGAGGTCGCCGTACCAGCGGCCGCCGCGCCGTGCGCGTGCCCGTGATCGTGCCCAGCCCCCATGAGAAGTCAGCCTCCCTGTGTCCGCCTGATCGTGCTCGGGCACCCCAGTGAACTACGGGGAGGGGGTATGAGCAACGCGGCATTGAACACCGTTGTCATGTGCCTTGACCTGCGGAAACGATAGGCAGGTCAGGATGCCTCCAGCGAGTCAGGAGCCGTGGTGCAGCAGCCATCCCCGCCAGGCCGACTCGGTCATCTCGTGGACCCCGCGCCGGGCCGTCCAGCCGAGCTCCGCGGCTGCCCGGGCGGCCGAGGCCACCGCCCGCGGGGCGTCGCCGGGCCGGCGTTCCTCGACGAGCGGTGGCCGGCGGTCACCGGTGACCTCGCCGACGACCGTGATGAGCTCGCGGACCGAGACGCCCTCGCCGCGGCCGATGTTGACCGTCAGATCGCCCGTGCCCGCGCCCCCGGCCAGTCGCCGGGCCGCCGCCAGATGAGCCTCGGCGAGGTCGGCGACGTGGATGTAGTCCCGGACGCAGGTGCCGTCCGGGGTCGGGTAGTCGTCGCCGAAGATCCGGGGCGCCTCGTCACGCGTCAGCCGGTCGAAGACCATCGGGACGATGTTGAAGACACCCGTGTCCGCCAGCTCCGGCGCGGCGGCCCCCGCCACGTTGAAATAGCGCAGACATACGGTGGAGATTCCGTGCGCCTGTCCCGCCGCCCGCACCAGCCACTCCCCGGCGAGCTTGGTCTCGCCGTACGGGTTCACCGGCGCGCAGGGCGTGTCCTCCGTGATGAGGTCCACCCCCGGGTCACCGTAGACGGCAGCCGACGAGGAGAACACGAAACGCTCGATCCCGGCCCCGGCGACCGCGTCCAGCAGGGTCACCAGACCGCCGACGTTCTCCCGGTAGTACCGCGTCGGCTGCGCGACGGACTCGGCGACCTGCTTGCGCGCCGCGAGATGCACCACGCCCGTCACACCGTGCTCGGCGAAGACCCGTTTCAGCAGCTCGCCGTCCAGCGAGGAGCCCCGCACGAGCGGGACCTCCGCCGGAAGCCGCGCGGGCACCCCGGCCGAGAGGTCGTCCAGGGCGAGGACGCGCTCCCCGGCCTCGTTCATGGCCCTGGCCACATGTGCTCCGATATAGCCGGCACCGCCGGTGATCAGCCACGTCATGGTCGCCCACCCTATGCGGCCACGGTGCCTGCCTGCGCAATGTCCCCGGATGTCCGCTTAGGGGGGCACGGTTTGTGAGGCGGGCCCAGGATCCCCGATGATGATCGCGGCAAGGGCTTGCGCGAACCACGTCGATCCAGCTGCCGAACGGGCGGTGAACGCGGCCTTCCCGGCATCCGATACCCTCTGCCGACACGCCGCCCGGGAGCCACCGGAGAAGGCGTCCCCCATGTACATCACCGGCGCGGACGCGTCGGTACCCAGGGAGTGAATTCGGTTGTCGACCGCCATCCTCACCGGCCAGCCGGTCCCCGGATCGTCGATCGAGGCCGACCTGCGGTCCCTCGGGTTCGACCTCCGGATCGCGGCCGACGCCACCGAGGCCGAGACCCTCCTCGCCGAGGTGCCGGGCGACGAACGGGTCGCCCTGGTCGACGCCCGCTTCGTGGGGCACGTGCACGCGCTGCGCCTCGGCCTCACCGACCCCCGCTTCCCGCTCGCCGCGATCCCGGGCGCCGTCACCGCCCAGCCGGCCGGCCGCCAGGCCCTGACCCGGGCGATGGCCCGCGAGAACTCCGCCGGCGGCGGCACCACCCTCGTCGACAGCCTCGCCGACCGCATCCACACCGCACTCGGCGCCGACGGGACCGACGTGCACCGCCCCGAGCTGGGCAGCCTCGTCGCCGCCGTCCCCGCCGACCCGCAGGCCCGCAACGAGGCACGGCAGGCGGTGGCGGACGTCGACGACGAGGCCGTACGCCTGAAGTCGGCGGTGAAGTCCCGCGACGGCTTCTTCACCACCTACTGCATCAGCCCGTACTCCCGCTACATCGCCCGCTGGTGCGCCCGCCGCGGCCTGACCCCCAACCAGGTCACCACCGCCTCCCTGTTCACCGCCCTCATAGCGGCGGCCTGCGCGGCCACCGGCACCCGCGGCGGCTTCGTCGCGGCCGGTGTCCTGCTGATCGCGTCCTTCGTGCTGGACTGCACCGACGGCCAGCTGGCCCGCTACTCCCTGCAGTACTCCACGCTCGGCGCCTGGCTGGACGCCACCTTCGACCGGGCCAAGGAGTACGCCTACTACGCCGGCCTCGCGCTCGGGGCCGCCCGCGGCGGCGACGACGTCTGGGCCCTCGCCCTCGGCGCGATGGTCCTGCAGACCTGCCGGCACGTCGTGGACTTCTCCTTCAACGAGGCCAACCACGACGCCACCGCCAACACCAGCCCCACCGCCGCCCTCTCCGACAAGCTCGACAGCGTCGGCTGGACGGTCTGGGTGCGCCGCATGATCGTCCTGCCGATCGGCGAGCGCTGGGCGATGATCGCCGTCCTGACGGCGCTCACGACGCCTCGCATCACCTTCTACGCGCTGCTCATCGGCTGCGCCTTCGCCGCGACGTACACCACGGCCGGCCGGGTGCTGCGTTCCCTGACCCGCAGGGCCGAGCGGACCGACCGGGCCGCCGGCGCCCTGGCCGACCTCGCCGACAGCGGCACGCTCGCGCAGGGCGTCGCGGAGGCGTCCAGGAAGGCCGCCCGCACGCTGCCGGGTTTCACCGCACCCGTCGTCGCCCTGCTCGGCGGTCTCGCCGTCGTCCTCACCGCGGCGCTGACGGACTTCGGCGGCCCCTGGCCGGTCGTCGCGGCCCTCGTCTACGCCCTGACCTCGGGCCTCGCGGTCGCCCGCCCCCTGAAGGGCGCCCTCGACTGGCTGGTCCCCCCGATCCTCCGCGCCGCCGAGTACGGCACCGTCCTGGTCCTGGCGGCCCGGGCGGACGTGAACGGAGCCCTTCCCGCGGCTTTCGGGCTGGTGGCCGCGGTCGCCTACCATCACTACGACACGGTCTACCGCATCCGCGGCGACGCCGGAGCGCCCCCGGCCTGGCTGGTGCGCTCCATCGGGGGGCACGAGGGGCGGACGCTGCTCGTCACCGTCCTCGCCGCGCTGCTCACCGCCTCGCAGTTCACGGTCGCGCTCACGGCACTGGCCGTGGCCGTGGCCCTGGTGGTGCTCGTCGAGAGCATCCGCTTCTGGGTCGCCGTCCACAAGGGCGGCGCACCCGCCGTACACGATGAAGGAGAAACCGCATGATCGGCCTCGTGCTTGCGGCCGGCGCCGGACGGCGTCTGCGCCCCTACACCGACAGCCTTCCCAAGGCGCTGGTGCCGGTGGGCCCCGCGGGCATAGAAGGCGAACCCACGGTTCTCGACCTGACCCTCGGCAACTTCGCCGAGATCGGTCTGACCGAGGTCGCGATCATCGTCGGCTACCGCAAGGAGGCCGTGTACGCGCGCAAGGAAGCCCTCGAGCAGAAGTACGGCCTCAAGCTCACCCTCATCGACAACGACAAGGCCGAGGAGTGGAACAACGCCTACTCCCTGTGGTGCGGGCGTGACGCCCTCAAGGACGGGGTGATCCTCGCCAACGGCGACACCGTCCACCCGGTCTCCGTCGAGAAGACGCTGCTCGCCGCCCGCGGCGACGGCAAGAAGATCATCCTCGCCCTCGACACGGTCAAGCAGCTCGCCGACGAGGAGATGAAGGTCGTCGTCGACCCCGCCAAGGGCATGACGAAGATCACCAAGCTGATGGACCCGGCCGAGGCCACCGGCGAGTACATCGGCGTCACGCTGATCGAGGGCGACGCCGCCCCCGAGCTGGCCGACGCGCTCAAGGCCGTGTGGGAGACCGACCCGCAGCAGTTCTACGAGCACGGCTACCAGGAGCTGGTCAACCGCGGCTTCCGCATCGACGTGGCGCCCATCGGCGACGTCAAGTGGGTGGAGATCGACAACCACGACGACCTCGCCCGGGGACGGGAGATCGCGTGCCAGTACTGACCCGGCTCATCCCCTCGCCGCTCGTCGTCGACATCCGCCCGGGTGCTCTCGACGACCTGGCGTGCGTCCTCGCCGACGAGCGCATCTCGCACTCCGGCCGCCTCGCCGTCGCCGTCAGCGGCGGCTCCGGCGCCAGGCTGCGCGAGCGCATCTCGCCGAGCATGCCCGGCGCCACCTGGTACGAGGTCGGCGGCGGCACCCTCGACGACGCGGTCCGGCTGGCGAACGACATAAAGGCCGGCCACTTCGACGCGGTCGTCGGCCTCGGCGGCGGCAAGATCATCGACTGCGCCAAGTTCGCCGCGGCACGCGTCGGCCTGCCCCTGGTCGCCGTGCCGACGAACCTCGCGCACGACGGCCTGTGCTCGCCGGTCGCCACCCTCGACAACGACGCGGGCCGCGGCTCGTACGGTGTGCCGAACCCGATCGCGGTCGTCATCGACCTGGACGTCATCCGTGACGCGCCGGTCCGTTACGTACGCGCCGGCATCGGTGACGCCGTCTCCAACATCTCCGCGATCGCGGACTGGGAACTGGCCAACCGCGTCAAGGGCGAGCGGATCGACGGCCTCGCCGCGGCCATGGCCCGCCAGGCCGGTGAGGCCGTACTGCGGCACCCGGGCGGCATCGGCGACAACGACTTCCTCCAGGTGCTCGCCGAGGCACTGGTCCTCAGCGGCATCGCCATGTCGGTCTCCGGCGACTCGCGGCCCTCCTCCGGGGCGTGCCACGAGATCAACCACGCCTTCGACCTGCTCTACCCCAAGCGGGCCGCGGCCCACGGCGAGCAGTGCGGTCTCGGCGCGGCCTTCGCGATGTGGCTGCGCGGGGCGCACGAGGAGTCGGCTTACATGGCCGAGGTGCTGCGCAGGCACGGGCTGCCCGTGCTGCCGGACGAGATCGGATTCACGACGGACGAGTTCGTCAAGGCCGTCGAGTTCGCCCCGGAGACCCGGCCCGGCCGCTACACCATCCTCGAACACCTCGACCTGAACACCGAACAGATCAAGGACACCTACGCCGACTATGTCAAGGCCATCGGTAGCTGAACTCCGCCCCGTCGTTCACCCCCCAGGAGTGAAGGACCGGCGCAGCGGTGAGCACTGGATGGGACGCCTCTACATGCGCGAGGTGTCCCTGCGGGTCGACCGCTACCTGGTCAACACCAGGGTCACGCCCAACCAGCTCACGTACCTGATGACCGTCTTCGGTGTGCTCGCGGCCCCGGCACTGCTCGTGCCGGGGATCGCGGGCGCCGTTCTCGGCGTGCTCATGGTCCAGCTGTACCTGCTGCTGGACTGCGTCGACGGCGAGATCGCGCGCTGGAAGAAGCAGTACTCCCTCAACGGCGTCTACCTGGACCGCGTCGGTGCCTACCTCACCGACGCCGCGGTGCTCACCGGCTTCGGCCTGCGCGCCGCCGACCTGTGGGGCAGCGGCCGGATCGACTGGCTGTGGGCCTTCCTCGGCACCCTGGCCGCCCTCGGCGCCATCCTGATCAAGGCGGAGACCGACCTCGTCGGCGTCGCCCGGCACCAGGCCGGAAAGCCTCCCGTCAAGGAGGCCGCCGCCGAGATGCGCTCCTCCGGCATGGCGCTGGCCCGCAAGGCCGCCGCCGCCCTGCAGTTCCACCGGCTGATCCTCGGCATCGAGGCGACCCTGCTGATCCTGGTGCTGGCGATCGCGGACCAGGTCCGCGGAGACCTGTTCTTCTCGCGGCTCGGCGTCGCGGTACTGGCCGGCATCGCCCTGGTGCAGACCCTGCTGCACCTCGTGTCCATCCTCGCTTCGAGCAGGCTGAAGTGAGCGGCATGAAGGTCGGCGCCGTCATCATCACCATGGGCAACCGGCCCGAGGAGCTGCGCGCCCTCCTCGACTCCGTCGCCAAGCAGGACGGCGACCCGGTCGAGGTGGTCGTCGTCGGCAACGGCTCGCCCGTGCCCGACGTCCCCGAGGGCGTCCGTACGATCGAGCTGCCCGAGAACCTCGGCATCCCCGGCGGGCGCAACGCCGGCATCGAGGCCTTCGGACCCGCCGGCCGGGACGTCGACATCCTGCTCTTCCTCGACGACGACGGACTGCTCGCGGGCCACGACACCGCGGAGCTGTGCCGCGCGGCGTTCGAGGCCGACCCGAAGCTCGGCATCGTGAGTTTCCGCATAGCCGACCCGGAGACCGGCGTCACCCAGCGCCGCCACGTCCCGCGGCTGCGTGCCTCCGACCCGATGCGCTCCTCGCGCGTGACCACCTTCCTCGGCGGCGCCAACGCCGTCCGCACCCGCGTCTTCGCCGACGTCGGCGGACTGCCGGACGCATTCTTCTACGCGCACGAGGAAACCGATCTGGCATGGCGGGCCCTCGACGCGGGCTGGATGATCGACTACCGGTCCGACATGGTGCTGTACCACCCGACGACCGCTCCCTCGCGGCACGCGGTCTACCACCGCATGGTGGCCCGCAACCGCGTCTGGCTGGCCCGCCGCAACCTCCCCGCGCTCCTCGTCCCGGTCTACCTCGGCGTGTGGCTGCTGCTCACTCTTGTGCGCCGTCCCTCCCGCAGTGCGCTGCGGGCCTGGTTCGGCGGCTTCCGCGAAGGCTGGGCCACCTCCTGCGGGCCCCGGCGGCCCATGAAGTGGCGTACGGTGTGGCGGCTGACCCGGCTGGGCCGGCCCCCCGTCATCTGACAAGCTCGTATCCGGGAACACCCGGGAGCCCCCCGGGGCCGTACTCTGGCCCCGGCTCATGCCAGACCGGCACAGGCCGAGCATCTCGAAGACGAAAGTTTCCACTAGTGAGTGAGACAACGCACGACGCCACGGTCGCGGTGAGCGCGCCCGCGGCGCCCGACGAGGGCCTCACGGCGACGGAACTCGCCGCCAGGCACGGGCTGACCGTGAGCGGCGCCCGGCCGTCCCTCATCGAGTACGTCCGTCAGCTCTGGGACCGGCGGCACTTCATCCTCGCCTTCTCCCGGGCGAAGCTGACCGCCCAGTACAGCCAGGCCAAGCTGGGCCAGCTGTGGCAGGTGGCCACGCCGCTGCTGAACGCGGCCGTGTACTTCTTCATCTTCGGGCTGCTGCTGAACGCCCGGCGCGGTATCCCGCACGACATCTACGTGCCGTTCCTGGTGACCGGCGTGTTCGTCTTCACCTTCACCCAGAGTTCCGCACTGGCGGGCGTGCGCGCCATCTCCGGCAATCTGGGCCTGGTGCGCGCCCTGCACTTCCCGCGCGCCTCGCTGCCGATCTCCTTTGCGCTCCAGCAGCTTCAGCAGTTGCTCTACTCCATGGTCGTGCTCGTCGTGATCATGCTGGCGTTCGGCAGCTTCCCCGACCTGTCCTGGCTGCTCATCGTGCCCGCGCTGACCCTGCAGTTCGTCTTCAACTCGGGCCTCGCGCTGATCTTCGCCCGCATGGGCAGCAAGACGCCCGACCTGGCCCAGCTGATGCCGTTCATACTGCGCACCTGGATGTACGCGTCGGGCGTGATGTTCAGCATCCCGGCGATGCTCGCGGAGAAGGACCTCCCGGGCTGGGTCACCGACGTCCTGCAGTGGAACCCCGCCGCGATCTACATGGACCTCATCCGGTTCGCGATGATCGACGGATACGACTCCTCGTACCTGCCTGATCACGTGTGGGCCTTCGCCCTCGGCTGGGCGCTGGTGGCCGGCGGGGTCGGCTTCGTGTACTTCTGGAAGGCGGAAGAGAGGTACGGCCGTGGCTGATCCGATGAAGCAGGACGAGCGGATCCCCACCGTCATCGCGGACGACCTGCACATCGTCTACCGCGTCAACGGCGCCAAGGCCGGCAAGGGCAGTGCCACGGCGGCCCTCAGCCGCATCGTCAAGCGCGGTGAGGAGCGGGGCGTGCGCAAGGTGCACGCGGTGCGCGGCGTCTCCTTCGTGGCGTACCGGGGCGAGGCCATCGGCCTGATCGGCTCCAACGGCTCCGGCAAGTCCACCCTGCTGCGGGCCATCGCCGGTCTGCTCCCC
This sequence comes from Streptomyces sp. NPDC057424, assembly GCF_042803315.1. Classification (NCBI taxonomy): domain Bacteria; kingdom Bacillati; phylum Actinomycetota; class Actinomycetes; order Kitasatosporales; family Streptomycetaceae; genus Streptomyces; species Streptomyces sp. NPDC057424. Next base: position 21,075 of record NZ_JBHVCP010000041.1, read on the forward strand.
GCCGAGCAGGGCAAGGTCTACACCGACGGCCAGCCCTCGCTGCTCGGCGTCAACGCGGCCCTGATGAACGACCTCACCGGCGAACGGAACGTCATACTGGGCGGGCTCGCCATGGGCATGTCCCGTGAGGAGATCAAGGAGCGCTACCAGGAGATCGTCGACTTCTCCGGCATCAACGAGAAGGGCGACTTCATCACCCTGCCCATGCGCACCTACTCCTCCGGCATGGCGGCCCGGCTCCGCTTCTCCATCGCCGCGGCCAAGGACCACGACGTCCTGATGATCGACGAGGCCCTGGCGACGGGCGACCGGAAGTTCCAGAAGCGCTCCGAGGATCGCATCCGGGAGCTGCGCAAGGAAGCCGGCACGGTGTTCCTGGTCAGTCACAACAACAAGTCCATCCGCGACACCTGCAACCGCGTCCTGTGGCTGGAGCGCGGCGAGCTGCGCATGGACGGCCCCACCGACGAGGTGCTCAAGGAGTACGAGAAGTTCACGGGCAAGTAGCCCGATTTCGGACAGGGCCCCGGCGGAACTGCTCCGGCGGGGCCCGGCGTCTGCAAAGGAAACGTCAACTCCGCCCCATCTCAGGAACCTTGGGGCCAATCGGTGTGTTCTCGTGATGTGCGGGACACCCTGACGAACCGTGTCGCGTTGTACAACGTAAGCTGTACCGGTCCCGAAACACGGCAATCAGGGCAATAATGCGCGACACCGCCCGTCGGGCCACCGTGCGGACGGCCGGGCGGCGTGTCCGAAATAGTGCGTATTGGGTCGGCAGTGTAGAACGGGAGATGTGACGGCGATGGCTTCGGAAACTCCCCAGCTCCACGCAGCACGTGCCGTCCCCGCGCCGGGCAGCCGGCGGTGACGGGAACCGGCACGGCGCGCCCCCTCGATCCGGAGCGCGGCACGCTCGACAAGGCCGCCGGTGAGAACTTCCCGGTGGCCCCCTTCTTCCTGCCCCGGGCCTGGCGCACCGACCTCATGGCCGTCTACGGCTTCGCCCGCCTGGTCGACGACATCGGGGACGGCGACCTGGCCCCCGGCGGCGCCGACGCCCGTCTGCTCGGTGTGTCCCCGCGCGAGGCCGAGGACCGGCTGGTTCTGCTGGACGCCTTCGAGGCGGACCTGCGCCGGGTGTTCGACTCGACGCCGCGCCATCCCCTGCTGCGCCGCCTCCAGCCGACCGTGCGCCGCCGCTCGCTGACCCCCGGGCCGTTCCTCGGCCTGATCGCCGCCAACCGCCAGGACCAGCTGGTCGGCCGCTACGAGACCTACGACGACCTGCTCGCCTACTGCGAGCTGTCCGCCAACCCCGTCGGCCGTCTCGTCCTCGCCGTCACCGGTACCTCGACACCCGAGCGGATCCGCCGTTCCGACCTGATCTGCACGGCCCTCCAGATCGTCGAGCACCTCCAGGACGTCACCGAGGACCTCGCCCGCGACCGCATCTACCTGCCCGCCGCCGACATGAAACGCTTCCACGTCCAGGAAGCGGATCTCGCCACGACATCCGCCGGAGCGTCGGTCCGGGCGTTGATTGCGTACGAAACGCAAAGGGCCCGGGATCTCCTGAATGAAGGCGCCCCCTTGGTGGGTAGCGTCCACGGCAGGCTGAAGCTGCTGCTCGCAGGGTTCGTGGCGGGGGGAAGGGCGGCCGTCCACGCGATCGCCGCCGCCGGATTCGACGTACTTCCCGGCCCGCCCAAGCCCGGCAAGGTCCGGTTGCTGCGTGAGGTGGGCGTGACTCTGCGAGGAGAGGGGTGATCCGGACCGTGGAGTCGGAACCACACGCGTCCCCGCCGGTACTCGCCGCCTACAGCTACTGCGAGGCCATCACCGGGCGGCAGGCCCGCAACTTCGCCTACGGCATCCGGCTGCTGCCGACGCCCCAGCGCCGTGCGATGTCGGCGCTGTACGCGTTCTCGCGGCGGGTCGACGACATCGGCGACGGCGCCCTCGGCGACGACGTCAAGGTGGCCAGGCTGGAGGAGACCCGGGCGCTGCTCACCCGGATCCGTGAGGACGAGGTCGACGAGGACGACACCGACCCGGTCGCCGTCGCCCTCTCGCACGCGGCCGGGCACTTCCCGATCCCGCTCAGCGGCCTGGACGAGCTCATCGACGGCGTCCTGATGGACGTCCGCGGCGAGACCTATGAGACCTGGGACGATCTGAAGGTCTACTGCCGGTGCGTGGCGGGTGCGATCGGGCGTCTCTCGCTCGGTGTGTTCGGCACGGAACCGGGGACGCGGGGCGCGGACCGCGCGCCGGAGTACGCCGACACGCTCGGGCTCGCGCTTCAGCTCACCAACATCCTCAGAGACATCCGCGAGGACGCCGTCGGCGGGCGGACCTACCTGCCCGCCGACGATCTCGCCAAGTTCGGCTGCTCGGCCGGCTTCAGCGGGCCGCAACCGCCGGAGGGCTCCGACTTCGCGGGCCTCGTGCACTTCGAGGTGCGACGGGCCCGCGCCCTGTTCGCCGAGGGATACCGGCTGCTCCCGATGCTCGACCGGCGCAGCGGCGCCTGTGTCGCCGCCATGGCCGGCATCTACCGCCGTCTCCTCGACCGCATCGAGCGCGACCCGGAGGCCGTGCTGCGCGGCCGGGTCTCCCTGCCCGGCAGGGAGAAGGCGTACGTCGCCGTGCGCGGACTGTCCGGCCTGGACGCCCGGCATGTGACCCGGCGGACCGTCAGGAGGCGTGCGTGACGAACGGACCGGTCCAGCGAGATACCACCGGCGCCCGGACTCACCCCGGCCGCGCGGGTGCGGGCCTGTGCCGCAGGGCAGCGTCAAAGAGCGCGGTGCCGCGCGCCCCGCATGCCCGCCACGAGGTCGAGCCGGTGCTCTCCCCGGTCCGTCGGCGGGGCCACGCCGCGGTCGTCGGCGCCGCGCCGGGCGTTTCCGCCTGTGTGGCCGGGGCGGCCGGGCGCGGGCATGACGCCCCGCATGCCCGCCACGCGATCGAACCGGTACTCTCCCCGGTCCGTCGGCGGGGGCGCGTAGGGGTCGTCGGCGCCGGGCCGAACGGTCCCGCCCGCGTGCCCCGCACGGCCGAGCGAGGCCACGACGCCCCCCTCGGCCAAGCCGTCGGAGCCAACCGGCGGGCAACCCTCCGGCGCGGGGCCGCGTCCCTGACGGAGACGGCCGGCCGTGCACCGTTCGAGCAGCTCGGCCGCCGCGCAGGGGAGGGGGCGTGATGAGCCACGGCACGCGGTCCCACGGACCGGTCGCGGACGGACGGCACGCCGTCGTGGTGGGCGGCGGGCTCGCCGGTGTCACCACCGCGCTCGCGCTCGCCGACGCCGGGGTGCGCGTCACCCTGCTGGAGGGCAGGCCGCGGCTCGGCGGTCTGGCCTTCTCCTTCCAGCGCGGTGATCTCACCGTCGACAACGGCCAGCACGTCTACCTGCGCTGCTGCACCGCCTACCGCTGGTTCCTCGACCGCATCGAGGGCGCCGCGCTCGCCCCGCTCCAGGACCGGCTCGACGTACCCGTCCTGGACCTCGCCCGGCCCGAGGGGCGCCGGCTGGGCAGGCTGCGGCGGGACGCCCTGCCCGTGCCGCTGCACCTGGGGCGCAGCCTGGCCACCTATCCGCACCTGTCGCTCGCCGACCGCGCCAGGGTGGGCCGGGCCGCGCTCGCGCTCAAGGGACTCGACCTCACCGACCCGGCGCTGGACACGCAGGACTTCGGCAGTTGGCTGGCCGCGCACGGCCAGTCGGCGCGTGCCGTCGAGGCCCTGTGGGACCTGGTCGGGGTCGCCACCCTCAACGCGGTCGCTTCCGACGCCTCCCTGGGGCTCGCCGCGATGGTGTTCAAGACCGGTCTGCTCTCCGACCCGGGCGCCGCCGACATCGGCTGGGCGCGGGTTCCGCTGGGCGACCTGCACGACCGGCTGGCCCGCAAGGCGCTCGACTCCGCCGGCGTCCGCACCGAGGTCCGCACCCGCGTCACCTCCGTCTCCTCGAAGGGGAACGGGCAGTGGGTGGTCGAGGTTCCGGGCGAGACGCTGGTGGCCGACGCGGTGGTCCTCGCCGTACCGCAGCGCGAGGCGCACGGCCTGCTGCCCGCGGGCGCACTCGACGCGCCCGAGCGGCTCCTGGAGATCGGCACCGCACCGATCCTCAACGTCCATGTGGTGTACGACCGGAAGGTACTCGGCCGGCCGTTCTTCACCGCCCTCGGCAGCCCCGTGCAGTGGGTCTTCGACCGGACCGACAGCTCGGGACTGCGCGAGGGGCAGTACCTCGCCGTGTCGCAGTCGGCGGCTCAGGACGAGATCGACGAGCCCGTGGCGGTGCTGCGCGAGCGGTACCTGCCCGAGCTGGAGCGGCTGCTGCCGCCGGCCCGCGGCGCCGAAGTGAGGGACTTCTTCGTCACCCGGGAGCGCACCGCGACGTTCGCTCCCGCTCCCGGCGTCGGGCGCCTCAGGCCCGGCGCCCGCACCAAGGCATCCGGCCTCTGCCTGGCCGGAGCGTGGACCGCCACCGGGTGGCCCGCGACCATGGAGAGTGCGGTCCGCAGTGGCGTGAGCGCGGCGGACGCCGTGCTGGGCGCCCTGGGCCGGCCCCGTCCGCAAGCCCTCTTCGAGTTCGAGGAGGCGGCATGATGCCGGCTCAGGCCGGCGCGGCAGGCGGCCCCCGCACCCCCGGTACCGCGACAAGAGGAGAGACTGTGCCCACTGTGCCCCCGGCCTCGAAGACTGCCGAGGCGGTGGACGTGACCGCGCTGCTGGAGCGCGGCCGGACCCTGGCCACTCCGGTACTGCGGGCGGCCGTCGACCGCCTGGCACCTCCCATGGACACTGTTGCCGCCTACCACTTCGGATGGATCGACGCCCAGGGCAGGCCCGCCGAGGGGGACGGCGGCAAGGCCGTGCGCCCCGCCCTCGCGATGCTGTCCGCCGAGGTCACGTCCGCCGCCCCCGAGACCGGCATCCCCGGCGCCGTCGCCGTGGAGCTCGTCCACAACTTCTCCCTCCTCCACGACGACCTCATGGACGGCGACGAACAGCGCCGCCACCGCGACACGGTCTGGAAGGTGCACGGCCCCGCCCAGGCCATCCTGGTCGGGGACGCCCTGTTCGCCCTCGCCAACGAGGTGCTCCTCGAACTCGGCACCGTCGAGGCCGGCCGTGCCACCCGCCGGCTGACCACCGCCACCCGTGCCCTGATCGACGGCCAGGCCCAGGACATCTCCTACGAGCACCGCGACCGTGTCAGCGTCGAGGAGTGCCTGGAGATGGAGGGCAACAAGACCGGCGCCCTGCTCGCCTGCGCGAGCTCCATCGGCGCGGTCCTCGGCGGCGCCGACGACCACACCGCCGACACCCTCGAGAAGTACGGCTACCACCTGGGCCTCGCCTTCCAGGCCGTCGACGACCTGCTCGGCATCTGGGGCGACCCGGTCTCCACCGGCAAGCAGACCTGGAGCGACCTGCGCCAGCGCAAGAAGTCCCTGCCCGTCGTCGCCGCTCTCGCGGCGGGCGGCCCCGCCTCCGAGCGGCTCGGCGAGATCCTCGCCGCCGACGCCAAGAGCAGCGACTTCGCGAACTTCTCCGAGGAGGAGTTCGCGGCCCGTGCCGCTCTCATCGAGGAGGCCGGCGGCCGCGAGTGGACCGCCGACGAGGCACGCCGTCAGCACACCATCGCCATCGAAGCCCTCGACGCCGTCGACATGCCCGACCGGGTGCGGGCACAGTTCACGGCCCTCGCGGACTTCGTCGTCGTACGAAAGAGATGATCACCATCGGCCGAATAGCCCTCGCGTAGTCGCCGGCCGGTGCCGCGAGTCATCACGGAGCACCGGCCGACGGCGGACCCACAGCAGCTGCACACCTTGCACCACTGCACGAAGGGGAAGCCATGACAGCGACGACCGACGGAAGCACCGGGGCCCTGCCACCCCGCGCCGCCGCGGCCAGCGACACCGACACGGACACCCCCGGGGCGGCCGGGGTACCGGAAGCCGCCGCACGCGCCGCCCGGCGTGCCACCGACTTCCTGCTCTCCCGCCAGGACGCCCAGGGCTGGTGGAAGGGCGACCTCGAGACCAACGTCACGATGGACGCCGAGGACCTGCTGCTCCGTCAGTTCCTCGGCATCCGCGACGAGAAGACCACACAGGCCGCCGCCCTCTTCATCCGCGGCGAGCAGGGTGAGGACGGCACCTGGGCCACCTTCTACGGCGGGCCGAGCGAACTGTCCGCCACCATCGAGGCGTACGTCGCCCTCCGCCTGGCCGGTGACGCGCCCGACGCCCCGCACATGGCGAAGGCCTCGGCCTGGATCCGCGCACAGGGCGGCATCGCCGCCGCCCGGGTCTTCACCCGGATCTGGCTGGCCCTGTTCGGCTGGTGGAAGTGGGAGGACCTGCCCGAACTCCCGCCGGAGCTCGTCTTCTTCCCGAAGTGGGTGCCGCTCAACATCTACGACTTCGGCTGCTGGGCGCGGCAGACCATCGTCCCGCTGACGATCGTCTCCGCGAAGCGGCCGGTACGCCCCGCGCCCTTCCCGCTCGACGAGCTGCACACCGACCCGGACCGGCCCAACCCGCCCAAGCCCCTGGCCCCGCCGTTCAGCTGGGACGGGGCGTTCCAGCGGATGGACAAGGGCCTGCACGCCCTGCGGAAGGTCGCCCCGCGCGGACTGCGCAGAGCCGCCATGAACAGCGCCGCCCGCTGGATCATCGAGCGGCAGGAGAACGACGGTTGCTGGGGCGGCATCCAGCCTCCGGCCGTGTACTCGGTCATCGCCCTGCATCTGCTCGGCTACGACCTCGAACACCCCGTGATGCGCGAAGGATTGGCGTCCCTGGACCGGTTCGCCGTGTGGCGCGAGGACGGGGCCCGGATGATCGAGGCCTGCCAGTCGCCCGTGTGGGACACCTGCCTGGCCGCCATCGCCCTCGTGGACGCCGGACTGCCCACCGATCACCCGCAGTTGGTGAAGGCGGCCGACTGGATGCTGGGCGAGGAGATCGTCCGGCCGGGCGACTGGTCCGTGAAGCGGCCCGGACTGCCGCCCGGGGGCTGGGCGTTCGAGTTCCACAACGACAACTACCCCGACATCGACGACACCGCCGAGGTGATCCTCGCGCTGCGCCGGATCACCCACCACGACCCGGAGCGGGTCGACAGGGCCATCGTCCGCGGCATGCGCTGGACACTCGGCATGCAGTCGAAGAACGGCGCCTGGGCCGCCTTCGACGTCGACAACACCAGCCCCTTCCCGAACCGGCTGCCGTTCTGCGACTTCGGCGAGGTCATCGACCCGCCCTCGGCCGATGTCACCGCACACGTCGTCGAGATGCTCGCGGTCGAGGGCCTCGCCCACGACCCGCGCACCCGGCGCGGCATCGAGTGGCTGCTGGCCGAGCAGGAACCGGACGGCTCGTGGTTCGGGCGCTGGGGCGTCAACTACGTCTACGGCACCGGGTCCGTCGTCCCCGCCCTGACCGCCGCCGGTGTCCCCGCCGCGCACCCGGCGATCCGGCGGGCCGTCGCCTGGCTGGAGTCGGTCCAGAACGACGACGGCGGCTGGGGCGAGGACCTGCGCTCCTACAAGCACGTCAAGGAATGGAGCGGCCGGGGCGCCTCGACCGCCTCGCAGACGGCGTGGGCGCTGATGGCCCTGCTCGCGGCCGGGGAACGGGACTCCCGGGCCGTCGAACGGGGTGTCGAGTGGCTCGCGGCCACCCAGCGGGAGGACGGCTCCTGGGACGAGCCGTACTTCACGGGGACGGGCTTCCCGTGGGACTTCTCGATCAACTACCACCTCTACCGGCAGGTGTTCCCGCTCACCGCGCTCGGCCGCTATCTGCACGGAGAGCCCTTCGCCGGGAGGCTCCGGGGGAGCGGGACGGCCGAGGAGCTCCGGGGGAGCGGGACCGGCGAGCCGCTCGCCGAGGCCAAGGGAAGCTGATGAGCACACAGCCCGCCCCGGTCCCGCTGCTGATCGCCTGCGCGCTCGGCATCGAGCAGTTCGCCCTGCGCGCGGGCGGCCGGGGCGGGGCCGGCGGGCCGGTCACGGTGCTGCGGACGGGCATGGGTCCGGCGGCCGCCGAGCGGGCCGTCAGCCGCGTGCTGGCCGACCCGGCCCTGCGTGACGCCGCCGTCCTGGCCACCGGCTTCTGCGCGGGTCTCGCGCCGGGTATGCACCCCGGCGATCTGGTCGTCGCCGAGGAGACCCGCGACCCGCGCGGCACGACCCCCTGCGTCGGGACCGAGCTGCTGGTGAAGGAACTGGCCCGCGCGCTGCCCGGGCGGACGGTGCACACCGGGCCGCTCACCGGCTCCGACCACGTCGTGCGGGGCCCCGAACGGTCCGCGCTGCGCGCCACCGGCGCTATCGCGGTCGACATGGAGTCCGCCGTCACGCTTCTGAGCGCCGTGCGCGCGGGCGAGCGCCCGGTTGCGGCCGTCCGGGTGGTCGTGGACGCTCCTGAACATGAACTCGTCCGGATCGGCACGGTGCGCGGTGGAATATCAGCTTTCCGTGTCCTTCGTTCCGTGCTTCCCGCTTTCTTCGAATGGCACCGTTCCTTGCTGCTCCCCAGGAGGTGAGCCAGATGGCCATGCCGCTCCGACAGTCCATCAAGGTCGCTACATACTTGGCTGAACAGAAGATCCGCCGACGCGACAAGTTTCCCCTGATCGTCGAACTGGAACCGCTGTTCGCCTGCAATCTCAAGTGCGAGGGGTGCGGCAAGATCCAGCATCCGGCCGGGGTGCTCAAGCAGCGGATGCCGGTCGCCCAGGCCGTGGGGGCGGTCATGGAGTCCGGCGCCCCGATGGTGTCCATCGCCGGTGGCGAGCCGCTGATGCACCCGCAGATCGACGAGATCGTGCGTCAGCTGGTGGCCAAGCGGAAGTACGTCTTCCTCTGCACCAACGCGATGCTGCTGCGCAAGAAGATGGACACGTTCACGCCGTCGCCCTACTTCGCCTTCGCGGTGCACATCGACGGGCTGCGCGAGCGGCACGACGAGTCGGTGGCCAAGGAGGGCGTGTTCGACGAGGCCGTGGAGGCGATCAAGGAGGCCAAGCGGCGGGGCTTCCGGGTCACCACCAACTCGACCTTCTTCAACACCGACACCCCGCAGACCATCATCGAGGTGCTGAACTTCCTCAACGACGACCTCCAGGTCGACGAGATGATGATCTCGCCCGCCTACGCCTACGAGAAGGCCCCCGACCAGGAGCACTTCCTCGGCGTGGAGCAGACCCGCGAGCTGTTCAAGAAGGCCTTCTCGGGCGGCAACCGGCGGCGCTGGCGGCTCAACCACTCCCCGCTCTTCCTGGACTTCCTGGAGGGCAAGGTCGACTTCCCGTGCACGGCGTGGGCGATCCCGAACTACTCGCTCTTCGGCTGGCAGCGCCCCTGCTACCTGATGAGCGACGGGTACGTGCCGACGTACCGGGAGCTGGTCGAGGACACCGACTGGGACAAGTACGGCCGAGGCAAGGACCCGCGCTGCGCCAACTGCATGGCGCACTGCGGCTACGAGCCCACCGCCGTCCTCGCCACCATGGGATCGCTGAAGGAGTCCCTGCGCGCCATGCGCGAGACGGTCTCCGGGAACCGGGAGTGACGTCATGACCGCTGTCTCGCTGGGTGTCCCCGGCATGCCGGCCCGGCCGATCGCCGAACGGCGTGCCTCGCGCCGGATCCAGGTCGGTCCGGTGGCGGTCGGGGGCGGGGCCCCGGTGTCGGTGCAGTCGATGACGACGACCCGTACGTCGGACGTCGGCGCCACGTTGCAGCAGATCGCGGAGCTGACCGCGTCCGGCTGCCAGATCGTCCGGGTCGCCTGCCCCACGCAGGACGACGCGGACGCGCTCGCGACCATCGCGCGCAAGTCGCAGATCCCGGTGATCGCGGACATCCACTTCCAGCCCAAGTACGTCTTCGCGGCGATCGAGGCGGGCTGCGCGGCCGTCCGCGTCAATCCCGGCAACATCAAGCAGTTCGACGACCGGGTCAAGGAGATCGCCCAGGCGGCGAAGGACCACGGCACACCGATCCGCATCGGCGTCAACGCCGGGTCGCTGGACCGCCGGCTCCTCCAGAAGTACGGCAGGGCCACCCCGGAGGCGCTCGTGGAGAGCGCGCTGTGGGAGGCGTCCCTGTTCGAGGAGCACGACTTCCGGGACATCAAGATCTCCGTCAAGCACAACGACCCGGTCGTGATGATCGAGGCCTACCGGCAGCTCGCCGAGCAGTGCGACTACCCGCTGCACCTGGGCGTGACGGAGGCGGGGCCGGCCTTCCAGGGCACGGTCAAGTCGGCGGTGGCGTTCGGGGCGCTGCTGTCCCGGGGCATCGGCGACACGATCCGGGTCTCGCTGTCCGCGCCGCCGGCCGAGGAGGTCAAGGTCGGCATCCAGATCCTCCAGTCCCTCGGGCTCAAGGAACGCCGGCTGGAGATCGTGTCGTGCCCGTCCTGCGGCCGCGCCCAGGTCGACGTCTACAAGCTGGCCGAGGAGGTCACGGCCGGGCTCGACGGCATGGAGGTGCCGCTGCGGGTCGCCGTCATGGGGTGTGTGGTCAACGGGCCCGGCGAGGCGCGGGAGGCCGATCTGGGCGTCGCCTCCGGCAACGGCAAGGGGCAGATCTTCGTCAAGGGCGAGGTCGTCAAGACCGTCCCCGAGTCCAAGATCGTCGAGACGCTGATCGAAGAGGCGATGAAGATCGCCGAGCAGATGGAGCAGGACGGCGTGGGGTCGGGGGAGCCGGCCGTCACCGTGAGCTGAGCAGCACGGAATGCGAAGGGGGCCCGAGCGTGACGATTCTGGAGAGCATCCGGGGACCACGCGACCTGAAGGCGCTGTCCGAGGCGGAACTAGGCGAACTGGCCGAAGAGATCCGGGAGTTCCTGGTGCACGCGGTCGCCAGGACCGGCGGCCATCTGGGACCCAACCTGGGCGTGGTGGAGCTGACCGTCGCCCTGCACCGGGTCTTCGAGTCGCCGGCCGACCGCATCCTGTGGGACACCGGCCACCAGAGCTACGTCCACAAACTGCTGACCGGCCGCCAGGACTTCTCCAAGCTGCGCGGCAAGGGAGGCCTGTCCGGCTACCCCTCACGCGAGGAGTCCGAGCACGACGTCATCGAGAACAGCCACGCCTCCACGGCCCTCGGCTGGGCCGACGGGCTGGCCAAGGCCCGCCAGGTGCAGGGCGAGAAGGGCCATGTCGTCGCGGTCATCGGCGACGGGGCGCTCACCGGCGGCATGGCCTGGGAGGCGCTGAACAACATCGCGGCCGCCAAGAACCGCCCGCTGATCATCGTCGTCAACGACAACGAACGCTCCTACGCCCCCACCATCGGCGGCCTCGCCGACCACCTCGCGACCCTGCGCACGACCGACGGCTACGAGCGGGTCCTGGCCTGGGGCAAGGACGTGCTCCAGGGCACGCCCCTGGTCGGCAACACCCTCTACGAAGCCCTGCACGGCGCGAAGAAGGGCTTCAAGGACGCGTTCGCCCCCCAGGGACTCTTCGAGGACCTGGGCCTGAAGTACGTCGGGCCGATCGACGGGCACGACATCGGGGCCGTCCAGTCCGCGCTGCGACGCGCGAAACGCTTCCACGGGCCGGTGCTCGTCCACTGCCTCACGGAGAAGGGCCGTGGCTACGAGCCCGCCCTCGCCCACGAGGAGGACCACTTCCACACCGTCGGCGTGATGGACCCGCTGACCTGCGCACCGCTCTCCCCGTCGGGCGGCCCCTCCTGGACCTCGGTGTTCGGCGAGGAGATCGTCCGGATCGGCGAGGAGCGGGACGACGTGGTGGCGATAACCGCCGCCATGCTGCATCCGGTCGGCCTCGGCGCCTTCGCCGAGCGGTTCCCCGACCGGGTGTGGGACGTCGGCATCGCCGAGCAGCACGCGGCCGTGTCCGCGGCGGGCCTGGCGACGGGCGGACTGCACCCGGTCGTCGCCGTCTACGCCACCTTCCTCAACCGCGCCTTCGACCAGCTACTCATGGACGTGGCCCTGCACCGCTGCGGGGTGACCTTCGTCCTGGACCGGGCCGGGGTGACGGGCGTCGACGGGGCCTCCCACAACGGCATGTGGGACATGTCCGTCCTCCAGGTCGTGCCGGGGCTGAGGATCGCCGCGCCACGGGACGCCGACCAGCTGCGGTCCCAGCTGCGTGAGGCCGTCGCCGTCGACGACGCGCCGACGCTCGTGCGCTTCCCGAAGGAGTCCGTCGGCCCGTCGGTCCCGGCCGTGGACCGGGTGGGCGGACTGGACGTGCTGCACCGCTCCGACCGGCCGCAGGTTCTCCTGGTGGCCGTCGGCGTGATGGCGCCGGTCTGCCTCCAGGCCGCCGAGCTGCTCGAAGCGCGCGGCATCGGTTGCACCGTCGTCGACCCGCGCTGGGTCAAGCCCGTCGACCCGGCGCTCCCCGGCCTCGCCGCCGAGCACCGTCTGGTCGCCGTCGTCGAGGACAACAGCCGTGCGGCCGGGGTCGGTTCGGCTGTGGCGCTGGCTCTGGGCGACGCCGAGGTCGACGTACCGGTACGGCGGTTCGGCATCCCCGAGCAGTTCCTCGCGCACGCCAAGCGCGGTGAGGTGCTCGCCGACATCGGCCTGACACCCGTCGAGGTGGCCGGGCGGATCAGCGCGAGCCTGGCCGTGAAGGAAGAGCAGTCCAAGGAGCCACAGGAATGACAACCGCCGAATCCGCGTCGGAGTCGTCGCAGGCCGGGGAGTTCGACCTCGGCAAGCTGCTGGCCGAGCGCGGAGCCGAGCGCTACGAGCTGCACAGCCGGTACCTCAACCACCAGCTCCCGCGCATGCTGCACACCATCGGCTTCGACAAGGTCTACGAGCGCGCCGAGGGCGCCTACTTCTACGACGCGGACGGCAACGACTACCTGGACATGCTCGCCGGGTTCGGGGTGATGGGCCTCGGCCGCCACCACCCCGTCGTACGCAAGGCGCTGCACGACGTCCTGGACGCCGGTCTCGCCGACCTCACCCGGTTCGACTGCCAGCCGCTGCCGGGCCTGCTGGCCGAGAAGCTGCTCGCGCACAGCCCGCACCTGGACCGCGTGTTCTTCGGCAACAGCGGCACCGAGGCCGTCGAGGGCGCGCTGAAGTTCGCGCGGTTCGTCACGGGCAGGCCCAGGGTCCTGTACTGCGCGCACGCCTTCCACGGCCTGACCACCGGCTCCCTCTCCGTGAACGGGGAGTCCGGCTTCCGCGACGGCTTCGCCCCGCTGCTGCCCGACACGGCCGTCCCGCTCGGCGATCTCGACGCGCTGGAGCGGGAGCTCAGGAAGGGCGACGTCGCCGCGCTGATCGTCGAGCCGATCCAGGGCAAGGGCGTCCTGGAAGGGCCGCCCGGCTGGCTGCGGGCCGCCCAGGAGCTGCTGCACCGGCACAAGGCCCTGCTCATCGCCGACGAGGTGCAGACCGGCCTCGGCCGGACCGGCGACTTCTACGCCTACCAGCACGAGGACGGTGTGGAACCCGACCTGGTGTGCGTGGCCAAGGCGCTCTCCGGCGGCTATGTGCCGGTCGGCGCCACGATCGGCAAGGACTGGATCTTCAAGAAGGTCTACTCGTCCATGGACCGGGTGCTCGTCCACTCGGCGAGCTTCGGATCCAACGCGCAGGCCATGGCGGCGGGCCTCGCGGTGCTGTCGGTGATGGAGAACGAGCAGATCGTCGCGGGCGTCCGTGCCACCGGGGAGCGGCTCCGGTCCCGGCTGGCCGCGCTCACGGACACGTACGAGATGCTCGCCGAGGTCCGCGGCCGGGGCCTGATGATCGGCATCGAGTTCGGACGGCCCAGGTCGCTGAAGCTGCGCAGCCGCTGGGCCATGCTCCAGGCCGCTCGCAAGGGGCTCTTCGCCCAGATGGTCGCCGTGCCGCTGCTGCAGCGGCACCGGATCCTCACCCAGGTCTCCGGCGACCACATGGAGGTGATCAAGCTGATCCCGCCGCTGATCATCGGCGAGCGGGAGGTGGACCGGTTCGTCGACGCCTTCACCGCCGTGATGGACGACGCGCACAACGGTGGGCTGGTGTGGGACTTCGGCAAGACGCTCGTCAAGCAGGCGGTGGCCAACCGCTGAGGCTCCGCCTCCCGGGTCTTTGCCTGTGAGGCAAGAAATTTGCCGGTGAGGCAAGGCTCCGGCTGAATGGAGGCATGAGCCCCTCCGAGACCGAGCGGCCCCCAGGGGCCGAGGCGCCGGCCGACCAGCCGGCCGGTGCGCTGCCCGCCGTCGTCGCGCCCCAGCTGCGGGCGCTTCGGCGTCAGGCTTCCCTGACGCTGGAGGCCGCGTCCCGCGCCGCCGGGCTGTCGCCCGCCCATCTCTCCCGCCTGGAGACCGGGCAGCGGCAGCCCTCTTTGCCGATGCTGCTCGCACTCGCCCGCATCTACGGTACGACCGTCTCCGAACTGCTCGGTGAGACGGTCGCCGAACGGGACTCCGTCATCCGCGCCGCCGACATGGAACCCACCGCGGCGGGCGGCTGGACCTACTGGCAGGCCGGCGCCCCCGGCCGCGGGATGCAGGCCCTGCGCGTCCACGTCCCCCACGGCTCCCAGGGCGACATCGTCCGCGTCCACCCCGGCGAGGAGTGGCTCCATGTGCTGCGCGGCCGGCTGCGGCTGCGCCTCGGGGACACCACGCACCGGCTGGCCCCCGGGGACAGCGCCCACTTCGACTCCCTCACCCCGCACCGGATCGCCGCCGAGGACCACGACGGAGTCGAGCTGCTCTTCGTCCACACCCTGCTGCAGAGCCCCACGGCCGCGCTGTGCCTGGGCCCCACCTCTGGAGACATGGCGTGAGCGACATGGAGCAGAGGTTTCCCCGCGCCCTGTGGGTGAGGCTGCTCATCTATCTCATCCTCGGGCACGTCTTCGCCGCGTTCGTCTACCTGCTGTTCGAGGTCGGCGCCAAGTAGCCCCGCCCGGGCGTCTCAGTCGAGAAGCCGCTCGCGCAGCTGCTCGCGGGTCTCCGGGGTGAGCTTCAGCCCCTTCTCCAGGTAGGTGCCGACGCCGCCCCAGGTCTCCTCGATGGTGTCGAAGGCCGCCGTCAGGTACTCGGCGCGCGCGTCGAAGAGGGGACTGAGCAGCTCCATGACCTCGGGGGAGTAGGCCGAGGCGGCGGAGCTGCTGCGGTGCACCTTGTAGCGGCGGTGCTTGGCGTTCGACTTCAGGTAGTCGTCGACGATCGCCTCGCGTTCGACGCCCACCGCGAGCAGTGTCACCGCGACGGACAGCCCCGCGCGGTCCTTGCCCGCCGCGCAGTGCATCAGCGCGGGGACGCTGTCCTCCGCGAGCTCGTGCAGCACCCGGGAGTGCTCACCCGTGCGGTCCTTGATGATCATGCGGTACGAGGCGATCATCCGGCCCGCGCCCTTGCCGTCCGCGAGGATCGCGCGGAGCTGGCCCAAGTCGCCGTCGCGGACCATCTTCCAGAACTCGGCGCCGTCGGCGGGGTCGCTCAGCGGCAGGTTCACATTGCGCACGCCCGGCAGCGCGACGTCCGGGCCCTCGAGCTTCTGGTCCGCCGCGTTGCGGAAGTCGAAGATCGTGTGCAGGCCCAGGGTGGTGAGGAAGGCGGCGTCCTCTCCGGTCGCGTGGGCGAGGTGACCGCTGCGGAACAGCACTCCCTGGCGCACCCGCCGCCCGTCCACGGTCGGAAGTCCGCCCACATCACGGAAGTTGCGCACTCCGGCCAGCTCGGGCTCGGTCGACGGGACCTGCTGTGTCACGAGGGCTCCTCCCCTTCGGTGCCGCCGGCGCGGCTCGTCGACGGGCGTCACTCGACGATACGACATGCCTGCCTGAGGCAATGAGTTGTCCACAGGCGTTGCCCGGGGCCGCCGTGGCCCTTGATGATGTTGCTGACTGGTCGCACCTGGTCGGGCTTGTTCGAATCTGTGGGGGCATGGTGCTGGACATCTCCGAAGACGGTCGTACGTGGGTGCTCTCCGGGCCGGCCAGCAGCTACGCCGTCCACGTCACCGACCGGGACGAACTGCTGCACCTGCACTGGGGCCCCCGGATCGGCCTCGCCGACGCCGAGGCCCTCGCCGTCCGGCCGCTGCCGGACTACTGGCCCTTCGAGGCTCCGCTCGACGGGCGCGAGGAGTACCCGGTCGAGGGCGGCCCCCGTTTCGTCCGCCCTGCCCTCTCCGTACGCACGCCCGAGCGGCGCGGTACCGAGTGGGTCCTCGAGGGACACGACACCGAGGACGACGAGCTGCGGCTGCGGTTCCGTGACGGCGACCTCGCCGTCACGCTGCACTACCGGATGCGCTCCTCGACGGATGTCGTCGAGCGCTGGGTGACCCTGGACAACCGGGGACCGGCCGTCGAGCTGCTGCGCGCCGACTCCGCCACCTGGACCCTGCCCGACCGCGACGCCTGGCGGCTGTCCCAGCTGCACGGCCGCTGGGGCGCCGAGTCACGGCTGACGCGCTCCCCCCTCACCCACGGAGAGAAGGTCATCGGCAGCCGCCGCGGTCACACCTCCCACCAGCACCTGCCGTGGGTCGCCCTGGACGCCGGCGCCACCGAGGAGCACGGCGAGGTCTACGGCTGCGCCCTGGGCTGGTCCGGTTCCTGGCGCATCGCCGTGGCCCAGCTCCCGGACACAACGGTGCAGATCACCGGCGGCGCCGGCTACGACGACTCGGGCCTGCTGACGCTGGGCACGGGAGAGTCGTACACGACCCCCGTCTTCGCCGGGCTCTGGAGCGACGGCGGCTTCGGCGGGGCGAGCCGCGCCTGGCACGCCTACCAGCGGACGTACGTGATCCCGGACGCGGGCCGGGACCGGCCGGTGCTGTTCAACTCCTGGGAGGCCACCGAGTTCGACATCTCCGAGGAGCAGCAGCGGGCGCTGGCCGAGCGGGCCGCGGCCATCGGTGTCGAGCTGTTCGTGGTCGACGACGGCTGGTTCGGGGCGCGCACCAGCGACCGGGCCGGGCTCGGCGACTGGACCCCGAACCCCGGCCGTTTCCCGGGCGGGCTGAAGCCGCTCGCCGACCACGTGCACGGTCTCGGCATGCAGTTCGGGATCTGGGTCGAGCCCGAGATGGTCAACCCGGACAGCGATCTGTACCGCGCGCACCCCGACTGGGTTCAGTACCAACCGGGACGAAAGCGGACGGAGTTCCGTAATCAGCTCGTACTGAACCTGGCTCGCGAGGACGTCCGGGTGTACCTGTGGGAGCAGCTCGACGGGCTCCTCTCCAGTGCCCCCGTCGACTACGTCAAGTGGGACTTCAACCGCTGCTTCACCGACGCCGGCTGGCCGGACGACCCCTACCCGCAGCGGCTGTGGGTCGACCACGTCCGGGGCCTGTACGCCCTGCTGGACCGGCTGCGGGCCGCCCACCCGGGCGTGGCCTTCGAGTCCTGCTCGGGCGGCGGCGGCCGGATCGACCTCGGGGTGCTGAGCCGTGCGGACCAGGTCTGGACGTCGGACAACACCGACCCGCTCGACCGGCTCGCCATCCAGCACGGCTTCAGTCAGCTCCATCCGGCCCGGGTCATGGCCGCCTGGGTCACCGACAGTCCGAACGCCATGCTCAACCGGCGGGCCAGTTCCCTGCGGTTCCGGTTCGTCAGCGCGATGGCCGGGGTGCTGGGGGTCGGCGGTGACCTCACGCAGTGGACGCGGGAGGAGCTCGCCGAGGCGCGGGAATGGGTGGGTCTCTACAAGGAGATCCGGCCCGTGGTGCAGCAGGGCGACCTGTACCGGCTGCGTCCTCCGGAGGGCGGACTGAGCGCCGTGCAGTACGCCCTCGGCGACGAGACCGTCGTCCTCGCCTGGCTCCAGGCGCAGCGTTACGGCGAGCCCGTGCCGGCGCTCCGGTTGCGCGCCCTCGACCCGACCGCATCGTACGAATGCCTCGAAACGGGCGAAGTGCACCGCGGGGCCCTACTGCTTCACCATGGACTGCGGGTCGGCCTGTGCGGGGATCTGGACGCCGCGGTCGTCCGCCTTAAGCGTAAGTAGTCGTTCTGTCCGAATAGGGTGTTTAAGCCGTAAAGGGGCAACGTGCCCCGATCGTAAAGGAGATGAGTTCGGGGCGCGTGACCATCGTCATATTCGTGACGATACGTTGTCGCCATGTTCACGTAATTCTGGCGCTATTCAGGGCCATTGAGGAAAGCGGGAGATCGGTAATCCACGCTCGGTGACGGCAAATGTGGTGACGCGTCAAGAAAAACACCGCCCCGGGCAACCGCAAGCTTGTCCCGTTGCGTCTTGGTCGCTTACGTTCCACACCAATCCGGACGGACGCCTAATCCTGCCGCCGCCCGGAGCCCCACACACTGACCCGACGCACGGCAGGAGCGGGGGACCCACAGGTAAGACGCCTGTTCCGGTTCCCGGAACGGCTTGGGGTTAAGCCGCGCCCCGGCGCGGCCGGGCATCTCCAGCCCGCACCCGACAGCTCACCTCGCAGGCGACGGAGAGGAATTCGCCATGCCCGCGAAGGGTAAGCACCGCCGTCCCAAGACCCAGCGTTTCACCCGCTCCATCGCCGTCGCCGGCACCGGCGGGGCCGCCCTCGCCCTGCCGCTCATGGGAGCCGCAGGCGCCCACGCCGCCACCGGGCAGTCGGCTCCGGAAAAGGCCGTCCAGTCCGCTCCGGCCGCCGAGAAGCAGGCCGCCGCGAAGGCCGGCGGTGCCCGCACGTACACCGTGAAGGCCGGCGACTACCTCGCGAAGATCGCCGACGACCAGAACGTCAGCGGCGGTTGGAAGAAGCTCTACGCGGACAACCGTGACGTCGTCGGCTCCGACCCGTCGCTGATCCACCCCGGCCTGAAGCTGTCGGTCAGCAAGAAGGCGGCGAGCGCGCCGAAGGCCTCGGCCCCGTCCGCGCCCAAGCCCTCGGCCTCGAAGTCGTCCGCCGCCGAGTCGGCCCCGAAGGCCGAGACCGCCGCGAAGCCGGCCGCCGCCAAGCCCGCCGCCGAAGCCAACTCCAGTGGCTACAGCGTCCCGGTGGCCGGCGCCACCGTCGGCACCCCGTACCGCATGTCCGGCAGCATGTGGTCCAGCGGCTACCACACCGGCGTCGACTTCGTCGTCCCGACCGGCACCTCCCTCAAGGCCGTCGGCGCGGGCACGGTCGTCTCCGCCGGCTGGGGCGGCGCGTACGGCAACCAGGTCGTCATCAAGCTCGCGGACGGCAACTACGCCCAGTACGCCCACCTGTCCCAGCTCTCCGTCTCGGCCGGCCAGACCGTGACCGCCGGGCAGCAGGTCGGCCTGTCGGGCGCGACCGGCAACGTGACCGGACCGCACCTGCACTTCGAGATCCGTACCACGCCGGACTACGGCTCGGACGTGGACCCGGTCGCCTTCCTGCGCTCGCACGGCGTCTCCGTCGGCTGACGGCCGATCTCCCGCAGCCTGACACGCGACCGAAGGCCGGACCCCGATCGCCGGGTCCGGCCTTCGGTGTGTGCATGCCGTCGACCGGCCCCAAGGGATCGACAGGCGGCGGCAGTTGGGACAGAGTGATCCCGTCCGGAGTGCAAGCGCTTTCCCGAGCCTTCCCGGCGGATCCCGAGGAGCTGTGTCCCGTGCCGACCACCCGCAGAGCGTTCGGAACCCTGGCCGCCGGAGCCGCCCTGGCGGCCCTCGCCCCGGCGGTGACCGTGCATGCCGCGCCCCGACACCGCCGCCCCATCGCCCAGGACGACTTCTGTCACGGCCTCGGGCAGTGGGTCACGGAACTCCAGGCCGGCGGTACCGTCACCGCCTCCCGCGGCATCCTGGAGATCGACGTACCGAGCGGCGCGACCGTGTGGTTCAGACAGCGGCTCGTCGGGCCGTACGTCCTCGAGTACACCGCGATCCCCGTCTCCGAGGGCGGGGCCAACGACCGGGTCTCGGACCTCAACAACTTCTGGAACGCGACCGACGTCCGCTCCCCGGGCGACCTCTTCGCTGCTCCCCGCGGCGGCGCCTTCGACGAGTACGACCACCTCACGACGTACTACGCGGGCTACGGCGCCAACTACAACACCACGACCCGGCTGCGCCGCTACGTCGGCGAGCCCGGTGTCCGTCCTCTGGTCTTCGACCACACCGAACCGCTGCTGGTCCCGAACGAGCCGAACCGGGTACGGATCGTCTCCGACGGCTCCACGGTCCAGTGGTGGAACAACGGGCGGCTGGTCTTCGGCTACGCCGACCCGCAGCCGTACACGAGCGGGCACTTCGCCTTCCGGACCGTGTGGAGCCATTTCCGGATCAGCGGGTTCCGAGTCTGGCGGCTGACCCCGGAACATTCCTGACGAGTGCTGTATTCCGGAGTTTGCCAACCCTTCAGGAGTGGCTTATCTCACCGCCCGTCAACCCTTTCCTACGGTCGCGTAGGTCACATTCGAAGGTGAATCATGACCTGCTGTGGCAGACGATTCGAAGAGTGACAGCAAAGCAGTGATCGGGTCGTACGTGGCGTTGGGGGACAGCTTCACCGAGGGGGTCGGTGATCCCGGCCCCGACGGCGCGTTCGTCGGCTGGGCCGACCGGTTCGCCGTCCTGCTCGCCGACCGCAGGCCCGAGGGCGACTTCCAGTACACCAATCTCGCGGTACGCGGAAAGCTCCTCGACCAGATCGTGGCGGACCAGGTTCCGCGGGCCGTCGACATGGCTCCGGACCTCGTCTCGTTCTGCGCGGGGGGCAACGACATCATCCGGCCCGGCACCGACCCGGACGAGGTGGCCGAGCGCTTCGAGCGGGCCTTGGTCCAGCTCACCGCCGTGTCCGGCACGGTCATGGTGACGACCGGTTTCGACACCCGTGGCGTGCCCGTGCTCAAGCACCTGCGCGGCAAGATCGCCACGTACAACGGCCACGTCCGGGCCATCGCCGACCGGTACGGCTGCCCGGTGCTCGACCTGTGGTCCCTGCGCAGTGTGCAGGACCGCAGGGCCTGGGACGCCGACCGGCTGCACCTGTCGCCCGAGGGGCACACGCGCGTGGCGCTCCGCGCGGGCCAGGTCCTCGGCCTCGACGTGCCGGCCGACCCCGAGCAGGCGTGGCCTCCGCTGCCCCCGCGGGGCGCGCTCGACATGCGGCGGGACAACGTCGCCTGGGCGCGCGAGTTCCTCGTGCCGTGGATCGGGCGCCGGCTGCGCGGGGAGTCGTCCGGCGACCATGTGACGGCCAAGGGGGCGTTGTCGCCGGACGACATCAGGATGCGGATCGCACCGGTGGCGTGAGAGCGGCTCCTGCGGGTGCGTGCCGTGCCGGTGTCCCATCCGGCATGGCCCGCACCCGCGGGAGCGTGCCGTCTAGGGCGTCAGCCCCTCTTGCTCCAGGCCCAACTCGCGGACCAGCGCTTCCTCCACCCACTCCTGGGCCCGGGCACGCGGCACCGCGCCGGCGTAGGACGTCAGCTGGACGGCGAGACCGTCGAGGAGGGCGGTGAGACGCAGGGCCGTACCGGCCGGGTCCGGGCAGCGGAACTCGCCCGCGGCCACGCCCTCCGCGATGACCTCGGCGAGGGCCGCCTTCCACTGCCGGTCGAGATCCTGGGCGACCTCGCGCAGCGCCGGGTCGCGCAGCGCCACCGCCCAGCTCTCGATCCACAGCCGCCAGCCCTTGGCCTGCCCGGTCGGGGCGTACCACCGTACGGCCGACCGCAGCCGGCGCAGCGCCGGCGAACGGCGGCCCAGCACCTTGCGCAGATGCGCCAGGTCCCCCTCCGCCGCGTGCCGGAACGCGGCGGCGACCAGCTGCTCCTTCGTCGAGAAGTGGTAGAGGACCAGTGCGTTGCTCACGCCGAGCGCCGAGGCCACGTCGGCGATCCTGACCGCCGCCACACCCCTCGCCTCGATCTGCTCGATGGCGGCCCGCAGCAGATCCCCGCGCCGCTGAGCCACACTCAACCGGACTCTCGTCACGCCGTCACCCTACCCACGCGCGTACCGCCCCTCGACGGGGCGTTTCGGCCTGTCCGGCAGGGGCCGCCAGGGCCGTCGCCGTGGAGGCGGCGGGCGCCTCACCGGAACCAGCCGAACCGCTCCGCGATCACCGGCAGCCGGTCGGCCGCGATCGCGTGGGCGGCGGCCCGCGGTGTCGTCCCGTCGGCCTGCGCACGGGCCAGCGTCCGCTCGACCAGGGCCCGCATCGAGCGGCGGGTCCACGCGAACGCCTCCTCGGCGTCGGCTCCGACGTCCCCGAACAGCGTCCACCACCACCAGGCGTTCGTCCCCGAGTTGACCACGACGTCCGGCAGCACGGTCACCCCGCGCGCGGCCAGCAGCGGCTCCGCCTCCGGCCGCACGGGCATGTTGGCCGCCTCCACGACCCAGCGGGCGGTGATCCGCTCCTGGTTCGCGGCATCGATCGCGTACGACACGGCGGCCGGCACCAGTACGTCCGCGTCGGCCGACAGCCAGGCGTCGCCCGGCAGTTCGCGGTCGCCGGGGCGCAGCGCGCAGCGGTCCACCGTGCCGTGGGCGTCCCGCGCGGCGAGCAGCGCCTCGACGTCGAGACCCGCCTGGTTGGCGATCGTGCCCTTGACGTCGGCGACGGCCACGACCGTGAGCCCCGCGCGCGTGAGGAAACGCGCGGTGGCCCCGCCCATGGTGCCCAGCCCCTGGAGGGCGGCCCGCGTCCCGGAGTACGGCACACCGGCCTTGTCCAGGGCGGCCAGGGCCGCCTCGGCCACACCGCAGCCGCCGGCCAGCTCGTCCAGACCGATGCCGTCGACCTCGACCGCGAACGCGTCCCGGAGCCGCCGCCGGGCCTCGGCCTCGTCGTCCAGCAGCGGGTACACGGCCTGGATCGAGGAGACCAGCCCCGCCTCGGCGGCGGCCCGGTCCACCAGGTCCTGGGTGAGTCCCAGGTCCTCGCCCGTAGTCCAGCAGCTCTCTATGTACGGCCGCATCGCGCGCAGGTAGCGCACCAGCAGCGGGTACGCCTCAGGATCCCGGGGATCGCAGTCGATGCCGCCCTTGGCGCCGCCGAGCGGGACGTAGCGGCTCACGGGGTCGTAGTGCAGGGCCTCCTTCACGGTCATGCCGCGGGCCAGGCCGGTGACCTCGTCCAGGGTGCAGCCCGCGCGCATCCGCAGACCGCCGCTGGCGACCCCGCGCACCAGCCGGTCGACGACCAGGAAGCCCTGCCGTCCCGTGAGGTGATCGGTCCAGGTCAGGGACAGCAGGGGGGTGGCCATACGGGCTCCTTCGCCGCCGGGATACTGAATCACCGGTCAGTATCGCCTCCGGTGGGGCCCCTGCGATCCGGTGTTGCCGGAGGGGCCGACCATAATGGAAAGCCTGACCGACTCCACCTGGAGGTACCGTGGCCGGTTTCCGTACCCTGAGCTCCGGGCTCCGCGCGCTGCAGCCCGGGGCGTTCGGCGCGGACCCGAGTGGTGAGCGCATGGCGCGCATCCGCAGATCGCCCCGCTTCAAGGACGGGGTCTTCCAGAACCCCGGCGGCCCCGCGCGGACCCAGCCCTCGGGCTCGACCCTGGACTTCGCGAAGGCCTTCTTCGACAAGGACACCCGGCCCCGCCGCACCCCGAAGGGCACCGCTCCGGTGCACTCCACCACCCTCGCCGACATCGCCCGGCCCCCGGCCACCGGGCTGCGGCTGACGTGGATGGGGCACTCCAGCGTGCTCGCGGAGATCGACGGCCGACGGGTCCTGTTCGACCCGGTGTGGGGCGAGCGCTGCTCCCCCTTCTCCTTCGCCGGGCCCAAGCGGCTGCACCCCGTGCCCCTGCCGCTGGCCGCGCTCGGCCCGGTCGACGTCGTGGTCATCTCGCACGACCACTACGACCACCTGGACATGCCCACCATCAAGGCGCTCGCCGGCACCGACACGCTGTTCGCCGTGCCCCTCGGCGTCGGCGCGCACCTGGAGCACTGGGGCGTGTCCGCCGACCGGTTGCGCGAGCTGGACTGGCACGAGACCACCAAGGTCGGCGGCCTCACCCTGACCGCCACCCCGGCCCGGCACTTCTGCGGCCGCGGGCTGCGCAACACCCAGCACACCCTGTGGGCCTCCTGGGTCGTCGCCGGCGAGGAGCACCGGATCTACCACAGCGGAGACACCGGCTACTTCGACGGCTTCGAGGAGATCGGCGCCGAGCACGGGCCGTTCGACGCCACGATGATCCAGATCGGCGCGTACTCCGACTTCTGGCCCGACATCCACATGACTCCCGAGGAGGGCGTGCGCGCCCACCTCGACCTCCAGGGCGGACCGGAGCACGGCCCGATGCTGCCGATCCACTGGGCCACCTTCAACCTGGCGACGCACCCGTGGGCGGAGCCGGGGGAGTGGATGAAGGAAGTGGCCGCGGAGGCGGGGCAGGCGGTGGCGTTCCCCTGCCCCGGCCAGCCTTTCGAACCTGCCGGGAAGCTGCCCGTGGAGGCGTGGTGGCGGGCGGTGGCCGGTCCGATCTCGCACCCGTGGCGGGGGTCCCTGAGTACTGAGGGTGTGGTTGAGACGCGCAGGGGTGAACTCGACCTCGCCGGCGAGCGGTGACGTCGGCCGGGGACGAACTCGGGCAGATGGGAAGGCGCTCGGCTCGCCGACCTTGAACTGCGTCACCGCAGGCGGTCCCGCTGAGAGGTCCGCATCCGTGTACCGACGTCTCCTGAGCTACCGTCATGGCGATCCAGGCGCGCTGGCGTTGTCCGCCCGGCAGGGTTTCCAGGGGACGGCCGGCCAGCGCCGTCCTGCCGGTCGCGGCGAGCGCCCTGTCCACGGCCTGCTGGTCCCCGTGGAGACCACCTCTAGGTCGTCTTCGTCGCGGTCATGCCGTCGAGGAGAAGGCGCAGGATCTGCTGCAGCTCCTCCGCCAGTGACCCGGTCCAGTCCGACGACTGGCCGGCCCATCGGTAGATGCTCCGAGGTAGACGTCACGCAGCACGTTGCCGACGCCGATGGGCGACATGCCGGGGTTCAGCTCTCCCTGGTCAATGAGGGGAACAGACCAACAGGTTCCCCGTGTGTGGAAGACCAAGTGACAGCGCCGCCGGAACCAGCGGACCCGCGGGGTACGGCGTTCGCCGCCTATGTGCTGCCGGAGGTGGAGGTGCTGCTGCGGGTGGCGATGACGCTGACCGCGCAGCGCGCGGACGCCGAGGATCTGGTGCAGGACACGCTGCTGCGGGCCTACCGGGCCATCGACGGGTTCGACGGCAGGCACCCCAGGGCGTGGCTGCTGACGATCATGAGGCGGGCCGAGATCAACCGGCATCGCCGACGCCGTCCGCACCTGCTGGACGACCCGGACACCGATCTGGACCGGCTCGGCTCTGCGGGCCACCAGGGGTCGGCGGAGGAAGTGGTGGTCGGCGAGGCGTTCGACGAGGTGGTGGACTCGGCGCGGTCCGCGTTGCCGGACAAACACCGGCAGGTGGTGCAACTGGTGGACATCGACGGCCTCACCTACGCCGAGGCCGCACGCCTTCTGGATGTGCCCGAAGGAACCGTGATGAGCCGACTGCACCGCGCCCGCAAACGCATACGTGTGCGGCTGTCCCCGGCGGGACTGGCACCGAAGCGAGGTGTGATGTGAACAAGCGCCCATGGTGGGCTCGCCGCTCGCGCGAGCGCAGGATGAACTGCTTGCAAGTGGCCCGGGTGCTCCAGAAGTACCTCGACGGCGAGACCGACGAGGTCACCGCCCGCCGGGTCGCGGTCCACCTGGAGGACTGCCCGCGCTGCGGCCTGGAGGCATCGGTCTACCAGGAGATCCGCAGCGCGCTGGCCCGCCGGGCGGAGCCCGATGTGGACGCGGTGGCACGGCTGACCGCGTTCGGCCGGTCCCTCGTGCGCGACGAGCAGGGCCAGGCCGGTGGCGAGCCGGACAGCGCCTCGCCACCGGCCGGTGCCTGAGCAGGATCGATCCGACGGGGAACCCGCCTTGCGCAGGACGACGTTCACCACCGGCACGTCGAGCACGACCATGAACTGTGCCGCGCACGCCGGCCACCGCACCGCTGCTGCCGGAGGACTCGCCCGAACCCGCTGGGCTGCGGTGCGGTGTCCTGGTCGGTCAGCGGTCCGCCGGAGCAGCCATGGCCATCCTGCGCGCCCACCTCGACCAGCTCTTCGACGACCGTCTCGTACGGTCGGCGTCCCGGTCCGGAGCGAGGCCCCCGGTCAGGCGTCGATGATGACGGGGATGATCAGTGGCCGGCGGCGGTGGGTGCGGAAGGCCCAGTTGGCCACGGCGCGGGCGATGAGCTGTTCGAGCTGGTGGGCGTCGCCGACGCCTTCCTCGGCGGCGGTGGCCAGCGTCTTCTCGATGACGGGGATGACCGGCTCGAAGGTGGTCTCGTCGTGGACGAAGCCCCGGGCCAGGAAGTCGGGGGCCTCGGCGAGGGCGCCGGTGTCGGCGTCGACGATGGCCACGACC
This sequence comes from Streptomyces sp. NPDC057424, assembly GCF_042803315.1. Lineage (NCBI taxonomy): Bacteria > Bacillati > Actinomycetota > Actinomycetes > Kitasatosporales > Streptomycetaceae > Streptomyces > Streptomyces sp. NPDC057424. The sequence continues at coordinate 47,475 of NZ_JBHVCP010000041.1, forward strand.
GTGATGACGCCCTCCTGGGCGAGGGTGACGCGGTCCTTGAGGGAGGCCTCGGTGGCGCCGCCGACTTCCATGCCGTCCACGTAGACGTTGCCCGCGGGCACCTTGCCGGTGATGGCGGCGCGGCCGTCGACGAGGTCGACGACGACACCGTCCTCGGCGATGACGACCCGCTCGGGGTCGACACCGGTGCGGATGGCGAGGTCGGCGTTGGCGCGCAGGTGGCGGAACTCGCCGTGCACGGGCATGACGTTGCGGGGCCGGACGATGTTGTAGCAGTACACGAGTTCACCGGCGCTGGCGTGGCCGGAGACGTGCACCTTCGCGTTGCCCTTGTGGACCACGTTGGCGCCCCACCGGGTCAGGCCGTTGATCACCCGGTAGATGGCGTTCTCGTTGCCGGGGATGAGGGAACTGGCGAGCAGGACGGTGTCGCCCTTGCCGATGCGGATCTGGTGGTCGCGGTTGGCCATCCGGGACAGGGCGGCCATCGGTTCACCCTGGGATCCGGTGCACACCAGGGTGATCTTGTGGTCGGGGAGCTTCTCCAGCTCCTTGGTGCTCACGACCAGGCCGGAGGGGACCTTCAGATAGCCCAGGTCGCGGGCGATGCCCATGTTGCGGACCATGGAGCGGCCCACGAAGGCGACCTTGCGGCCGTGCTCGTGGGCTGCGTCCAGGACCTGCTGGATGCGGTGCACGTGGCTGGCGAAGCTGGAGACGATCACGCGCCGGGGTGCGGTGCGCATGACCTGTTCGATCGCGGGGTTCAGTTCGCGTTCGGAGGTGGTGAAGCCGGGGACCTCGGCGTTGGTGGAGTCGGTGAGGAACAGGTCCACGCCCTCCTCACCGAGGCGGGCGAAGGCGCGCAGGTCGGTGATCCGGTCGTCCAGCGGGAACTGGTCCATCTTGAAGTCACCGGTGTGCAGCACCATTCCGGCGCCGGTGCGGATCGCGACGGCGAGGCTGTCCGGGATGGAGTGGTTGACGGCCACGAACTCGCAGTCGAAGGGACCGAAGCCGCGCCGGTCACTCTCGCGCACGCGCACAGTGCGGGGCCTGATGCCGTGTTCCTTGAGCTTGGCCTCGATGAAGGCGAGGGTGAGCTTGGAGCCGACGAGGGGGATGTCCCTCCGCTCCCGCAGCAGATAGGGCACGCCGCCGATGTGGTCTTCGTGGCCGTGGGTGAGGACGATGGCGACGATGTCGTCGAGGCGGTCCCGGATGGAGGTGAAGTCGGGCAGGATCACGTCCACGCCGGGCTGGGTCTCTTCCGGGAACAGCACGCCGCAGTCGACGATCAGCAACTTGCCGGCATGCTCGAACACGGTCATGTTCCGGCCGATCTCGCCAAGGCCGCCCAAGGCGGTGACCCTCAGCCCTCCCTCGGGCAGTGGCGGGGCGGCTTTGAGTTCTGGGTGCGGGTGGCTCATACCCTCACGCTACCGAAGGGCTTGCCGGGATGATCCGCTGCCTGCCCGCTGGAGGCGAGGCGCGGCGCCGGGCGCCTCGGTCACGGCGGGTGCCAGTGGCCGGGAGCGGTGGAGGCGGTAGCGCCGGCCGTGGGTGAGGCGCACCCCGGGCGTACTGGAGAAGATCTCGTGCCCGTGGTCGTGGTCACCGGCCTCGGCGGCCTCCTGGTGCGCCTCGACACCGGTCCACTCCGTGTACAGCAGGACGCGGCTGCCGTCGGCGCTGTGCAGGAAGTGGGCCGAGATCGCGCCAGGGTGCCCGCCCTCCTTCGGCTGGGCGGCGCTCACGGCGTCGGTGAAGAAGCGCTGGCGGTCGGGCCCGTCCACGTCGAAGGCGGCCGTGATCAGGCAGGCCGGGACGCGGAGGCCATCACTCGCCCGTACGGCAGTGATCCGGACTCACCGCCGCACGGTGTCACCGAAGAGGTGACGGGCGCCGTGGCTGATCGGCACGTGGCCGGACGGCATCGAGGGGCACGGGCCGCCATGGCCGTGCCCCTCGTCCGGTACTGCGACCGCCGACGCGGCTCAGGCGCCCGCGCGGGCGTCGGCCTGCAGGCGGCGGAGTGTGGTGGCGAAGTCCTCGGCCATCTCCAGGCGGGCCCGCAGGGTCTCGCAGCGGGCGTCGGCCACTTTGCGGTAGGAGTCCAGCCGCTCCCGCAGCCGCTCTCGCTCCTCGCCGGCGGGCGGGTCGTCGGTGGCGGCGAGGCGGTCGGTGATGTCCAGCAGGTCGCGCATCTCCTCCAGGGAGAAGTCCAGCGGCTTCATGCGGCGGATCACCATCAGGCGCTCGACGTCGGACTCCGTGTACAGCCGGAAGCCACCCTTGCTGCGGGCCGAGGGGATCACCAGGCCCACTTCCTCGTAGTGCCGGATGGTGCGCAGAGACAAACCGGTCCGCTCGGCCACCTCGCCGATCTGCATCTGCCGCTGATCCGTCATCGCTCCATGATCCCCTTCGTTGTCTTCTTCGATTTTCGAATCCGTAAAGCAACCCACCTTACGTGACATGAATCACTGGATCTTGGCGGGTGTTTACCTGTGTTTCACAAGCCCCAAGTCGCACTCTGCCCTCACGTCAGGGTAGAGTCTCGACGTGTTCACGGCCGCTGTCGAGAGTGACGCCAGGAGTGAACGCCACAGCGCGGGCCTGACCGGGCCCCGATGGCATCCGAAGACTTCCGGGACATGATGCCCGACCGGCAGTTGGACGGCTGCCTTGCAGATCGGCTGGGCCCCGTTGAAGTGGCCGGGCCGCCGAGGATTCCGCCTCATGCGTGCGCGGAGTCGTGTGTGCCTTACGGCCTTGCTTCGTAGACGACGTGGAAGCGTCCGCCATCTGCTGGCGCATCCGCCTGAACAGAAACGGTTGCATGTCCTCACCGCTGCCCGCAGCCCCGAAGTTCCGCCTGTCCAAGCCCGACTGGCTCGACTCCCCGAAGGTCCTGCGCACCGAGGTGCTGGCCGGCCTGGTCGTCGCCCTGGCCCTCATCCCCGAGGCGATCTCCTTCTCCATCATCGCCGGGGTCGACCCGGCGGTCGGCCTGTTCGCCTCCTTCACCATGGCCGTCGTCATCTCGGTCGTCGGCGGCCGCAAGGCCATGATCTCCGCCGCGACCGGCGCGATCGCCCTGGTCATCGCCCCGCTCAACCGCGAGCACGGCCTTGGCCATCTGATCGCGGCCGTCATCCTCGCCGGCGTCTTCCAGGTGATCCTCGGCACGCTCGGTGTGGCCAAGCTCATGCGCTTCGTGCCGCGCAGCGTCATGGTCGGCTTCGTCAACGCGCTCGCCATCCTGATCTTCATGGCGCAGGTGCCGGAGCTGCACGACGTGCCGTGGGCCGTGTATCCGCTCGTCATCGGCGGTCTCGCCCTGATGGTGCTCTTCCCGAAGGTCACCAAGGTGATCCCGGCCCCGCTGGTCTCCATCATCGTCCTGACCGTGATCACCGTGGCGGCCGCGATCGCGGTGCCGACCGTCGGCGACAAGGGCGCGCTGCCCTCCTCGCTGCCCGTGCCGGGCCTGCCCGACGTGCCCTTCACGATGGACACGCTGACCACCATCGCCCCGTACGCCTTCGCGATGGCGCTGGTCGGTCTGATGGAGTCGCTGATGACCGCCAAGCTGGTCGACGACATCACCGACACCCGCTCGGGCAAGACCCGCGAGTCCATCGGCCAGGGCGTCGCCAACATCGTCACCGGCTTCTTCGGCGGCATGGGCGGCTGCGCCATGATCGGCCAGACGATGATCAACGTGAAGGTGTCCGGCGCGCGCACCCGCCTGTCGACCTTCCTGGCGGGCTCCTTCCTGATGGTGCTGTGCATCGTCTTCGGCCCGGTCGTCTCCGACATTCCCATGGCCGCCCTGGTCGCCGTCATGATCATGGTGTCGTTCGCGACCTTCGACTGGCACTCCATCGCCCCGAAGACCGTCAAGCGGATGCCGCTCGGCGAGATGACCGTCATGGTCGTCACCGTCGCCTGCGTGGTCGCCACCCACAACCTGGCCATCGGCGTCGTGGTCGGCTGTATCACCGCGATGGTCGTCTTCGCCAAGCGCGTCGCGCACCTGGTCAACGTCTCCGGTGTCGTCGACCCCGACGGCAACCAGGTCGTCTACGCGGTCACCGGCGAGCTGTTCTTCGCCTCGTCCAACGACCTCGTCTACCAGTTCAACTACAAGGACGACCCGGACGACGTGGTCATCGACCTCTCCGCCGCCCACATCTGGGACGCCTCCTCCGTCGCCGCCCTGGACGCCGTCGAGACGAAGTACGCCCAGCGGGGCAAGAAGGTGACCATCATCGGCCTGAACAAGCCCAGCGCCGACATGCACGAGCGCCTCGCCGGCCAGCTGACCGGCAGCCACTGACCGGACCGGCCGCCCTTCCCCGACCACGGACGTGGCGGGGGAGGCCGGTCTTTCCACACGTGGCCTGACCAGGCCGGGACGCGGTCATGGAGCGAAGACCGCGTCCGAGCGAACTGTCGGACGAGCAGTGGGCCTTGCGAGGTTCACTTCCCCGCCCACCCCGACCTCAGGGGCGGACCGGAGCACGGCCCGATGCTGCCGCCCCACCGGGCCACCTTCAACCTGGCGACGCACCCGCGGGCCGGCCCGGCGAGCCCTCCGGGCCCACGGGTGAGAACGTCCCGTCCGAGCCGTGGTGGCGTGGGGTGGCGCTCGCCTCGGTCGGTGGCAGGCAGGCCGCGGAGGCCCTCTCCTGAGCCGGCGTCAAGACCGCGTCGGGACGCGGCAGCCGTGGCCCAGGCCGACACGGTGAGTGACGGTGGTCGTGAGGTCGGCCAGGGCGCGGAGGGCGCCGGGACGCTCCCGGCGGGCCGACTCGGGGCGTACGGCAGACCAACGGCGAGGGCCGGGGAGCGAGAGGCTTCCCGGCCCTCGCCGTCTCTGTGTGACCGCTTATGACCAGGTCAGATCGAGCTTGCTTTGTTCATGGTCGGATGCGGGGAGGCGTAATCGGTCTGCCGTACGAGACCTCATACCAGAGCGGGACGCTCACCGTATGAGTTTGTCAACTGCCCACCGCACATGATGCGCTGGCGACTACTGTCAGTGGCCGTCGGGAAGCAAGACGGATCAGGGAGCGGGGGCCGGTACGTGCAGGCGCAGGGCGGACGAGGGAGTCGACGCGACGGGGATCCCGGCTGCCCGCGCGCCACCTACGCCGGCACGGGTGCGGTCGACGACACGGGGGCCGGCGCCGGTGGCACGGGTACTGCCGGGGTCGGCGCGAGTGTGGCCGGGGTCTTCGGCCTGGGCCGGCACGCGGGCCGCGGTGGCGTCGGTGCCGTACGGAAACGGGGCGAGGCCGGGCGCACGGCCCGGGGCGCGCGCAAGCGGCCAAGTGAACCCGGACGCACCCCCGCAAGCCCCCCTGGCACCCAAGACCGACGGACCAGCACGAGGACACCGATGTCTCACCTCCGCGCCCCGGCCGCGCGCGCAGACCGCCGTGAGGGCGGGCGGCACGGGCGGCCCGCCGCCCGCACCGCACCCGCGCTGCCCGAGACCCATATACGGCCCCAGCTGCTGCGGCTCGCGGTACTGCCCCCCGTCGCCGTCGCCCTCAGCGGCTGCGCCGCCGTCCTCTTCACCGTCCGGTCCACCGGAGCGCGGCCGGGCCTCACCCTGTGGGCGGTGCTCGGCGGCGCGGTCTTCGTGGCCCTCGTCGGCATCGCCGTCGCCGCGATCGCCGCCAACCGGGCCGCCCGGTCCGTGCACGACCGGATCGGTGTCCTGCGCCGCAGCACGGCGCGGCGCGAGGCCGATCTGCGCACGCTCGTCGAGACGCTGCGCCGCGGCGACGGCCCGCCCCGGCTCGCACCGCAGAGCCGGCACGGCGGCCCAGCCGAGGACGCCGACGACTTCGACCTCCTCAGCGCCGACCTGTCCCGCGCGCACGACAGCGCCGTCACCGCCGTCGTGCAGGCCTCCCAGCTCTCCAGCCAGACCGGCAGCGAACAGAAGCTCGAGGTGTTCGTCAACCTCGCCCGGCGCCTGCAGTCCCTGGTGCACCGAGAGATCTCCATCCTCGACGAGCTGGAGAACGAGATGGAGGACCCCGACCTGCTCAAGGGGCTCTTCCACGTCGACCACCTCGCCACCCGCATCCGCCGTCACGCCGAGAACCTCGCCGTGCTCGGCGGGGCCGTCTCCCGCCGGCAGTGGAGCAACCCGGTCTCCATGACCGAGGTGCTGCGCTCCGCCATCGCCGAGGTCGAGCAGTATTCGCGGGTCAAGCTCGTGCCACCGATCGACGGGCAACTGCGCGGCCACGCCGTCGCCGACGTCATCCACCTCCTGGCCGAACTCGTCGAGAACGCCACGGTGTTCTCCGCCCCGCACACCCAGGTCCTGCTGCGCGCCAACCTCGTCACCTCCGGGCTCGCCGTCGAGGTCGAGGACCGTGGGCTCGGCATGCCCCTGGAGGAGCAGACGCGGATGAACGCGCTGCTCGCCGACCCCGACCAGGTGAACGTCGCCCGGCTCCTCGCGGACGGCCGCATCGGGTTGTTCGTCGTTTCCCAGCTCGCCCGGCGGCACGGCATCACCGTCCGCCTCCAGAGCAACATCTACGGCGGAGTGCAGGCGGTGCTCGTCGTACCGCAGGCGCTGCTGGGAGCGGAGGCGGGAGCGAGGACACCGGGGGGCGCGGGGCAGCCGGAGAGCGGTGCCGCCGGTGCGGATCGTCCGGCTGTGCCGGGGCGGCCGGACGGGCAGACCGATCGGGCCGGGCAGGGCAGGCAAGCCGGACGGCACGGGCAGAACTGGCAGACCGGTGCTGCTGCCGGGGCCCTTGCCGGCGGCAGCACCGGGGGGCAGTCCCCGGTGAGGGAAGCGGAGTTCGGAGTCTCGTCCGTGCCGCTGCCCGCTTCCGGATCAGGGCCGTCGGTGCAGCTCGCCGCGCCCGCCGCCCCTCAGGGGCACGAGGCAGACGCCGAACCTGCGGCGGGCGGGAGTGCGCCGGGCGGCCGGCCCGCGCCTCTGCCCATGCGGGGAGCCCGCCGGGAGCGTCCCACCCCGGCCGAGGCGCGGCCCGGGATCAGTCCGGACGACCGGCGTGTCCTCGCCGGGAACATCACCGAGCCTCCCACCCCGCGCAACGGCATTGTGCGCGGCACCATCGGCAAGCCCCAACTGCCCCGTCGCCGTGCCCAGGAGCACATCGCACCCCAGCTGCGTGACGGCCCGGCACCACGCCAGGACCCCGAGCACCTCGTGGGCCACGACCCCGGACTGATGGCCGCCTTCCAACGCGGCATCAGTCTCGCGGAGGCCCAGCAGAACCTGGAGGCCGGCACCACGGAGTGGGGCGACATGGATGCGGCCCACATGGGGTCCTCCTCCATGGACTCCGCCCACACGGACCCGGCATCCAGCGGGTCCGCCGACAGTGACCCGATGTCCGTCCGGCCGGTCCATCTCGAGGCGCTCCCCTCGGAGCTGTCCCCCTCGAGCAGGCCGGCGCCCGGGTCCCGTTCCGACCACCGCACGACCACCACCCGGCAGGACGGGAGCGCACCCGCCGGATGACCACCCCCCTTCCCACCCCCACCCACAGCGCTCCCGCAGACCTTCGTACCCCAAGGAGTCGATCCACCATGGCGAGCGATGCGCCGACCGCCCATGTATCCGATCTCGACTGGCTGATGAGCGGCCTCGTGCAGCGCGTACCGCACACGAGTGCCGCGGTGCTCCTGTCCTGCGACGGGCTCGTGAAGTCCGTGCACGGCCTCGACCCGGACAGTGCCGACCACATGGCCGCCCTGGCCTCCGGCCTGTACTCCCTCGGCCGCAGCGCCGGTGTCCGTTTCGGCGACGGCGGCGATGTGCGGCAGGTCGTCGTCGAACTCGCCTCGACCCTGCTGTTCGTCACCACCGCGGGCTCGGGCACCTGCCTGGCCGTGCTCGCCGGCCGCGAGGCCGACGCGGCCGTGCTGGGCTACGAGATGGCCATGCTGGTCAAGAGCGTCCGCCCCTACCTGGTGACCGCTCCCCGGCAGTCCGTCGAATCCCCGGCGATGAGGCCTTGAGCGTGACGGCGGCCGGTGACGGGCCCTGGCTCGACGACGCTGCCGGGCGGCTGGTGCGGCCGTTCACGGTCAGCAACGGCCGCACCCGTCCGACCGTCGCGCTCGACCTCGTGTCGCAGGTGATGGCCACCGGGGCGACCCCCCTCGGCTATCTCGGCCCCGAGCACACGCAGGCGCTCGAACGGTGCCGGGTGCCCGTCGCCGTCGCCGAGGTCGCCGCCCATCTCAAACTGCCGGTGGCCGTCACCAAGGTGCTGCTGGCGGACCTCGTCGACTGCGGGGCGCTGACCACCAAGCCCCCCGCGTTCCACCACAACCCGACGGACCGGGCCCTTCTGGAGGCAGTGCTCGATGGACTACGACGACAGCTCTGACTACACCGACGGACCGGGCCACGGCTCCGACCCGTTCCCCACCGCGCTGAAGATCCTGGTGGCGGGCGGGTTCGGCGTGGGCAAGACGACCTTCGTCGGCGCGGTCAGCGAGATCGCGCCGCTCAGCACGGAGGAACTGCTCACCACCGTCAGTGCCGCGACCGACAACCTCGACGGCATCGAGAACAAGGTCGAGACGACCGTGGCCATGGACTTCGGCCGCATCACCCTCGACCCCCGGCATGTGCTGTACCTGTTCGGCACGCCCGGACAGGAGCGGTTCTGGTTCATGTGGGACGAGTTGTGCGAGGGCGCGCTCGGCGCGGTCATCCTCGCCGACACCCGCCGGCTGCAGGAGTGCTTCGCCGCCGTCGACTTCTTCGAACAGCGCGGCCTCGGTTTCATCGTCGCCGTCAACGAGTTCGACGGCGCCCACCGCTACGACCCCGAGGAGGTGCGCGGCGCCCTGGACCTGTCCGAGGACGTCCCCGTCGTGTGCTGCGACGCGCGGATCTCCAGCTCCGGAGTCCAGACCCTGCTGACCCTGGTGCGCCATCTCATCGCCCATACGCCGGCCCCCGCGACGGGGTACGGCGCCCACAGGTGACCCCCTCACACCCGCCACGGAGCCCGTACATGACGCAAGCCCACAGCCCGGGAGCTCGCCCATGACCTACGACCCGCCGCGCCCGGCCGGTCGTCTGCTGCTCACACCCGAGGACAAGGAGGCCCCCGCCCGCACCCGCCGACTGCGCCGACTGGGTCTGGGGGAGCGCCCCGAACCCGCACTCGACGCCTTCGCGTACCGCCTCGCCGAGCTCACCGGGGCGCCGTACGCCATGGTCAACCTCCCTGACGAGCAGGGGCAGTTCTACGCGGGCCTGCATGTGCCCGCTGTCGCGCCGGTGGTGCGGAGCGACGGCACCAGCCCGCGCCTCAGCCGTACCCTGCCCCGCGACCACGGCTTCTGCCCCCATGTGGTGGCACGCCGCAAGGCCCTCGCCCTGGAGGACGTCGGCGACTATCCGCGGTTCGCGGGCAATCCCGTGGTCGACGAGTTCGGCATCCGCTCCTATCTGGGGGCACCGCTCCTCGACGGCACGGGCCTGGTGCTGGGCACGGTCAGCGTCGCGGACGTCGAGCCGCGGCCGTGGGGGAAGCCGGGCCTGACGGCGATCAAGGACCACGCCGCGCAGCTCGTCATGGCGCTGGAGAGCCGGGACGGCCTGCCGCCCTACTGAAGCCCGGGTTCCCGCGGGGCCCTTCGAGGGCGTGAAGGAAAGCTGAGGCGGCGCTTAAGAAATCCTCGATGGACCGGTACTGCCGGCGTACGGCAGATTGCTGTGCGATCCCACTCCTCTCCCGGTCCAGGGGTTCCTTCGGCATGCCCGGAGCCGGGACTCATCCACAGGAGCCATAGCGGTGAAGGCGCTGGTCAAGCAGAAGGCGGAACCCGGGCTGTGGCTCGCGGACGTCCCCGAGCCCACGGTCGGGCCCGGCGACGTCCTCATCAAGGTGCTGCGCACCGGAATCTGCGGCACCGACCTGCACATCCGGGCCTGGGACGGCTGGGCCCAGCAGGCGATCAGCACCCCCCTCGTGGTCGGGCACGAGTTCGTCGGCGAGGTCGTCGGGACCGGGCGGGACGTCACCGACATCGGCATCGGCGACCGGGTCAGCGGCGAGGGCCACCTGGTGTGCGGCAAGTGCCGCAACTGCCTGGCCGGCCGCCGGCACCTGTGCCGGGCCACCGTGGGGCTGGGTGTGGGCCGGGACGGGGCGTTCGCCGAGTACGTCGCGCTGCCCGCCGCCAACGTCTGGGTGCACCGGGTGCCCGTCGACCTGGACGTGGCCGCGATCTTCGACCCGTTCGGCAACGCCGTGCACACCGCGCTGTCCTTCCCGCTCGTCGGCGAGGACGTCCTGATCACCGGCGCGGGCCCCATCGGCCTGATGGCCGCCGCCGTGGCCCAGCACGCCGGCGCCCGCAACGTCGTGATCACCGACGTCAGCAAGGAGCGGCTGGAGCTGGCTCGCAAGATCGGCGTGAGCCTCGCGCTCGACGTCTCCGGCGCCACCATCGCCGACGGGCAGCGCACGCTCGGACTGCGCGAGGGCTTCGACATCGGCCTGGAGATGTCCGGCCGCCCGGAGGCCATGCGCGACATGATCGCCAACATGACCCACGGCGGCCGGATCGCGATGCTCGGCCTGCCCGCTCAGGAGTTCCCCGTCGACTGGTCCCGCATCGTCACCTCGATGATCACCATCAAGGGCATCTACGGCCGCGAGATGTTCGAGACCTGGTACGCCATGTCGGTCCTGCTGGAGGGCGGCCTGGACCTCGCGCCCGTCATCACCGGCCGCTACGGCCACCGCGACCACGAGGCGGCGTTCGAGGACGCGGCGAGCGGCCGCGGCGGCAAGGTCATCCTCGACTGGACCGCGTAACCCCCCCTTCACCGCAAGCACCCCAGGAGCCTCTTCATGTTCGACTCCGTGCGCGACGACCTGCGCGCCACCCTCGACGAGATCCGCGCCGCCGGCCTGCACAAGCCCGAGCGCGTGATCGGCACACCGCAGTCCGCCACCGTCGGCGTCACCGCGGGCGGCCGCCCCGGCGAGGTCCTCAACTTCTGCGCCAACAACTACCTCGGCCTCGCCGACCACCCCGAGGTCGTCGCCGCCGCCCACGAGGCCCTGGACCGCTGGGGCTACGGCATGGCCTCCGTCCGCTTCATCTGCGGCACCCAGGAGGTGCACAAGGAACTCGAGGCGCGGCTGTCGGCGTTCCTCGGCCAGGAGGACACGATCCTCTACTCCTCCTGCTTCGACGCCAACGGCGGCGTGTTCGAGACGCTGCTCGGCCCGGAGGACGCGGTCATCTCCGACGCGCTCAACCACGCCTCCATCATCGACGGCATCCGCCTGTCCAAGGCCCGCCGCCTGCGCTACGCCAACCGCGACCTCGCCGAGCTGGAGGCCCGGCTGAAGGAGGCCTCCGACGCGCGCCGCCGCCTGATCGTCACCGACGGCGTCTTCTCCATGGACGGCTACGTCGCTCCGCTGCGCGAGATCTGCGACCTCGCCGACCGCTACGACGCGATGGTCATGGTCGACGACTCCCACGCGGTCGGTTTCGTCGGCCCCGGCGGCCGCGGCACACCCGAGCTGCACGGCGTCATGGACCGCGTCGACATCATCACCGGCACCCTCGGCAAGGCACTCGGCGGCGCCTCCGGCGGCTATGTCGCGGCCCGCGCCGAGATCGTCGCCCTGCTGCGCCAGCGCTCCCGGCCGTACCTCTTCTCCAACACGCTCGCCCCGGTCATCGCGGCGGCCTCCCTGAAGGTTCTCGACCTGCTGGAGGCGGCCGACGACCTGCGCGTCCGGCTCGCCGAGAACACCGCCCTGTTCCGCAGCCGCATGACCGAGGAGGGCTTCGACGTCCTGCCCGGCGACCACGCCATCGCCCCGGTGATGATCGGTGACGCCGCGGTCGCCGGGCGCATGGCGGAGCTGCTGCTGGAGCGCGGCGTCTACGTCATCGGCTTCTCGTACCCGGTGGTGCCGCAGGGCCAGGCCCGGATCCGTGTCCAGCTGTCCGCCGCGCACTCCACGGACGACGTCCACCGCGCGGTCGACGCCTTCGTGGCGGCACGGGCCGAGCTGGAGGGCTGACCGGCAGCACGGGGTGCATTTGAGACAATCGATCGCATGATCGAAGCGCGGCGGCTCCACATCCTCCGGGCGGTGGCCGACCACCGTACGGTGACGGCGGCTGCCGCCGCGCTCTATCTCACCCCGTCGGCCGTCTCCCAGCAGCTCGCCGCCCTGGAGCAGGAGACCGGCCACCGGCTCGTCGAGCGCGGCGCCAAGGGCGTACGGCTCACCCCCGCCGGCGAGATCCTGCTCAACCACACCAACGCGGTCCTCGCCCAGCTGGAGCGGGCCGAGGCCGAGCTCGCGGCGTACAGCTCGGGAGCGGCCGGCACCGTCACGGTCGCCTCCTTCGCCACCGGCATCGCCCTGGTCGTGGCGCCCGCCGTGGCCGGTCTCGCCCGGTCGGCGCCCGGGATCCACATCCGCGTCCAGGACGCCGAGGGCGACGCCAGCCTGCCGATGGTGCTGGACCGGCAGGTCGATGTCGCGGTCGCGGTCGAGTACCGCGGGGCCCCGCCCGCCGACGACCCGCGACTGACCCACGTACCGCTGTACGCCGAGCCCTTCGACGCGGTCGTCCCGGTCACCCACCGCATGGCCGACGCGGCGGAGGTGCCGCTCGCGGAACTGGCCAAGGACGCGTGGATCGGCCCGTACCCCGGCAACCCCTGCCACGACGTGGTGGTCCTGGCCTGCGAGAGCGCCGGTTTCCAGCCGCGCATGGAGCACTCCTCGGACGACTTCCGCGCGGTCGTCGCCCTCGCCTCGGCCGACGCGGGCGTCGCTCTCGTACCGCGCTCGGCGCTGCGCGGCATGGACCTCACGGGAGTGGTCGTACGCCCCGTCGACGGGACGGCTCCCACCCGCCGGGTCTTCGCCGCCGTACGCAGGGGAGCCGAGGACCACCCTCTGATCCGCCCGGTGCTGGACGCGCTCGGCGCGGCGGCCCGGGTGTGAGCGGCCCGTAACACCGCTGTCTCATATCGGGGATAGCGTCCCGGATATGAGAAGCGACGAGACGGATCCCGTCGACGCCCGGCTGGGCGCACGCCTGGCCGAGCTGCGCGCCGAACACGGCTGGTCCCTGGGAGAGTTGGCGGACCACAGTGGGGTGAGCCGCTCCACCCTGTCCCGGGCCGAGCGGGCGGAGACCAGCCCCACGGCCTCCCTCCTGAACCGCCTGTGCGCCGTCTACGGGCGGACCATGTCCCAGCTGCTCAGCGAGGTCGAGGCCGAACCGGAGACCGTCGTCCGTTCCACCGGCCAGCCCCTGTGGCAGGACCGCGCCTCCGGGTTCGTGCGGCGGTCCGTGTCACCCCCGCATCCCGCCCTGCGCGGCGAGCTCGTCGAAGCCCGCCTCTCACCCGGCGCCGACATCGCCTACGACCGTCCGCCCGTGGCCGGACTGGAGCAGCACATCTGGGTCCTGGAGGGAGCTTTGGAAGTGACCGCGCAGGACACCGAACACCGCCTGGACGCCGGTGACTGCCTGCGGATGCGGGTGTGGGGCCCGACCCGGTTCCGGTGCGCCGCTTCCGAGGGCGTCCGGTACCTGCTGGCGGTGGTGCGGCCGTGATCAGCCTGGACGAGGCTCAACTACTGCAATGCGCTGTGGAGTTGGCGGATCTGCTGGCCGAGACCGTGAACGGTGGCGCCTCGGTCGGCTTCCTCGCCCCGCTCGGCCGCGCGGAGGCCCTGGCCTGGTGGGAGGCGCGGGCCGCCGATGTCGCCGCGGGCCGGCTCGCCGTGTGGGCGGCATGCGACGGTGACCGGGTGCACGGCACCGTGAGCCTGGCCTTCCCCGGCAAGACCAACAGCCGTCACCGCGCCGAGCTCGTGAAGCTGATGGTGCACCCGGACGCCCGTGGGCGCGGCCTCGGCCGCGGGCTCCTGGCCACCGCGGAGGAGGCGGCCGCGGCGGCCGGTGTCACCCTGCTGCACCTGGACACCGAGACCGGCAGTCCCGCCGAGCGGCTGTACCGGTCCGCGGGCTGGACCCCGGCCGGCGCGATCCCGGACTACGCGGCCGACCCCGCCGGAGTGCCGCGGTCGACGACGATCTACTACAAGCGCGTACCGGCAACCGCTCTCACCAGGTGATTGTCAGTGGGAGCCGATACGGTGCCTGGCATGCCGGATGCCGAAGACGTACGACGGATCGCCCTGTCCCTGCCGGACACGACGGAGAAGATCGCCTGGAGCATGCCCACGTTCCGGGTCGCGGGAAAGATGTTCGCCACGCTGCCGGAGGACGAGACCTCCATCGCCGTGCGCTGCCCCAAGGAGGAGCGCGACGAACTGGTGCTCGCCGAGCCGGAGAAGTTCTGGATCGCCGACCACGAGTCCCAGTTCGCCTGGGTGCGGGCCCGGCTCGACGCGCTCGAGGACGAGGGCGAGTTGAGGGACATCCTGGCCGACTCCTGGCGCCAGGCGGCCCCGGCCCGGCTCCTGGAGGCTCATCCGCGGCTCGGTCTCTCCGCGCGGTGACGCCCTCCTGATCTCACCCGGACCGCCTTCCCGGCGGTGCTCGGCATGGCCCTTCGGCGGCAGGAACCGGCCCTGGCCCGGGGCGGGCCTGCCCTCCGCGTGCGGCCTCGGTCGGCATTGTGGAAAGCGGCACCGACCGGAAACGGATGCGCGATCACCGGCGCGAGTGCGGTATTGTTTCCCTGCGCGTTAGGCCGGGGGAATCCCCAGGTCAGACGGGCAACGGGACGTGGCGCAGCTTGGTAGCGCACTTGACTGGGGGTCAAGGGGTCGCAGGTTCAAATCCTGTCGTCCCGACGGTGAGGCAGTGAGTCAGAGGCCGTATCGGATTCCACGGATACGGCCTCTTGATCATTTCTCCCGGCGGAGAGCCCCGGCCGACGGTCGCTGGTCGCGATCCTGGTCGCCATCTCGGCGAGCTGCCCGCACGCCTGCGCGATCTCCCTCTCGGTCTGGGCGCGCTCGCTGACCGCCACTCCGAGCAGCAGCGCGGTCAACGAGGCGGAACCGTTGAACGCCTGCAGAGTGATCATGTTGGTGAACAGGTCATGGCCGGCGAACGGGCCCGATTTCTGCCCGGCCGCGACGATGGCGAAGATCGACACGGCGAGGGCGCAGGGCGCGGCCCCGGCCAGCCGGAAGCGGAAGGCGGCCCAGATCAGCAGGGGGAAGCCGAGGAACAGCAGCGGTGTGCTGCTGGTCTCGACGAAACCGACACAGGCCGTGGCCGCCACCAGCAGGATCCCCTCCCCCCACCGGGCCGGCGGCACGCCCCGGGGCCGTCGGGCCGAGCGGAGCACGAGGAGCAAGGGCGTGACCGCCAGGACGCCCACCGCGTCGCCGGTCCACCAGACCGACCAGGTAGACGCGAAGTCGCCGGCGTCCAGCACACCGGCGAGAACCAGCGTCCCGCTGCCGACCGTGGCGCTGACCAGCATCCCGGTGAAGGCGCCGAGAAAGATCAGGGCCAACGCGTCCCGCAGCCGGTTCAGTTCGTTGCGGAATCCGGCACGGCGGAGCAGGGCGTACGAACAGACCGGTGCGAGCGTGTTGCCCGCCGCGATCGCCAGAACGGCCGGCAGCGACGGCCCCAGAGTGATGTTGACCAGGAACGCGCCGAGGGCGATCCCGGGCCAGACCCGCGGTCCGAGCAGGAGCAGGCTCGCGAGTGCGATACCGCTCGGCGGCCACAGCGGGGTGACCTGGCCACGCACCAGCTGCTGGAGCAGTCCCAGCTCGGCGGAGCCGTAGTACAGCGCGGCGACGACGCAGATCTCCAGGGCGCCCCTGACGCCGCGCTGGGGCCGTGCCTGCCGCGCGACCGTCATCGGCGACCTCCGCATCGACATCCCCTCGACCATCATCCGCTGGATCCCCCGGATCCTCCACAACACCGCTGAACTGGATGTTCGGCCTGCGCAGGGCGCCCGGGTGTCAGGCGGGCGGGATGCGCAGGGCGAGGATGGCCATGTCGTCGTGACCGTCGCTGGGATGGTGATCGGCCAGGGCGCACACGAAGTCCCGCAGCGGCAGGGCGGAGTGGACCGCGGCGAGATCGGCCAGTGCGCCGAGGCTCTCGTCGATGGGGCGGGCCGGATGCTCGATCAGGCCGTCGGTGAAGAAGACCAGTGTGGTGCCGGGGAGCAGGAAGCGGGAGTGGTCGGGGCGCGGTTCCTCGGGGTCGACCCCGAGCGGCAGTCCGGGCTCCACCGACAGGATCTCGACCCGGCGCTCCGGGGTGATCAGCAGGGGCGGAACATGTCCTGCGCTGCTCCAGCGCAGTCGCCGGCCGGGTCCTTCCGGCTCGATCCGGGCCAGTGCGGTGGTCGTGACGGGGTTGGGTGTGACCGCCTGGAGCGTGCGGTCGAGCCGGGTCAGGACCGCGCCCGGCGAACTGTCCCGGTCGAAGAGCAGGGCGCGCAGCATGTTGCGGGTGGAGGCCATGGCTGCCGCGGCGTGCAGATCGTGCCCGACCACGTCACCGATGACGACCGCCACGACGTCGTCCGGCAGTGGGATCGCGTCGTACCAGTCCCCGCCGAGCTTGCTGGGCTCCGCGGCCGGCCGGTAGACGGCCGCGGCGGTGAACGGTCGCAGGTCGGGCAGCGTGGGCAGCAGCAGCCGCTGGAACTGCTCGGCTCCCACACGCACCTGTTCGAACAGGCGGACGTTCTCGATCGCGATACCGGCGGCGCTGGCCAGGGCCATCACGACGTTCTCGTCATGGACGTCGAAATGCTGCCCGTCGCGCCGCTCGGAGAGGTACAGGTCGCCGTAGATCTCGCCGCGGACACTGATGGCGACGCCGAGCAGGGTCCGCATGTGCGGATGACCGGACGGGAAGCCGACGGAAGAGGCATGCGCCGGGATGTCGCCGATCCGCAGGGGCTCGGGGTGGCTGATCAGATGGCCGAGCACACCCCGGCCGGTCGGGAGGCCGGTATCGGCCAGGTCGGCGCGTTCCCCCTCGGAGAGTCCGGCGGTGATGAACTCCTCCAGGTGCTCACCGGTCGCGTTGAGCACACCGAGGGCACCGTAACGGGCGCCCACCAGGTCCATGGCGGTGGTCACGATGCGGTGCAGTACCGCGGGCAGCTCCACCTCACGGCTGATGGCCACCACGGCGTCCAGCAGACCCTGCATCCGGTCCATCGCGTCCAGCAGGCCGTGCAACTGCTCGTCGATCCGGTCCAGCTCGGTGCGCAGGCGCACCTGCAGCTCGGGCAGGCGCGGCTGCCCCGGGAATCGGTCCTGCTGCTCTGCCGCCATCACGAACGCCTCACGGCCGGAGGTCGGTCACGTGTTAGAGCTTAGGCCTCAGATAGCACAGCCCGCATGCGCCAGCGCCTGCTTCAGCAGCACCCCGTGCCCGCCCGGCATCTCGCTCTGCAACGCCTCCGAGACGGCCTCCTGTGGGCTGAACCACACCAGGTCGAGCGCGTCCTGCCGGGGCCGGCAGTCGCCCGACACCGGCACGATGTAGGCGAGGGACACCGCGTGCTGGCGCGGGTCGTGGTACGGCGTGATGCCCTGTGTCGGGAAGTACTCCGCGACCGTGAACGGCTGGAGCGACGCCGGGACGCGGGGCAGCGCGACCGGGCCGAGGTCCTTCTCCAGGTGGCGCAGGAGGGCGTCGCGGACGCGTTCGTGGTGCAGCACGCGGCCGGAGACCAGCGTCCGGCTGACCGTGCCGTCGGGGCCGATGCGCAGCAGCAGACCGACACTGGTGACTTCGCCGCTGTCGTCGACGCGGACCGGGACGGCCTCGACGTACAGGATCGGCATGCGGGCACGTGTCATCTCCAGTTCGTCGGAGGACAGCCAGCCGGGCGTGGTTTCGGTCATGTCAGACATTGCTTGATCATACTTTCAGCCGTTCGGACTTCCTGGGTAGCCGCTCCAGGAGAACTGTGACCACCCACACGCCCGTTCAATCGTCCTCCCGTGCCTGATCCGGCAGCCGGTAGACCCTCAGGGCGTTGTTCCGTCCGACCCACCGCGCGATCCGCAGCGCGTCCGGCAGGGCCAGCTCGTCGGCGTCCACCCGCTCCTGGAGCAGGCCCGCCAGGCCCTGCCGGAAGGCGAGCGCGCCGAGGTGGTAGAACTCGCCGGTTCCGGGCCGCCTCGGTGACCTCCGCGTCCGAGAGGCGGGCCGGGGCCAGGCCGAAGCCGGTGCGGTAGGCCGCCACCGACTTCACGGCCACCACACCGGGCCGCCGCACGGCATCCAGCGCGGCCGCGCAGAAGACGCCCGTGTACGCCGCAGGTAGCCGGCGGAGCTCGGGGCGGTGACGGCCGTGAGACCGGGCAGGTGGGCGAGGATCCCGGCGGGGAGCGACTCCGCCTCGGCCGTCATGCCGTGAAGGCACCACGCGTCAGGGTTTCACGGCCACCGCGCCGTACTGCGGCACCAGCACGGCCGATCCGGGTTCGGCGCGCCACTGCCCGCACGACACCATGCCCGGTTCGAGCACCTCCAGCCCCTCGAAGAACGCGGCGATGTCCACACCGCTGCGGGCGGTGATCGGGGGAGTGGCGTTCTCGTTCCAGAACTTCATGGCCGGGATCTGGCCCGCGCCGCCGAGCTCGTCGTCGAAGGTGGGGTGGGTGAGGACCAGGAAGCTGCCGGAAGGCACCGCCGCCATCACCCGGCGCACGATGTCCCGGGCCTGGTCGACGTCCAGGACGAAGTTGAGGATGCCCAGCATCATCACGGCGACGGGCTGCGTGAGGTCGAGGGTGTGCCCGGCCCGTTCGAGGATGGCGTCCGGGTCGTGCACATCGGCGTCGATGTAGGCGGTGACGCCGTCGTGGGTGCCGGTCAGCAGGGTGCGCGCGTGCACCAGCACGATCGGGTCGTTGTCGACGTAGACGATGCGCGCGTCGGGCGCGATCCGCTGGGCGATCTCGTGGGTGTTGTCCGCCGTCGGCAGTCCCGTGCCGACGTCGAGGAACTGCCGCACTCCGCGCTCACCGGCGAGGAACGACACGGCCCGGCCGAGGAAGTCCCGGTCCGCCCGGGCGATGTCCCGGATGATCGGGAACATGCCGGCGACGTGCTCGCCGACCTGCTGGTCGACCTCGTAGTTGTCCTTGCCGCCGATCCAGTAGTTCCACACGCGCGCGTTGTGCGCCACACCGGTGTTCAGTCTCGCCGACCCTCCCGAAGGGGTGTGGCCATCACTCACGACTCGTCCTCTCCTCGCGCTCGCACGGACGACCGAGCGCGGTCGCCCACGCCATTGTGCCGCTGCGATGATCACGCTGTCCCGGGAATCGGCGGAGCGGGCACGGCTGTCAGGGCCGCGGGCCAGGAGAGGGCTGTCCGACGTGCTGCCGTGGTCAGTTGGGGCTCGCCGCGGGTGACCTTCCGGCCAGGACGTCTTTCAGGCGCTGGGTGCCGAGCTCGGCCGCCTGCTCGACGGAGTCGCTCTCGCCCCCGTCGAGGCCGCCCGCCGTGACGGTGATCGCGTCGTCGCCGACCCGCACGGCGGCGACGTCCAGGGTCAGCGTGGCCGCATCGCCCCCTGCCGTGCCCCGTACCGTCACCCGCAGGCCCTCCCGGGCGTCGCCCAGGCGGGGCAGCGAGGTGTCGACGACCTGGACGGTGCGCTGCTCGCCGCCGTCGGTCACGGTGAACTGGTCGCACTTCTCCGGCAGGGACGCCATCCACGTCAGGGAGTCCTGCGGGTCGGTCCGGTCGTAGGAGGCGACCTGGTACAGCAGACGGGAGTCGCCCTGTTCGAAGCCGCGCAGCTCGGACGCCCCCGAGGGCCTGCCCAGCAGGTCGTCGTCGAAGAGGGAGTCCATCAGCCGCTGGCAGTCGGCGGCCTGGGCCTTGGCGGTGAGGAAGTCGGAGACGTCGACCGTGCCGATGAGCAGGCTGTCGTGCCAGCTCCTGGCCTCCGTGTCCTTGACCTGGGTCCAGTCGTCCTCGATGTCCGCCTCGGTGATCAGCGCGGTCCGTGCGCCGTCGGTGCTGAGGGTGGCGGTGGGGGAGGGGGTCTGGCGCTGCCCGGCGACCTGTGACGCGGTGACACCCGCGACGCGCGAACCCTCCGTGCCGCCGTCGTCCGAGCAGGCGGCGATGGTCAGCAGCGTGCCCGCCGCGAGGGTGCAGGAGAGGACGCGGACAAGCCGGGGCGGTCGACGGGTCATCGGGAGTGCCTCCTGGGAAGGTGACGCGTGCCCTCAGCGCACCACCGGCACCGACGCCGCACCACCGGCATCGGACCGTTCGGGTGAGCGCCGCCGGGGTGCCCAGGGCTCACGTTCCGGGCCTCTGGCGTGCCCGTGCTGCCAGGCCCAGGCGGCGGTCTCGGCGTCGGTGCGGCCCGGAGCGACCGGGCGCAGAGGGCCTGCGGTCGCGGGCCCAGTGAGAGAGGCCGGGCCGCCTCCAGGCCGTCCGGCTGATGTCCGGCGGCATCCCGGCCTCTCTGGCGTCGCACACCGCATGAGCTGTTCAATGAAGCTGCACACTCCGTACGCGCCGTGCACCCAGGACCGTGAGAGGAGCCGCCCGTGTCCCCCGTCGTCGTGCCGCCCGTCGGGGCGCGGATCCGGCAGGCCCGTCTGGAGCGCGGCACGAGTCTGCGTGCGCTGGCCCGGGAGATCGGTGTCTCGGCGAGTCTCGTGTCGCAGATCGAGACCGGGAAGAGCCAGCCGTCCGTCAGCACGCTGTACGCGATCACCACGGCGCTGGGGATCTCCGTGGAGTCCCTCTTCGACGCCCGGGAGGCCGCCCAGGCCCGGGAGCGTGTCCGGGAGGGCGCCGGGGAGGGTCCGCTCGCCGCGTCCCCCGCCACCGTTGCGCACGCCCTCGCCGCTCTGTCCGCCGATCCCGGGCGGCGGATCGGGCCGCTGGTCGGGGCGGGCGGGCGCGAGACGCTGGAGCTGGACTCGGGGGTCGTGTGGGAGCGCCTGGGGCGGGTGCCCGGAGCCGAGGCCGACTTCCTGCTGGTGACGTACCGGCCCGGCGGCTCGTCCTCCGGCTCCGGCGCGCTGATGCGGCACCCCGGTACCGAGTACGGCTATCTGGTCTCCGGCGAACTGATTCTCACCCTCGGTTTCGAGGAGTACACCCTGCGGCCGGGCGATTCCGTCTGCTTCGAGTCGACGACGCCCCACCGCTACCGCAACGATGGAGAGGTACCGGCTGTGGGCGTCTGGTTCGTGTCCGGCGATGTTCAGTGAGACTTGACACCCACTGCACACGGGCGTTCACTCCGAAGTGGGGGTGGTCGCCATGGCGATCCGCACATATGGACCCAACGCCGTCGACTGGGAAGAGCGCATCGACCTGGACCGGCTGCGCCGGCAGCGGCTGGCCCGGCTGCACGAGTCCCTGAACCGCTCCGCACTGGGCGCGGTGCTCAGCTTCGACTTCGCCAACATCCGCTACATGACCGCCACCCACATCGGCACCTGGGCGATGGACAAGCTGATCCGCTTCGCCCTGCTGGTGCGCGACGGCGAACCGGTCGTCTGGGACTTCGGCTCCGCCGCCCGCCACCACCAGCTGTACAACCCGTGGCTCGACCACGGCGACGGCAAGGGCGGCCCGCCCACCGGCGCCCGGGCCGGCATCTCCACCCTGCGCGGTGCCTTCCACCCGGACGCCGGGATCGCCGAGGACGTGGCCGCCAAGGTCGCCGCCGAACTGCGCGACCACGGGCTCGCCGGCGAACCCCTCGGCGTCGACGTCGCCGAGATGCCGGTCCTCGCCGCGCTGCGCGCCGAGGGCCTCGACGTCGTCGACGGACAGCAGGTGTTCCTGGAGGCCCGCCGGATCAAGACCGGTGACGAGATCGCCCTGCTCGCCCAGGCCTGCGCCATGGTCGACGCGGCCTACGAGGAGCTGTACGGCTACCTGCGTCCGGGGGTGCGCGAGAACGAGTGCGTCGGCGTGGTCAGCAAGGTGCTGTACGACCTCGGCAGCGAGTACGTCGAGGGCGTCAACGCCATCTCGGGCGAGCGCTGTTCACCGCATCCGCACGTCTACAGCGACCGGCTGATCCGCCCCGGCGACCCGGCCTTCTTCGACATCCTGCACAGTCATCTCGGCTACCGGACCTGCTACTACCGCACGTTCGCCGTGGGCAGCGCATCCGGTGCCCAGCGGGACGCGTACGTGCGCTGCCGGGAGTACATGGACGAGGCGATCGCCCTGGTCCGGCCGGGCGCGACCACGGCCGACATCGTGCGGGTCTGGCCGCGTGCCGAGGAGTTCGGCTTCGCCGACGAGACCGCCGCCTTCGCCCTCCAGTACGGCCACGGTGTCGGCCTGTCGATCTGGGAGAAGCCGATCTTCAGCCGCCTGGTCTCCCTCGACCACCCCGAAGTCCTCGAAGAGGGCATGGTGTTCGCCCTGGAGACGTACTGGCCGGCCGCCGACGGCTGGTCCGCCGCCCGGATCGAGGAGGAAGTGGTCGTCACCGCCGACGGCTGCGAGGTCATCACCAAGTTCCCCGCCGAGGAACTGCTGGTGGCCGGGCGCAAGTACTGGACGGTGGGCGGCGAGCTGAACACCCGCCGGGAGGCGCAGTCCCACCTCAACACCGGGGACCGCTGATGGAGGCCGGCGCGCTCCTCGACCGGTACGAGCGGATGAACGTCATCCGCCGGACGGAGAAGGCCGCCCACGACCTGTTCCTGCGGGGCCTGGTGAAGGGCACCACGCACCTGGCCGCCGGGCAGGAGGCGATCGCCGTGGGCGCGAGCGCCGCCCTGCGCCCGGACGACTATGTGTTCGCCACCTATAGGGGCCACCACCATGCCCTCGCCCGGGGCGCCACCCCCGAGGAGTGCCTCGCCGAACTGATGAGCCGGGCGACCGGGCTGTGCGGGGCCAAGGGCGGCTCCATGCACCTGACCAAGGCGGCCACCGGCATGCTCGGCTCGTACGCCATCGTCGGGTCCCATCTGCCGATGGCGGTGGGCGCGGCCTGGTCGGCGCGGCTGCGCGGCACCGACCAGCTCTCGGTCGCCTTCTTCGGCGACGGCGCGACCAACATCGGCGCCTTCCACGAGTCGCTCAACCTGGCCGCCGTGTGGAAACTGCCGGTGCTGTTCGTGTGCGAGAACAACCTGTACATGGAGTACACGCCGATCGCCGACGTCACGGCCGTGCCCCGCCCCGCCGCCGACCGGGCCCCCGCCTACGGCATCCCGGGCGAGGTCGTCGACGGGAACGACGTCGTGGCGGTCGAGGAGACGGTGGAGCGGCTGGCGCGCCGGGCCCGGGCCGGAGACGGGCCATCCGTGCTGGAGGCCGAGACCTACCGTCACTACGGGCACAGCCGCACCGACCCGGCGGCCTACCGCCCGGCCGAGGAGGTCGAGCGCTGGCTGAAGCACGACCCGTTGGACCTCGCGCGCGGGCGCCTCGCCGAGCTGGGCGTGGGGGAGGAGACGGTCGCCGAGGCCGACGAGCGGGCCCGGGCCGTCGTGGAGCGGGCCGTGGAGGCGGCGAAGGCCGCGCCGCCGCCCGATCCGCGCGAGGCACTGACCGACGTGTGGGCGGACGGGGGTGCCGCATGGCGGACGTGATCACCTACCGGGAAGCGGTCGCCGAGGGCATCGCCCGGGAGATGCGGCGGGACGCGTCGGTGGTGTGCCTCGGGGAGGACATCGGCGCGGCCGGCGGAGTGTTCAAGACGACCACGGGGCTGCTGAAGGAGTTCGGGCCCGAGCGGGTGTGGGACACGCCCATATCCGAACAGGCCATCGTGGGCGCGGCGATGGGCGCCGCCATGACCGGGATGCGGCCCGTCGCGGAGATCATGTTCTCCGACTTCCTGGCCTGCTGCTGGGACTACCTCGCCAACGAGATTCCCAAGGTCCGCTACATGACCGGCGGCCAGGTGACCGTGCCCCTCGTCGTGCGCACCGCCAACGGCGGCGGGCTCGGCTTCGGCGCACAGCACTCCCAGGCCACCGAGAACTGGGCCCTGACCGTCCCCGGGCTGAAGATCGCGGCACCGGCGACACCCGCCGACGTCATCGGCCTGCTGGCGGCGGCGATCCGCAGCGACGACCCCGTCGTCTTCTTCGAGCACAAGGCACTGCTGTCCACCAAGGGCGCCCCGCCCCCGCCGGACCACGTCGTCGAGCTGGGCCGGGCCGCCGTCGTCCGCGCGGGCACCGACCTCACCCTCGCCGCGCTCGCCTCGACGGTGCCCCTGGCGCTGAAGGCCGCCGACGTGCTGTCCGGGGAGGGCATCGAGGCCGAAGTGATCGACCTGCGCTGCCTGGTCCCGCTCGACATGGCGACCGTGCTCGCCTCACTGCGCAGGACCTCCCGGCTCGTCACCGTCGAGGAGAACCCGTACCAGGGCGGCTGGGGCGCCACCGTCGTCTCGGTCGTCGCCGACGAGGGATTCGGCCTGCTGGACGCGCCCGTGCGGCGGGTGGCGGGGGAGTGCGTCCCGCTGCCGTTCGCCGACGCGCTGGAGGAGCAGGTCATCCCGACCGTCGACAAGGTCGTCACGGAGGTCCGAAGGCTCGCCGCGTACTGAGCCGCACACCCGCCACCGCACACCCCATGGGAGGAAGCGCGATGACCACAAGGACACTGCTGCGCTCCGGTCACGTGATCTCGATGGACCCGGACATCGGGGACCTGCCCCAGGGGGACGTCCTCGTCGAGGACGGCAGGATCGCGGCCGTCGAGCCCGAGATCAGCGCCGACGCCGAGGTCCTCGACATGACCGGCCACCTCGTGATCCCCGGCTTCGTCGACACCCACCGCCACACCTGGGAGGCCCCCATCCGGGGCATCGCGCCCGATGCCACCCTGGACGACTACTTCGTCGACATCCTCGACACCTTCGCCCCGCTGTACACCCCGGAGGACGTGTACGCCGGCAACCTCGCGGGCGCGCTGGAATGCCTCAACGCCGGCATCACCACGCTCGTCGACTGGTCGCACATCAACAACACCCCCGAGCACCCGGACGCGGCGATCCAGGGCCTGGCCGAGTCCGGCATTCGGGCGCAGTACGCGTACGGCAGCGCCAACACCTCCCTCGCGGAGTACTGGTTCGAGAGCAAGGTCGCGATCCCGGCGGACGACGTACGGCGGATCCGGTCGACGCACTTCGCCTCCGACGACGGCCTGCTGACCATGGGCCTGGCCACCCGCGGCCCCGGCTTCTGCGTCGACGAGGTCGTCGCGGCCGAGTGGGCCATGGCACGCGAACTGGGCCTCCCCATCACCGTGCACGTGGCCATGGGGCGGCTGGCCGGCCGCTTCGGCATGGTGAGGCGGCTCGACGGCCTGGGGCTGCTCGGCCCGGACACCACCTACGTCCACAGCTGCTACCTCAGTGAGGACGAGTGGCGGATGGTCGCCGGCAGCGGCGGCACGGTGTCGATCGCGCCGCAGGTGGAACTCCAGATGGGGCACGGCTGGCCGCCCGTGATGCAGGCCATCGAGCACGGACTGCGGCCGTCGCTCAGCATCGACGTCGTCACCACCGTGCCCGGCGACATGTTCACCCAGATCCGCGCGGCCTTCGGCGCCGAACGCGCCCGCGTCAACGCCGACTGCTGGCAGGCCAACATGCCCGTCCCCAGCACCATGCTGACGGCACGCCAGATGCTGGAGATCGCCACGGTCAACGGTGCCCACGTCGCCGGACTGGAGGACCGCACCGGCTCCCTCACCCCCGGCAAGCGCGCGGACATCGTCGCGATCGACGCCACCGCCCTGAACGTCGCCCCGGTGCACGACGCGGCGGCCGCGGTCACGCTGTGCGCCGACGTCTCCAACGTGGACACCGTCCTCGTCGACGGCGTGATCCACAAGCGCGACGGCAGGCTCCTCGGCGACACGGCACGCGCCCTGCGGCTGGTCGGCGAGTCCCGCGACCGGCTCCTCGCGGCGAAGGAGGCCAAGGGAGCGAAGGCGCCGGCATGACCTCTCACCTGGTGCGCCACGCCGCCGACCTGCGCGAGCCGCCCCACGACCGCCACGGCCACCGGCGGCGGGCGCTGGTCGGGGAGGACGACGGCAGCGTCCACACCGGCTTCGGCCTGTGCGAACTGCTCCCGGACGGCCGGGTGCCCGCCCATGTGCACTCGTACGAGGAGAGCTTCCACGTCCTCGACGGAGCCCTGGTCCTCGACGTGCCCGACGGCTCGTACCTGCTGGAGGAGGGCGACTACGGACTGCTGCCGACCGGTGTCCCGCACGCCTGGCGCGGGGCCGGGAGCACCGG
The DNA here is from genome assembly GCF_042803315.1 of Streptomyces sp. NPDC057424. Lineage (NCBI taxonomy): Bacteria > Bacillati > Actinomycetota > Actinomycetes > Kitasatosporales > Streptomycetaceae > Streptomyces > Streptomyces sp. NPDC057424. The sequence continues at coordinate 73,750 of NZ_JBHVCP010000041.1, forward strand.
CGGCCGCTGGGCGGACATGCTGGCCCCCGTGCCGCGCGCCCGCTACGGACACGACACCCAGGCCGTGCCGGACCTCCCCGCGCGCGAACCGGCCCGGGTCGACGTCCGCGACCCGCGCACCCGTTCCTTCGGCCACTTCGAGCCCGGCCAGATGGACCCCGGCCAGCAGTCCCAGGACCTGCTGGCCGCCACGGCCAGCATGCGGACCGCGCTGATGGTCTACAGCGGGATCACGGTGAAGATGATGGTCGACAGCGACCTGGGCGCGGTCGCCTCGACCATGTTCATGGTGCAGTACGCGTCCGACGGGATCATCGGCACCCACGACCATCCCTTCGAGGAGACGTATCTGATCCTGGAAGGAGTGGCCGAGGCCACCCTCGACGGCGAGCGGTACCGGCTGGAGCCCGGCGATCTGGCCTGGGCGGGCGCCGGATGTGTGCACGGGTTCGTCAACGCGGGGCACGGGCCCCTGCGCTGGCTGGAGACGCAGGCGCCGCAGCCGCCGTCACGGCACTCGTACCGGTTCACGCGGGACTGGGACTACCTGCGCGCGGCACTGGAGGAGGAGTCATGAGCAGTGTGCTCGTCGTCGGCGGAACGTCCGGGATCGGGCTCGAGTTCGCCCGCACGCGGGCCAGGTGCGGGGACGACGTGGTCCTCACCGGCCGCGACACCCAGCGGGCCGAAGCGGTCGCGAAGGAGGCCGGCGCACGCGGCCTCGCCCTCGACCTGGCCCGGCCGCTGGAGATCGCCGGCGCCCTGGCCGGCCTGGGGCGCGTCGACCATCTGGTGATCGCGGGCGTCTCTCGGGACGACAACAAGGTGACGGAGTACGACATCGACGCCGCCCTGCGCCTGGTCACCCTCAAACTCGTCGGCTACACGGAAGTGGTGCACACGCTGCGGCAACGGCTGCACGACGACAGCTCCATCGTGCTCTTCGGCGGCCAGGCCAAGGAACGCCCCTACCCGGGCGCGACGACGGTGGCGACGGTCAACGCGGGGGTGCGGGGCCTGATGAACTCCCTGGCCGTCGAGCTCGCTCCGGTCCGGGTCAACACGGTGCATCCCGGTGTCGTGGGCGACAGCCCGTACTGGCAGGCCAAACCGGAGAAGGTGCTCGCCGCGCTGCGCACCGAGACCCCCACCGGGCGGCTCGCCGTGATGGCGGACGTGGTCGACGCGGTGGACTTCCTGCTGCGCAACCGGTCGGTCAACGCGGTCGAACTGACGGTGGACGGGGGATGGTTGCTCGGGTGAGCGGTCTGTAGGTGGAACGCGGACACTGCTCGGCCCCGTCGCCGAGGGGAGCGACGCCGGAGCGAAGGGGGGTACCCCCTGCTCGAAGAGCTCGGGGGAGGGTGGCCGTACGCTCGTGGTAACGCCGGTAGCCGCCCCGCCCCAGGGCGTCGACCCGCGGATGCGGGCACTGAGCAGAGGGGACAGCACCCGCAGCCGGTACACCGGCTGCGGGGCGTTCTTCAGCCCGATGCCCGCTTCTGCGCGTATGTCAGGCCGTGCGCGCCGACGAGTTCCCGTGGACGCGCTCCCGGCGGCCCACGGCCTATCCCCTCAGCGGATCGTGTCCGACCGTCATCAGCCGGTGCCGGCGTCGGGTGTCCGCTTCCGTCACCTCGGGCTCGGGTTCGTTCTCGAGGTCCACCTGGTCGGTGACCGTGTCCACGACCTTCCGCATCACCCGCAGGTCGTCCTCGGTCAGGTCGGTGCGCCGCTTCTGGAGGATCGCCAGGACGTGCTGCCCGGTGGCCGAGCCCGCCTGGTCCGGCAGCGGCTCGGTGGCCTCGTCGGCGTCGCGGACCCGCAGCCAGGCCGCGAGTTCCTGCGAGGTCATGTTCACCACGCGGTGGAAGTCCTCCCACAGCGCGTCGAGTTCGAGGGCGTCGGTCATCGCCTGCCCCTTCCGTGTGTACGTCGGATGATCTGTGCCGTCCAACCGCGGGTCAGCGGGGGAAGTTCTCGGCGTCGAACATCCACCGCTGCTTCTCCAGCTCCGCGGTGATGCTGATCAGCAGGTCCTGGGTGACCGGGTCCGCCTTCTCGGTCGTGTCGATGCGCTCGCGCAGCCGGCCCACCGCCTCCTGCAGTGCGTCCACCATCACCTGCACGGCGTCCGAGTCGGGCACCCAGCCCTCCTTCGGGGCGGGCAGCGTGAAGGCCTTGGCGATGGTCTCCGGCCGGCCGTCCGGCGGGACGCCCAGCGCGGCGGACCGCTCCGCGACCGTGTCGGCGAAGTCCCGTGCCGCCGTGACCACCTCGTCGAGCTGGAGGTGGATGGACCGGAAACGCGGTCCGACGACGTTCCAGTGCGCCTGCTTCCCGACCAGAGAGAGTCCGAGCAGATCCACCAGGGTGTCCTGGAGTGCTTCGCAGGAGACCTTGCGGGCGTCGTCCGGCAGTGTGCTCCTCACGGTCGTCATAGGGCACTTCTCCTTCTCGCGTCGTTCCTGGTCGTCCGGAGCAGTGCGTCGCGCTCTTCCTCGCCGGTGCCGCCCCACACGCCCGAGGCCTGACCGCTGCTCAGCGCGAAGCTCAGGCACGGGTCGGCCACCGGGCAGCGCGCGCAGACCCGCTTCGCGGCGCTCACGTCACGCAGGGCGGGGCCGGCGGTGCCGACGGGAAAGAACAGCTCGGGGTCCTCGTCCACGCAGGCGGCGCTCCGCAACCACTCCATGGACGCGCGGGTGCCCCGGGCGCACTGGTGCAAACGCGACGCATGAGGATCGTCTCGCCTGCGATATGACCTGTTGGGAACCTCGGGAGGCGCAGAATCTTCACAGAGGGCGGGCCCAGGGTCTATAGTCCGAAACTAGCAGTGCTAATTAATGCGCGGTGTGAGGAGCCTCTCGTGCGTCCCGTCCACTTCGCGGCCGCCCGCCGCACCCCCCTCGGCAAGCTGCGGGGATCCCTCTCCTCGATCCGGCCCGACGACCTCGCCGCCACCGTCGTCCGCGCCCTGGCCACCGGCGTGCCCGCGCTGGACCCGGCGCGGATCGACGACGTCTACTGGGGC